>JAYUUO010000154.1:0-11678 GCA_043754515.1 Armatimonadota bacterium
TTGCCCGTACCGAGGTTGTTCGACAGCGACACGAAACGCCAGTCGCGCGTCATCGCCCCTTCCACGTACTCGCCTTTCAGAGGCTCCCATCGGTAGCGGCGGATGTTTACTCCGCGCACGCCGTTCGTTGGGTCGGGCGCGTCGAACGTCCGACCGAACTGCACCGAGCGCGGCCCCGTGTCCGCCGACCGGTAATAAATGAGCGCGACGTTCGTCCCGTTCTCGTCCGTCCACACGTTGCCGCTCGTGAACACCGCCGCGCCCTCCGGCGACGTGCCTTTCTGGGTCGCGGCCTCGATCGTGGCCAGTCCCCGGAGGACCTTCGGCAGGCCCGACGAGGACAGTGCCTCGGGCGAGACGTACTTGATCAGGTCCTTGATCGTCGGGTTGTCGGCGAGCGTCTGCGCCGTGTCCACCGTGTAGAGCGCGCTGTTAGGCTCGCGCAGTAGCCCCTTCCTGATCGCGATTTTGGCGTCGCGGATGTTCGACAGCGGCTGGCTGTTCGGGCTCGCGTACTGCGCCCAGGAGGTGCCCGTCGCGCCGCCCGTGAGGGTGACTTTGTTGGCCGACGCGTAGTTGGTCGAGGAGCAAGCGACCGAGGCGACCGCGATCTCGTTGTCGTTTTTTAGTGCCTCTGTCACAACCATGGTCGCGTCCACGCCGGGCTGGAGCGGGTTGTCGGCGAGGCTCTCGATCGCGTCGGTCACCAAGTTCTTGCGGGCGTATTCCTCGCAGTAGTACGGCAGCGCGGACAGGTTGTAGTCCACCTCCGCCGCTTCGGTTTTGTTGGCGCGTAGCGAGCGCGGTCGCCCCGCGCTGTCCACGCCCGAGTTCTTGAGGAACGTGTCCGTGTCGTACACAAAGTATTTGTTGCTCCGCTTCTCCACAGGGAGCGGCGGGAAAACCTCGTCGGCATGAAACTGATCGTTCATGTACGCGACGGACAGGTACGTGAGTGCGGTATCGAGATGTACCGTGCCGAGTGCTGGCATGGGGGTAGTTTCCTTTCCAGGGAGAGGCGCGTGGGGAGCATCACACTCCCCCCGCGCGTTTGTTTTTAAGACGTGAGCGCGGTTTGGAACGGCTGGAGGAGCACGTCCGCCGGGTTGCCCGCGAGCGCGGTGGTTAGCGCGAGGCCGACCACCTGCTTGTTCTGCGCCGCCGCCGCGATGGGCACGGCGTTCCCAGTCGCGTCGGAGACGACGTACTGTCCGGCGGTGACGCCGCCCGCGCCCGCCGTGATGAGCACGACGTCGCGGTGCTGGATCGGCGCGTAGCCGAGCCGGTCGGTCGCCTCCAGCGTGACTCCGAGGAACCCGACCTGGTTCGCGGCCGAGAGAGCGCCGTTGCCGACGTTACCCGCGTTGAGATCCGCGACGATGATGCGGTTCGCCAGGACGGGCGTCGTTAGCGCGCCAGTGATGAGAACGGTCCTGCGACCGCTAGTGCCTTGCAAGGCCATGGGGGGGAACCTCCTAGGTTATCGAAAGAGAGGGCCGCCCCTCTCGAAAGAGAGGGGCGGCCCGGAAGAGACGGGATCGCGGCAACTAGAGAAGGCTGCGGCAACTTTCTGTTTAATGGACGGCGGAGGCTTCCTTGTAGCGGGCGGCGAGTTCCTTATCCGCCGAGCACACCTCGGAGAACGCGGCGGCGTAGCTGATACCCCTGCGCTCGGCCATCAGAGCGAGCACTTTTTTATGCAGGATGTTCGCGATCCCCTCCGAGTCCCCCCCCTCGATCTGCGCCCCGTCAACCGTGGTGCCCTTCGCCGGGGTCCCGGCGAGTGCCGTGATCACCACCGCGCTCGCGAAGGTCGGCTTCACGGCGGCGAACGCCGCCGGGTTGTCAGATGCGACCTTCTCCAGTTCCGTCGCCTGCGCGGGCGTGATTTTGAACTCACGAACGAGCCCAGCGATGAACGCCTTGTCCTCACCGAGGACGCGGAGCGCACGCTCTTCCGAGATCGTTTTCTCAGACAGCGCGAGTTTCGCGGCCAGGTCGTTGAGCTGCTTGCCCATCGCCTCGGCGTTGTTTTGTTCCGTCAAATTCGCGGGCGCGGGTACGGCGGTCGGCACCGGTACCGCGACGGGCGGTTCGCCGCCGTTCCTGTTGCTGTTGTGGTTGTGATCATGGGTGCCCATACCCAGCGCGGCGAGGGCTGCCTGAAACCCGGCGGCGAACGCGTTCTGCGTCGGCGGTTCTTGCTGAAGCGCGATCGGCGCGATCAACGCCGGCTTCACGAACTTGTTAGATAGCATATTGTCCCCTCCTGAGGGCGGGGCGATTTCCCCGTGGTCGGCGAGCGATTCGCCCGAAGTGGCTAGTCGCTCGAAGTCATTGTTGTAAACGCGCCCGATCTGGGCGCGCGCGTCGTCGGTAAGTTCAGGGAAACTGAATTTCCCCTGTTCCTGGGTTCGCGCGAACTGCAAAACCTTCTCGAACCCGGCACCGGGGCAGGCACCGTCGTACACGGCGGAAACCTCGCCGCAGTGCGCATCTTCCAGGGAGAACGTCGCGCAACCATCGCTCACGCCGAGTGCGACCTGGGCCGCGATCTCGTCCTCGTCCATGGCGTAGGTCGTGCCCGGTATATGCGGGCAGTCGTAGTAGCCGTAGTGGTAATCGCCCTGCTCGTCGTAGCCGCCCGGCTGGTAGCCGAACAGGTCCTCGCCGCACACGTCGCAGATACAGTCGCCGCCGTATAGCCCAACCGAGCAGTCGAACACAGTGCCCGCGTCAATGCCCGCCGATAGGGCGTCCGTGCTGGGGCCGTCGTCACCGTTCGGCGACACGCCCGCGAGCATGTACATCCCGACCACGGCGCGCCCGACCGATTCGCCCGTCTCGGCGTCCGCGACCGTTTCGTAGCGGGCCGCGAACGTGCGGCCCATCGGCAACTCCGACCTACGGTGGGAGTTCATGAACGCGAACCCGTCCCCCGCGTCGAGCACGATGTTTTTCAGGGTGCTTTCGGCAAGGAACAGGTACCGATCGGCCACGAAACGGGTGCTCGCGGCTTCCAGGTAATGGATATGCAGGTCGGCGAGTGCGTAGGGCTTGCCAGTCGCGGCGCGCGGGGCGATCCCGTTGATCACCGCGAGGGCTTCGGTGTCCGTTTTGGGGAGCTTGCCCACGCCGCCCCGGTTGTGCGGTGACGGGTCCATCTTCAGGGAGAGGGCGTCACCGGCTTTCTCTCGACAAACCGCTGCGGTTTTCGATAGGAAGCGGGGTCGTACGCGGTGCATCCGCCCCCCCGCTTCTAGCGTCGTTCTCATTCTGCCTCCTTCTCCGTAGCATCGGTGGGAGCCCGCTTTCACCTGTTTAGCTGACTTCCGAGTCCGCGGGGTTCTCGCCGTCCAGCACCGCCGCTAGTTCGTCCGGGGCAGACTCGGTAACGATCGGTGACGGTTCATCAGGCACGGTCGCGGTTGGCTGGGGCGCGACGGCTTGGACTGCCTTGCGGCCTCGTCCGAGCGCGACGGTAGCGGCGGCGAGCGATGATCCCGCGATCCCCTGCGCGAGTGCCGCTTCGTCCGCCTCGATCTCGGCGCGGTTCAGCGGGCGGATCCAAGCCGGCGGGGCCGCGATCGTCGCGCCGACACCATCGAGCAGGACGTCAACGTGCGGGTCCATATCGCCCGCGTGCTCGTCGTCGCTGATCGTGCCGTGCTGGCCGCTCGCGATCACCAGTACCCGTTGCCCGATCGCGGGCCACCCAGTTCCGCCGAGCAGCGAAGAAGAACGCGGGTTCTCTCCGGAAACCGAAGCGGTTCCCCCGCCCGTCGTCGCCTCCGCGCCCGTGTTCGCTTTGGCCATGCTGGGCGGACGCCAGCCGGGCTCCATCGCGAACACGGTGTCGCTCTGCGCGTGGTACCAGTGATTGGGACGCTTCGCCGGGTCGCGCTCCATATCGTCGGGGTTAACCCAGTCGGGTAGTTCACTCATCGTTTTCGTTGGCTCCTTAATCGCCGTTTTCATTACCGTTATCTGTCGCCGCTGTTATCACCCACGTCCCCACCCGTGCCGTCGCCGCCCCCGTCCCCCGTGCCGTCGCCGTTTGACGGAGGCGGGGTGATCACAGGCGGGGGCGCGCCGATGCCGTCCCATAGTTTCTCCATCTGGGTCCGAAGGTCGGCGTCTATCGGGGTTAGGCCCAGACGCTCGCGGATCTGGTCCTCCGCAGGGTGCATGACCTCGCTCGTGATGAGCGCGGCGAACGCCTGCGCCGTCTGGAGCATGTCGCCCGTGTCCCACACGCCGAGCGAAAACTTGGGGGCGAGCGCGAGCGCGGCGTCGCCCCAGTTGTAGCGCACCCACCGTCGCACGAGTCCGTAGTTGATCACGTCCTCGATGTCGACGCGCCGCCCGGACAGGTTGTATTCCTGCGTATCCTGATGCACTTTGCCTAGCGCCATGGATCCCACGCGCTGTCCTTCACCGCTCGTGAGCGTCGCGCCGAGGTATCCCTTCGCGATTTGCTGTGTGTGGTGCTCAGCGGCGGCTTTGAACCCGGCGATGCCCGCGCCCGTGATCTCTTTCAGCGACGCTTCCACGCCGTCCGGCAGGATCGCGGGCGCGCCCTGCCGTATCCGCTGGAGGCACTTCGCGGCGAGGTTCATGAGGTTCGCGGGCGCGTTCGCCAGGATGAACGGCGAGCCGTATTGCTCCAGCGCGATGTTCCAGAACCGGTACAAGAAGTCGAGCGACCACGAGTGCTTGTAAACCGCCCTGCCGAGGCCGTTACCGTAGGGTAGCGAATCTTTCGGGGCGAACGTGTAACGTAGTGCCTTCTCGGGCGGCACGCCGAACTGGTAGCCGGTCGCGGGCGTGTAAGACGTGTAGCCGACGACGCGCAGGGTGCGCGCGTCGAGATCGAAGCCGATCTGCTGGCAGGGCTTGTGCGCGAGTTGCGCGAGGCCGAGCTTGCCCGCGTACGGGCCTGACTCCATCACGCGCCACTCGATCTCGGCGAACCGGAACCCGTAGTGGATCGCCGCGAGCAGCTCGAATATGTCCTGCCGGAACGAATAGCCGTTATCGCTCGCGTCCACGATGTTGTCGAGCGTGTATTCGAGCGCGTTCGCCATGAGCGCGGCCTGCACGTAGTCGCCGTTCGCCTGGTCGAGAACGGCGGGCACCACGCGCCAACCTTTGTAGAGGACGGCGTCGCGGATGATGTTGAGCGGCGAGCGCACAGCGATCATGCTGAGCATGTCGTCGAGGGTTTTATAGCCCTTGGTCGCGATGAACACATCGGGCGAGTAGGGCGCGAGTCGGAACGAAGGGACGAGGGTGTCATAGTAGGACCCGACCAGCGACTCGATCAACTCATCCTGCGTCCGCGCGTCCATCGGTTCGGCGGCGGCGACCTCTGTTGCTGCTGTTGGTGTTGCTGTTGCCATGTTTATTCGTCACCAAATAACGTCGAGCGCATCGGAGGTTCTGTCGTAGATCGCGTTGAGGCCCCGCTTCGGGCGAGTGCGCGGGCCGATCGTCCGGGTGCTTGGGGCTTGGGGGGGCGTCTCCTCCATCACCTCCCACCCGTCCTTTTTCACGGGCGGCGCGACAGGGACGGTCGGCGTTTCGATTGCCGCCTCTTTCCCCGTGCCGGACTCTTTACCAGAGTCCGGCGTCGCCGAACGCGCTCGTGTCGTCGTCGTCGTAGCCATGGAGGGTGTCCTTTTCGTCGCCGCTGCCCGCCTGCGCCGCTTCGACCGCCGCCCATCCCGAGCCGCCTTCGAGCATCGAGAGCATCACGGCCTCCGCGAGATCGGGGCTAACGGTAGTTCGTTTCTTGATCTCGTCTTTCGACTCGACATGGATGCCGGACGGCTTCGGGCACCAGGTCGCCGAACACAGCTCCATCACGAGGCCCCGGTCGTCGGGGAGCGCGAACTGGCTGTCGTTGTCGGGGTCGAGCGCGTCCCGCAGACGCCAGTGCATTTCGGCCCGCTTGTTGTACATCTTGTATTTGCGGGACTTGTCGCGGTACGTGGATTTGGTCCCCACGTTCATCGCCGTCACGCAGTCCATGGCCCAGCCGCCCTCGTCCTCCGCGTCGAGCAACTTCTCGGCGCAGGACGCCCCGTAGCCGATCGCGTCCACGTTGATATAGCCGGATCCCTCGTACGCGTCCATCACGAGTTTCGCCGCCGACTTCCCATCCGGCGTTTCTTTACCTTCGTAGATGAGGAGCGGGGCTATCCAGTCGTCGTACCGGCGCGCGATTACGGTGCGGTCGCGCCCGCCGTGCGCGACGTCCACGCCCATCGCCGTCATCAGGTGCGTCGGGCGCGCTCGCGCCTTGCCGCGCAGGATCGCCGCCTCGACCCAGGCCGTGGGGATCACCTGCCATTTATCCACATCCTGCTCGGTGTCGAACTTGCCGTACAGGAGTTGCGAGCGGAGTGGTTCGGGCGTCGCCTGGAGCATGCGCCGGTATTCGCCGTCCGCCGCGAGGAACTGGTTGTCGGCGAGTTTCGCGGGGATGAACGTGCGCGACATCGGGTACAGGGTTTCGGTCTCGCCGCCTTTCGCGCCGTGCTCGATCGGGTCGCCGGTCGGCACCTCGGTCTCGATCCCGTCGAGCATTACGTACCAGCGCAGGTCGCCGGGCAGCGCGGGGTTCGGGTGCGACTTGTCGAGCCAGGGCGCGAAGAAGCGGATCACCCACTCGCCGGACACCGAGGTCGGCGGGTTGAACGTGAACACGATGCGCCGACGCTGGTTCGGGCGCGTCGAGCGCACCCAGGCGATGATCGAGCGCACCTGCGATTCGATGAACTCCGTCACCTCGTCGAATATCATCGCGTCCACGGGGCGACCCTTGAATCGCTCCCAGTCGGAGGGCATCGCCATCGCCGCGAACAGGATCTTCGCGCCGCCCGGTAGCGACAAGGTGAAATCCGACATGTTCAGCGCGGTGCGGTGGCCGTCGGTTATCTGCTTCGCCCGGTCCACGATGTCCTTCAGGTCGGTGTAGTAGCGGCGGAAGATGCGCGTGCGGTAATGCTCCATCACGGCGAGGCCGACCGCGAGATCCGTTTTCCCCCCACCGGCTTGTCCGCCATACCCGATAATATCGGCTTTCGATTCACAGGCCATCGTCTGGGGTCCCGGTTGCGGGGTCCAGAGTTTCGGGCGCGGCGCGGACGTCAGGGCTTCGGCCCGAAGCGCGGCGCGTTTTTTCAGCCGCGCCCTCCGCTCCTTTTCCGCTAACGCTGCCGCTAGCAAGGGCGTCAAGGCTCTCATCACTCATCTTCTCCAGGAGCCGGGCGAGGGCGTGCGCGTTGCGCCCCCACCGGTCGGGGAACCGCCGCTCCAGAAACGTCATCCAGAACTTCCAGTCGGTCTTGCCGGTCTGCTGAGCCATCTGGACGCCGAGCGACTCCGCCCGCGCGTCGGCGTTTTTTATAGCGTTGGCGAAAAGCACGTAATTTTCGTAGGCGGGGCGGTCCGCGTCGCGCCCCTCGCCCCTGCGTATCCACTCGTACCCAGCGGCGGTCGAGACCCCAGCGAGGGCGCAAGCGGTCTCGAAGTAGTTGCCGTCGCGGATGAAGCTTGCGATCTGCTCCGTCTTCTCCGGTGTCGGGCCGCCCTGCCCCGGAGGCCGACCGCGACGCTTAGTAGGAGAGTCCTCTGCTGGTCCAGACAAAGCAGGTGAAATCTCGCTTTCACCGACGCGGCGATTTTCTGCTGCTGCTGTTTTCTTGTTGAAAGGGACTTCCATCGGTAAAACGTCGCGACCAAGACCCCCGCGGCGGATGCCATCTGCGCGTCGGTTTGCCTCGCGTCAGCGACCGCTTTCGCAGCATCTTCGGAGCGTTTGTCCCATCGAAAGCCTATCATTTTCTATCAGACCGGCATAAAACCGGCGTGTCTGCCGAGGCCGTTCTAGCCGGGCACGCGGATTATTGCGTCGCGGGGGTCTTTGTCGCGGTTGTGCGCGACGATCTGTAGCATCCGCTCGGACAGTGCCTGCATATAGCCGGGGTCGTTGTAATCGTCGGGGACGATGACCGGCTTGGTTTTGCGGGCGAGCCGCTTCACCTCGTCGCTGACGATTGCCTGCGCTTCGGCGAACGTCCAGCGGTTGTCGCGCTTCACGGGGATCGGCTTGTAGTCGAATCCCGTCTCGGTGTCGGCGACCACGGTGCGGGTGGCGCGGGCACAGATCGCGTCCACGTCGCTGTCGAGTCGGATGACGCGGCGGGTGACGACGTTACGAGCCTTACGGACGGTCCGCCCGGCTTCGCGCTGGAGACGTTTGGTTTCCAGGGAGCGGGGCGGGTTTGTCGTCAACATGGAATTAAAATGAGACAAGGCTACCGGCTGTCGAGTTGAACGACATATCGGCAAAACATGTTTTGCCTGACCCGGTAGCCTCGTAATACGATGGGTTATTCCGCGCGGAATATCGGATCGCAGAGCGTCAGAAATAGCGGGTTACTTTTTAGGGTGAAAAAAAAGCCCCATCAGATGCCCGATGAACGCGGTGATGTAAGAAACGCGGGTCCCGTGCGGAATCAGGTTGATCAACGGCGCGACGTGATCGGCGAGTTCCTGCGCGGACTTCGAGACAGCGACGGGTAGATGCACTTCGGGTAGTCCGGTCGTTTCGTTGATTGCTTGGCTAACATCGCTCATGGTGGTTCTGCTTTCCGAAAAATACCGGACAATAGCCTTCTATCGTCCGGTAGTGAAGGAGATATGCGTCATTCTGATCATGCCACGCCCTATGCGGTTCATCAAACACAAATAGTGGGCAATGTTACAACAAGTGTCCCAAAATAGGAATCACACGGATTTCATCGGCTCGGTAGAACCCGGTTTTACCTGCGCGGTCGCGCTCCGCTTGAGTTCCCACACGTGCCGCGCGATGATCCGGCACACCGTCATCCGGCTGACGCCATATGCCTCCGCCGTCTTGCGCTGGCTGTGGTGGGTCAAGTAGTGTGCGACCACGAGTTTGTCGCGGCGTTCGCGTTCTGCCGCAGTGAGGCGGGTCATCTCGGTGAAAACCCGATTTCACCTGACTTGATGCCCCGCCCCTCTTCCCCGACTTGCCTCGCGACCTCGCGGGCGATCAGTCCGGGGTGGGATATGTGGATCGGCGCGCCTCGCGCCTCCGCCATGAGATCAATCACTTCTTCCAGCAGGTCAAGCGATCCCCCGAACGAGTTCGAGAGTTTCGCCGTCATCCGCTTCCACGCCTCGCGCCGGTCGGCGAGATCGTCCGCCTGGGCCTCGCGCTCCGCTGGGTCGATTCTCGCCTCCTCCGCTTTGACGAGCCGCCAGTGGATGGCTATCCCCGCGTCGCCGTTGTCCTGGTACTCGACCCCGGCGAGGCTCCGGCAGGACGGGTAGACATCATCGCAGGGCACGCCAGGTAGCTGGCGTAGCACCGTCCTGACGACCGCCGCCCACGGCACGAACCGGGTCTCGTTCGCGTCCAGGATCATCGAGATCACGGCCTTGATCCGGTCGGCGGATTCCGGCAACGCGTGTTGTTTATTGGGCATTTTCATGGATTTCATAGGTTGATCCTCTCGGGGATTGATTCCCTGGCTGCCGCGAACGGGTCTACGAAACCGGCGTCGGGATGAAAGGCTATGCTCACGGCGTCGGCCCCCGGAGGCAGCACGAGGCGATCGCGGTTCCGGCGGTCGTGCCACTCCTGGGGCGCGGTGACCACGTTCGCGGATCTAGCGTTTTCTCTCTGGGCGGGCTTGGGGGGCGCGGAAGAATCGCCGCGATTTTCCCCGTCGGGCGGCATGGACGGCAACTCATAGCCCTTCTCGATGGCGTCACGCAGGAACCCGGCGACGTTCTGGGTTATTTTTCGCAGGGACAGGCAATCTAACTGTTTCCGGCATTCGTCGGGCCGGGTGAGAGCCAGCCGCTCGGCGTCGGCGCGGTTCACGCCGAGCGCGGCTAACTCCTTGGCTAGTCGGTCTTGGGGGGGCGAACCGGGAACTATGATCCCGGACCCCTTGCCGTCAGGCAAAATAGCAACAACAACAGGCGTTCTTTCCCCGTCGCTTGTGGCGACTTCCGGCGTGGCGTCGCGCGCGCGCGGGGTACGCTCCGCTCCGCTCCGCTCCGCTCTGTTTTGTTGTTGTTGTTCTACGCTTACGCTTTGTTCTGTTATGCTCTGTTCTGTTACGCTTCGCTCTGTTACCGGCGCGGTCGTCGCGACGTCCGACGGAGGGGAAACGGACGCGGATGACGTCTCCGATGTACGTACACGGGAGCGCGGCGCTGCGTCCGTTTCCCGCCTCGTGGGGACCGACTCCTCGTCCTCAATCACGGCGTCGGGGGGCGGTATCGGCAGATTCGCGGCGACGCGCTCGGCTTGCGACGGCACCCGGTTGTTGCGCTTGCGGAACGCGTCCACGAACCGCTTTACGATCAGTTTTCCGCCGTACTGCCACCAGTCGTGAACGAGCAACCGTCCGTCCGTAGTCCGCTCCAGGAACCCGTCACTCCCGGCGGGGCCGCAGGCGCACAGGGCATCCACGAACACGTCGGGGTCGCCGTCCCACTCCGCACCCTCGGCTATGTCGGTCGCCTCAAAACCGGTCAGATCACCTTTGGGCGCGTAGTCCATGACCCACCACCAGAGGCACTGGAGGTGCCCTATCGCGGCGGGGAGCGACACGCCGAGCGACCGTTTCAGACGTTTCGTTTTGGGGTGCTCGCGCAGTTCGCTGTGTGATTCGTTGTAAGGCATTTGTGATCTATATCGACAGGGCAATGACGCCCGCCGCCTCCCGTCTTTCGTTTCGTTTTCGCGCCCGTGTCGCCGACGCATTGATCGCGTGGTATTTCGCGTCGTGCCGGAAATGGCAACGGGAACACCACGCTCTAAGGTTATTATCTGAATTATTGGAAACGTCGTGGTCAATGTGCCCGATAGTCAAAACGACCACGATCCACCGGTTGCCTCCGTCGTCTGTCTTGCGCTTTCCATTCCCGCAACAGTTGCAGGTATCGCTAATGAACTTCGCCGCCGCGTAGGTGAGCGGATCTCCGGTGTCGTAGTTCATGCCCTCACCGCTCGCGTCGCAGTGCAGGTTCCCGCAGTTCGGTACGAACGTCCCCTCCGCGTCGCGGTAGCCGACCGCGTGGTGCGCGACCCCACATCGTTCGCAACGCGGGACCCCGAAGCGCGTGGCGCGTTCGAGTATGCGGGCGCGGATCGTCGGCCATTCGGGTGAATAATCCGCGTATCTAATCGGCAACGTCAGTCGCCTCCCATCCGGTGTCTTGCCACGCGGGATAGTTGTTTTTGTCCCACGACCATGACGGTGTGAGTGACGCGGGGAGATACAAAGGGTGTGATGGTTGCTCATACACTCCGGTACGCTTGTTGATCCGCAACGCGCGCGGGGTGACGCCGGATGCCTGCAACCTAAGAAGCGTGCTTGTACACTCCTCGCGTATCCTGCCGTGGTTACCCCACGCGCAGACCACGACCTTTGCCCCGTCTGCGGTCGCCGCGTCCAAAACCTCCCGGGAACTCGTATCGTTGCCGTACGGGTTCCAGTAAGTGACAAGCGGGGACGGGTCGGGGGAGCGCAAAGCGAACAGGTTGACCACCACGATCCCGCCGAATCCCCAAGCGCGGGCGTAGCGCATGCACCGGCGTACGGTAGGATCGTCACTAGTCGAATCCG
>JAYUUO010000155.1:0-3831 GCA_043754515.1 Armatimonadota bacterium
ATTTCCCTTGTCAAAGTCGGCGGGGGAAACACGATAGGGTAAGATTCTGTTCGTGAGGCAACGATGCCCCAATGTTGGATTTCTTGATGAGGCAGTACGGATCTTTTTATTTTTTGGTTGCCCCCGCACCCTCACCCGCCCGATAACAGAAGAAACTGCGGCGGGGATGCGGAAAGCGGAACGCGGGGCAGAAAAGTTATTCGTTTCGCGCCCTTATGTTGTATACTGCGAGTACCGATAGAACTTATGTTTGCTTTTGAAAGGAGAGTGTTGCTCATTATGGGGAAACGGGGACCCGCTACCGGTGCCAAGTATGGCCGTCGTCCGGTGATTGCCGGGGGAATCGTGGTTCTAAACGACCGGGAACTGGTCAGCGCGCAACGTTTTTGCGACCGGCTCGACGCGGTGCTGGCGCAGATTGATCGCGGCGACTATCCAGCGGATCTGCTCGCGCCGCAGGTACGGGATAAACTGCGTGAGTACACCGAGGCGGTGCAACACAGCGTGATCGCGGGCATCGAGCGGTTCTACGAAAAGAACCGCTACGAGCAGGACGGCGAGTAGAAACCGGCGCGGACGCCGGGCGGCGGACGCTATGTCCGCCGCCCGACACCCGGACAGACACGGCCAGGTGCTACGGTGCGGAGGGCGGCACGGGCGGGATCACAAGGATCACGACGCGCGTCGCGGCGATGGTCGCGCCGTCCGCGCTAACGGTGCCGACCACAAGGACCTGGATTCGCGGCGCGAGATCCGTGAACTTGGCGGGGTCCGACGTGTCTCTGCTGTGGCTAAAGACAAACACCGTGGTGGCGTCCGTGGTCACCGTCAGCGCGGACGGCGCGGGCGGATGTTCCCCCCTGTTCGGGTGCTCACCGTCGTTCGGGTCCTCGCCGTCGTTCGGGTCCTCGCCGCCTTTGCCCGGAGGTGGGGTCAGCACGAACTGTAGCGCGGCGGCGTCTACGCTCTTGACCGCGCCGCGTAACGGATGGTCGGGGGTGCCGGGCACTCCGGGATCGTGTCCCGGCCCCGGCGACGGACAGGCCGACGGCGACGGGTTTGGTACGGGCGTCACGGCGGGCGGCGGCGATGCGGCGGACGGCGGCGATGCGTCGGGCGACGACGAGACGGTGCTCTTAGTGAGCAGAGAGTCGGCACCGACGAGCGGCGTCGCGCTGGTGCCGGTGCTACCGCCGCCGCATCCGGTCAGGGCGATTGTGATCGCGGTCAGGGTCAGAGATAGGGAAACGAGTTTACGTGTGTCCATCAAGGGAACCTTTCGTGTGTTTGATTGTTTGATCTGGTTGTCGTTGGGCTTGTGTGTTTTCGGTGATGCTTGCGGCTGTCACTGGAGCTGGTTCATGGCCAGTTGTCGTGGGGCTTGTGCGGTTATCGGTGCGTGCCCTCTCCCCCTGGCCCTCTCTTCCTCCGAAGGGAGAGGGGGAACTTCGCTCGTTGATGTCGGGAGACAGTCCGACGTGCCGGCGCACGGATTCCCCCTAGTGACCGACTTGCCAATCGGAATCAACGAGCGAGGTTCCCCCTCTCCCTCCGAAGGGAGAGGGGGCTAGGGGGAGAGGGCGCGACAACTAACCAGCCCGCTTAGCCACTCATATGCCAGGCGGTGGGGGCGGCGGCCCGCCCCCCTCACCAGGCGGGGGCGGTGGCCCCCCTCCCTCGTCCGGCGGGGGCGGTGGCCCCCCTCCCTCGCCGCCCGGAGGCGGTCCCGGTCGCCGACCACGCGGCGGACGTGCCGCCGCGAGGGCTGCTTTCTGCGTGTCGGTCAGAAGCGCGCCGACTGTCGCGCGTGTCGCGCCCTTGCCGAGGGCGGAGAGTTGCGTCCACTGCGCGTCAGTCAATTTTAGTGATGCGACGGCGGGGGGCGGGACGCGACCGGCGCGTAGCGCGGCGAACGCTTTGAGAAGCACCGGAAGTTTCGCCTTCTGCGCGTCCGTGAGCAGAGCCGTCACCGAATCGCTCGCGGTAGCGACGGCGGCGTCAACGGTTTTGCGGTGTGCCTCGCGCTCCTCGGCGGTCGGCGGCGCGGGCGGTGCCGCCGAATCCTCATCGTTCGCGGGGCGCGGCGGGCGCATCTGCTCGCGGAGCGTGGCGTCAATAGCCGCGATTTTTGTCTTCTGGTCGGCCGTCAGCGTCAGGTACCCGTCCATCACTTCGAGCGGCATGGTCGCGACCGAAATCGGCGGCATAGGGCGGCGACCGCCGGGGCGACCCCGCCCGCCGCCGTCCGGGGGCGGGTTCGCACCGTCCGGGGGCGGCGCGGTCGTACCGTCCTGCCGCCCGATTATAACAACGGGCGCGCCCGCCGACAGCGGCGGTAGTACCGCGGCCCACGCGAGAGTGCCGGTAGCAACAACTGTCAACGCGACCGCCGCGCCGCCGAGAAATCGTCCGATGCGCGACCGGGTAACCGTCCCGTGTCCGAGAAGTCGTTCGATACGTTCCATAGTTTCGTTCTCCATGACCCTAGTATAGACGCGAATCTTGAAGAATTGCTGACGATACGAACCTTGTTTCTTCAGGTTCGCTTCAGGGTTGAGCGTAACCCCCATGCGGACAAAGAGAAGAAGGCGGAACGCGGAGCCATGTCACGCGCGCCGAAAACCACGAAACGCGGCGGGAAGATCGGCGTTAGCCGTTTCCCGCCGCGTTCCGTTCCCGGAGTATTATGTTCCGGACCGGCACCTCGAGAATGCGGGTCAGAAACGCTCGGCTCCGGGGGCGAGCAAGATGCAAGCGTTACGCTTCATCGTGTTGTTAGCCCCCCTTCCCTGCTGAGATGCTACTGTATCGCCGGGGTAGGCACGTTTGCTAAAGGCGAAATGAAACTAGTCGCGATTTATTTTCGTGCGACGCCGCTGAGGGAGGAAACTGCCCGCGCCGCGTGTACCCGATCCCTGCCGGCATAGCCGGAAATGGTGCTACCTCGATCATACCACCCTGTTAAAACAACCCCGGACGCTTGCCTCATGCGGGCCGCACGGCGAGCGCGTTTAGCGAGCCGGTCGTGCCAGCGTGGACGGCTCAGCGCGGGATCACGGACGAGACCGGGATCGTGTCGCGCCCCGCCGGGGTGTCGCCGACGTACACCGCCACGGCATCCGGGCGTCCGGCTAGCTCCTTAACGTTTCTGTCCGAGAGTGCGACATCGAAGTGGATGGACGCGACCCGTTCGCGGCCTAAGTAACACGCGTCATAACCGGTACCCGGATTCTTGTTATACTCGATGAGGGGGCGCAACTCCCGGAACCATTCTTTCTCGTCGCCCGCGCCCCGGCGGCCGGGGAAGACCCCCTTGTGCTGTGCGAGATAGTCCTGCAGAGCCTGGGCGGTTCCCAGAAGTTGGGAGTGACAAACTTCACGGATGTTTAGCTCCCTATCCCGCTTATCCCTCTCGTGTTTCACCCACATGATGTAGGCGAAAAGCGAGAGTATTACGCCCAGCACTACAAGAGGCAGTAGCATTCTCTTCGCCGACATAGACTCTTATCTTCCTCGTTCTTCCTGCATCCCTCTACTGCCTCTGTAGAAGAGACGGCCAATAAGAGCGCCGATTTCCTGGCAATTGCTCCGCTCCGGGATGTCCTTGTTGCCAGTTCGAACTAGTGGGGGCAGGTCAGGCGGGGTTGCCCATGACATATACGTACAGGTTGACGCCGCCGGTAAAGCCGATGGGGTCGCGGTTGATCCACCGGCCCGTGTTCGGGTCGTAGTACCGGTGCGTACACAGCACCAGCCCCGTCTCCGGGTCGGTGTAGTAGCCGTACTCGCGCAAAACGCCGCGTTTTCGCTGTCCCCCCGAAGCCCGCGTAC
>JAYUUO010000156.1:0-36389 GCA_043754515.1 Armatimonadota bacterium
TGCCATTCACCCGTCGCCGAATTCTTTTGTATCGGCAGCAATGCTTTTTAAAAACCGCTTTAGAGTCAGCGTCGAAAACTCCTTGCCCAACTCTTTCTCGCGGTACACGCCGGAATGCACGCGAATGGTGTCACCCGGCTCGGCGAGTTGCGCGGCACGACCGATGGTGCGAAACGGTGCCGCTTCGGTGCCGGGGTTTGCGTCGCTTGCGGACGGGTGTTCCCTGGCGACGTGATAAATGTGCTGATCGGCGTTCGGTGTCATAGTATCAATCCCCATTGTTTTACTCCCCGGACTTCGTGGTGCCGGTCGCTTGCTGAGTGCCGGACGTGAAAAGAGTGAAATGCCCACCCCAGCGCGGGTCACCGGCTTTGAGTTCGCGGGTCTCGTTCTTGCGGATTTCGCGCACCACGAGCGGGTACGGCTTGCCGGTGAAACAGGTCTCCGCGAAACTGAACGATGCCCGCGCGTTCTCGATGAGTAGCATCGGCGCGTCGGTCGGGGCATTTACGGTGTAGGAGAAGCAGCCAAGTAGCTCGGTTTTGCCGCCATTCCGCGTCGCGATCAGCGTCCCGCCGCCCTCGGTTTTGTAGCCCAGAATCCAGAGCGTCCCGCCATCATTCTCGACGTGCGTGCCGTCCCCCTCCACGTTAAACTGCCGCGCCCAAACGCTCTGCCTGCGAAACAGAAAAGAATGCCCGACGACGTCCTCCAGATAAACGTCGCCGGTGCCGTTCGCGCCGGTGCGGAACGCGCGCGTCTCGCCCTGGAAGTTGACGGCGACACGTTGCAGAATCAGTGCCCGCTTCGCGTCGTGCTCGATGAAACAGTATGGCCCTATCGAGAAGTCCGTGAGTATACCTTCGACACTGACCACCGGAGCCGCGCCGTCCGCGAACCGGAACAGCGGGGCGGATTGTTTCAGCAGGTCGCCGGTCGGCATTAGGAACGCCTTCAGGCCGATGAGCCGCCGGACGTTGCCCCGGATCACTATAGTCTTACCGATGCGGTAGTTGCCGCGCGGCAGATACACGGTCGGCTTGCCGCTGTCAATCGCTTTCTGTATCGCGTCCGACGCGTCGCCGTCCGCGCCCGGCTTGATGCCGAACTGTAGCGGCGAGACCCAACCCTTGAGATCGTCGCGCGGCACGACCGGAGTCTCGCGCATCGGCAGGTTCAGCCCTTTGTTCGGCGTGCCGAAGAGACTCGCGGCGGGCTTGCTCAGGAATTGGGGGATGCTCGGGCCTGCTACGTTCTGGACGCCCGACGCCGACCGGCTTTCGAGCGCGACGCGGTAGCCGCTCGTGACGACGTTTCGCGCCATCAGCGCGCTATTACTGAGGACCGTGGGTTGCGTCGCCGCGCCGCCCGTGCCCGTGAAAACGGAGTCGAGCAACACCTGGTACCCCGCCGTAATGCGGAAAGCCAGAACCGCGTTCCGGCTTCGCAGGTCGCGCACGGTACACGGCTGGCCGTCGTTGCGCATCCCGAACTTGTTCTGGTGGGAGACGGCGATGTGCTCCAGCGTGTTGCTCGCCACGCCGCTCGCCGAAGATACGCCGACGTCGAAGCCGGTCACACGGATGTTTTTCAGGAGGCATGGCCCTTGCTCGTCCGTGTAGCCTAGATCCAAGCCTTTAACCCCCTGTCCGTCGCCGCTGATGATCGCGACGTCGTACATGCCGCCCTGGTTGTTAGCGATGAATTGTACGCCACACGCGCCGGGGCTGCCGACGCCGCTATCCACGGTCAGGTTATGGATCTCGTTAAAAAAGCGTTGCGCGGGCGCGTGCCCGGTGTACACGCAACCCTTCGGCTTTTTGGGGTTGTCGAATCCGGGGCAACGGTCGCGCAGTTGTAGCACGGTGCCCACGCGGGACTGCCCCTGTAGCACCGTGTTCTTTTGTTGGCCCGCGTCGCCGCCCCAGCGGATGGTGTCGGAGATGCGGTACACGCCGTTCGGCAGATAGAGGATCGCGCCCTTATCAATGTTGTCGTCGAACGCCTTCTGGATCGCGGCGGTGTCGTCGGTCGCGCCGTCGCCCTTCGCGTTGTAGGGCGGTTTGCTCACGCTCATTTTCGATTGATGCTATGAACGCTCCCCCCCGAACTCAGTCTCTCAGACGGAACGTGGCGATCTTGTATAGCCTACTCTTCAACAGGCGTCCCCGACTATCCTGTCCACAGTAAAATCGTTTACATCGTCTCGTTTTGCACCCCCGCCCCGTTTGTTGTAAGATCATATATCGGAAAGAAACGGGCCATTATCAATGCGAACGGAAGACAGAGTTGTTATCGTCACCGGCGGCTCCCAGGGGATCGGCCTCGGGATCGCGACGTGCTTCGCCCGCGAGGGCGCGAGTTTAGTGATCGCGGACGCGAACGCCGAATCCGCCGCGAGTGCCGCGCTGACGCTGGAGTCGCTGGGCGCGCGGCGCGCCGTCGGCATAGGTTGCGATGTCGCGCGGCGCGAGCAGGTGGAGGCGATGATCGCCTCCACGGTGGGAATGTTCGGGCGCATTGACGTGCTGGTGAACAACGCGGGTATATGCCCTTTCACGGACGTAATGCAGATGTCGCCGGAAGTCTGGCAACGCACGCTAGACGTGAACCTGACGGGGTCGTTCCATTGCACCCAACTGGTCGCGAAGCAGATGATCACACAGAGCGAGCGGGGTGACACCGGCGGCCGCGTGATATTCATCACCTCGCTCGCGGAAAACCTTTCGCAACCTAACCAGGTGGATTACGGCGCGAGTAAGGCGGGGATGCGCATGACGATGGTCGGTTTCGCAACCGCGCTCGGCAAGCACGGCATTACCTGCAACGCGGTCGCGCCGGGCATGATCCTTACGCCTTTGACAGCGGGCTACTGGGAACAGCCGGGGCCTGCCGCGCATATCAAAGGAAGGGTTCCCATAGGGCGCATAGGCACCCCGGAAGACATCGGACACGCGGTTGTGTTTCTCGCCTCGCCCGGTGCCGCCTATATCAACGGCATCACGCTCCGGGTGGACGGCGGATTTCAGGCGGTGTGCGTATGACGACCCCGCTCACCCTCGACCTTTCGGGACGGCTCGCGCTGGTGACCGGGGCGTCCGGCGAACTCGGGCGCGTGATCGCGACCACGCTCGCGCGGTGTGGCGCGGATGTGGTCGTCCACTACCGCTCCAACGCGTCCGTCGCGGAAGCGGTCGCGGAAGCCATCCACGCGATGGGACGGAATGCCGCCGCGATACCCGCCGACATCACCGACGCGGCATCGGTCGCTGGGCTTCGCGACGCCATCGGCGACGCCTTCACGGGGCGGACGCCGGATATTATTGTCGCGAACGCGGTCAGCCAGTACTCCTGGACCACGGTGCTGGAACAGCCCGCGTCCGACTATGAGGATCAGTTCCGCTCCTGCGTTCTGCAGAACGTTCTGCTCGCCCAGACCTTCCTCCCCGCGCTCAAAGAGCGGGGGAAGGGCCGCTACATAGCGATCAACACTGAGTGCGCGATGCAATGCGCCCCGAGCCAGTCCGCCTATGTGGCGGGGAAGCGCGGCATGGACGGGGTGCTACGGGTGCTGGCGCGCGAGGTAGGTCCGTTCGGCATCACGGTGAATCAGGTCGCGCCGGGCTGGATGATCTCGGAGAAGTACCGCGAGTCCGGCACCGAGCGGCAGGAGGGGTACGAGAAGAACGTCCCACTCCGACGGCGCGGCGAGGATCAGGACGTCGCGAACGCGGTGGCGTTTCTAGCGTCGGACCTCGCCGGGTTCATCACGGGGGTGTACCTGCCGGTCTGCGGCGGCAACGTCATGCCGACGATATGATGGGGCGTGCGATTATTCACGCGGTTCCGGTGCGGTTGTCGGTCCGGTCGTCGTTCACCCGGCTCACCTCGCCGACCAGCACGCGCCCGCCCCGCCCACGGAACGTATGCCACAGCCGTTGCGGGAGACAGACAGATTCGCCCTCCGTGAGTGTTAGTTCGCCCCCGGCGGCAAACGTGGTCTGAACGCCGTCTTTGGCGACCGTGACCGGTGTTCGCGCGAGACCTTCCCCGTCGTCCGTGCTATTCCACAGGTTCAGCACCAGCTTACCGCCGCCGCGATTGATGATGTCCTCCCTTTTCTTGTGGTGGTAGTGGGTCGGCGTCACCTGCCCCTCGCCGACGACCAGGACTTTTTCACCGTACGTTTTGCCGCCGGGGAGCGCGAGATCCGCCGGGGTGCCGTTGCGCAGGGTGAACAGGAGCAGACCGATCCGCGCATAGTCGCCGCTCCCGAAGTCGGTGACATCCCAGCCGAGCTGCTGGTGGGGAATGTCGGCGCGCTCCACGCCCGCCTCCCGCCACCCGCCCGGCGTCCAGCGCGCGAACGGCGGCAGGGCAAAGCGTCGTTCGGCGAGGAACTCCAACGAGCCCCGCATGATGGCGTTGGTTTCGGAGCGTTTCATAGTTCTTACTACACTACCGACGGCTGACCGCGTTCCCCGCCGTCGCGTGCGGCACGTTTCTCTCGCCGCCCCCCGTTCGGGATCACGTTCTACGCCCGCGCATTTTTCGCGGGGGGAAATAAATTGAACCGGCCTTGACCGCGCGGCGTCGGATACAATACAAAACCTTTAACCGCGGTGGAAGGCGCGACCATGCTCCACCCCCGCGATCGTTCGTACACGAAGGAAGCGACAAAGATTCCATGCCCACTATTCAGAACAAATGGCAGAGCGTGCTCTCGTCGCCGACGGCCTACGGTGTCGGCGTCTTGTTGCTCGCCGCGTCCTGCCTCGGCGCGGGTGCGCGTGGGCATGGGACTGGCGGTGAGCAGGTCGCCGCGACCGTCGCCCCGACTCTGCCGACGAGCAGGACTGTGAGTCCCCCGGCCCCGCCTTTCGCGCCCCAGTTCGTCCGCGATGTCGCGCCGATCCTGGACAAGAAAGGTTGCTCCGTCGCCGCGTGTCATGGCAAGTTCGGCGGGCGCGGCGGGTTCGGGCTGTCGCTCCTGACCCTCGCGCCGTGGGACGATTACGACCCCATTGTTCGTGGCGCGAAAGGGCGGCGTATTAACTTCGCCGAGCCGGAAAAGAGTCTGTTGCTCCTTAAGGCGACCGGCACGATGGGGCACGGGGGCGGGACGCGGTTCGCGGTCGGCTCCCGTGAGTACCGGACGATCCGTAGCTGGATCGCCGCCGGGGCACCGTTCGACGCAGACAAGGACGCGCGGCTGGTCAAACTCGCCGTCTCGCCCGCGAGCGCGGTGCTACCCCGCGTCGGCGCGACGCTCTCTATTCATGTCGTGGCGTCGTTCTCCGACGGCACGACCCGCGATGTTTCCCGGTTCGCGCAGTACGAATCGAAAGACACAGCGGTCGCGGGGGTGGACGCGGGCGGCGTGGTGACGGGGAAGCGGTGGGGCGGGAGCGCGATCATAGTCCGCTACCTCGGCACCGTGCAAGCCGCGTTTTTGACGTTGCCTCGTGCCGACGCCGCGCCGTATGCGCCGGTCGCCTCCAACAACTTCGTGGACGATTTCGTGCTGGCGAACCTCAAAAAGATGAACGTCGTGCCGTCGCGCCTCGCGACCGACCGCGAGTTCATTCGGCGAGTGATGCTGGACGTCTGCGGGCGGCTCCCCGACGACGCGGAGATCACCGCGTTCGTCGCTGACAAGGCCCCCGACAAACGGGCGAAACTGATAGACAAAATGCTGGAAACGCCGGAATACGTCTCGATGCGGACGCTACGACTCGGCGATCTGCTCCGTATTCACCCGCGCAATATCCAGGGCAACATTTACGGCGAGCGGGGCGCGGCGGTATTCGAGGACTGGGTGCGCGACGCGGTCGCGGACAATATGCCCTATGACAAGTTCGTCCGCGAGATTTTACTCGCGCGCGGCTCGAACCTCCAAAACGGGCCGACCAACTTCTACCGGATCGAGCAAAACCCGGAGAACCGGATGGAGACGGTCGGCCAAGCGTTTTTAGGGCTTCGCATGGCGTGCGCCCGTTGCCATAAGAACCCGTTCGACCGCTGGAACACCGACGATTACTGGAACTTCGCCGCGTTTATGGGCAAGGTCGGCACGCGCTCCGGCGTCATAAACCAGGAGTTCGATGTCCACTACGCCCCCGGCGGCGAGGTGCGCAACGCCTCCGTGACCGGGCGCAACAAGGGTAAAGTCGCCCCGCCGACGTTCCTGGGCGCGACCGGGCCACTGGTGCTACCGAAGGATAAAGACGGCAACGACCCCGATTACGTCGCGAAGTTCGCGGACTGGTGCGTCTCCCCGGAAAATCCGTACTTCGCGAAGGCGACCGTGAACCGCCTGTGGAGTCACTACCTGGGCAAGGGCGTAGTGTTCCCGGTGGACGACATGCGGGCGACCACGCCGCCGTCGGTGCCGGGCCTGCTCGAAGCCCTGTCGAAAGATCTCGTCGCGCACCGCTACGATGTTAAGCACACGATTCGCGTGATCCTGAACTCGCGCACGTACCAGACAGCGGCGGAAGTGAACGCGACAAACAAACTCGATGATCGCTTCTACAGCCACTTCTACCCGCGACCGCTACCGGGTCCGGTGTTGCTCGACGCGCTGAATCAGGCGACCGGCACGAAGGAGCAGTTCGGCGACTTCCCGGTGGAAACGAAATCGGTGGACCTGACGCTCCCAGTCAACTCCTATTTCCTGGACACGTTCGGTCGTTCCCACCGCGAGTTTCTCGCCGAACTGGAGCCGAAGAACGAGCCAACCCTGGTGCAGGTGCTACACATTTTGAACTCGCCGTACGTGAACGATAAGGTGAAGAGTGGCGGCGGCACGGTGGATAGGCTGGCGAAAGATAAGACGGTCACGGACGACGGACTGGTCAACGCATTGTTCGTTCGGACGTTCGGTCGCCTTCCAGGGAATAGGGAAAAGGCGGCGGCACTCGCGACGCTGAAGAGCGCGAAGACGCCGCGGGAGCGAGAAGAGGCGGCGCAGGATCTGATGTGGGCACTCATCTCGGCGCGCGAGTTCTACTTCGTCAGCTGACGCGGGGGCGCGGGGCGAGTAGTTGACGTTACGCGCCATCAGGCGGGAGTTCCGAATGTGAAGGGCTTACCCGGCGGGGGGGCGGTGCCAGACCAGTTGCGTTCGCCCTTCCCACACCGTGAGGTTGAGCGCGCCCGCCAGCCGGATCAGGCATTTGTGGCAGTCCGCCTTGTCTGTCTCGACACTGGTTCGGGCGAAGACGACCCGCGTCGCGCCTGCTTCCCCGTCGCCGCCGTCTACAAACAGGTCGAAGCCGTCGCCGGTTACTACCACGAAACTGCCCTCCGAGCGCACCCGAAATTCGCCATTGAACGCCTCGGAAGCATTCAATCGGGCGACTATCTCGCGGGCGGGTGGCACGCGCCCCGTCCATTCGTCGTCCTCGATCTCCCGTCCGAGCGACACCACATCCGGCAAAAGGTAGGCGGCGATGTCGCCGTCGGTGGCATCGGGCGGTGGCATTAGGAGGGTGTATTGCGCGAGATCACGGGACGGGTCGCCATGAAGGTGAATGAGCATGTCCCGCGAAACGCCGTCGGGCAACACGCCGCGCTGAATGTCGTCGTAGCCGATCCCCGCCGTCGCCGACAGCCCGAGCGCGCTAGCGATCTCCTCATGCCGCTCCCCGGCTTGCGTGTAGCCAAACTCGTCGTCGTAGCGCCCGGCACGCAGAAGCGCGGAAAGGTACTCGGTGCTACCCGCTTCCGTGATGCCGAAGGCAACAAGGTATAAGGCGGCGTCTCCGCCGCGCGGCGGCAGGTCGTCGCCGAATGGGGTGCCCGGTTCCGCGTCGTACTCGTCGGTCGTAGTGCCCCGCTCCGCGAGCTGGAGCCGGAGCGATTCGAGCGGGCGTACATCCGCGAGCAGAGCGGTAGAATCGGTAGCGAAGGAAAGCTGGAACGCCCACAGGCGGCCCGCATCCGGCACGAACGGGACGGGTTGGGGATACACGACAACGGTGTCGCCGACCTGAGCAGTGACGGTCGCGGTCGGGAGACTGGCGAGGGCACCGCGCAACGCGCCGAGAACGCCATCCGATTCCCCCACGCCGGACAACATCCCCCCGTGTAGCGCGATATTAGAATAAGCGTCGTTCATGGCGGGGAAGGGTTGCGCGGCGAAGGAAGGATCAGTAAACAAAAAGCGAACCGCCCGTGACGCGCAAATAAAGCGTCACGGGCGGCGGATCAAACGACGCGATGCTACTTACGCTTCGCGCGTCGGCGCAAGCGGTTCACGCCGGTACCGAGCAAGCCAACTATGCTCCCGATGCCGAGCGAGACGGCGGCGGGGGGCGCGGGAACCGGTTGATACGTGTATGTCAGGGTTCCGCTCGCGTTTGCGTATGTCAATTGGTCAATCTGGGCGTTACCACCCGAGTAACTAGCCGTCGTATTCGCATTAGCGGCGACGTTAACCCCGATGTTCCCCGCGCCAGTAAACGCCGCGAAGTCCGGGGAACTGTAGCCAACAACCTGATTCGACGTGTTATCCAGCGCGAAAGACTGGCTCGTGTCGTTGTAAGGGGCACCATTCACATAGGGTGGGCTGAAACCGGCATCGGATTGCGCGAAAGCGTTTGGCGCGAGCACAACCGGGCCGAACTGCTTCGCCTGGAAGTTCGCGAACTGGGTCGGCAACCCGGTCGGCGTGACAAGCAGTTGAACGACGGTGTTGATTCGCGCCCCCGTGCCATCCGATCCAGTAAGCCCCGACATCGTCGTGGAGCCTGTGTTTTTGAGCTGAATGATGGTTCGTACCTTGGAATCCACCGAGAGAGTCACGGACTGCAAGGTGCCGAGTGACGAGTCGAACTTTAAGAAGGACAAAGAACTTGTCCAGTTTGTGTTTTGGAACGTGATCGTCGCGTTCTGAACAATGGTCGCGGCGCGAACCGCTGATGTGCCAGCGATCAACAAACTCCCCATCAGGGCAACCGGCAGAACACTCGTAAAAAGTCGCTTGATTTGCATGTCGTTATCTTCCATCCCGTCGCTTATCCCGGAACAAGACCCCAGGCCAGCCGCATGAACTACGTCTCGGCAGTAGTGCTTGCCGCCATTCTACCAATCTTCACCCGGAATGAAACACTTTTCCGCAAACTTTTCCCCAGTATTTTCACGCGGCTATTTCGGTACGGACGCGGCGGATCGGGATGTTTGCCGTCAGCGCGACCGCTTCGCCCTCGCGCTCCACGGAGAGGTCTAACTCGCGCTCGTCAATCTCGATGTAGCGGCGCAACACGGCGAAAATCTCCGCGCGCATCTTCTCCATCAGCGGCGCGGGAATGCTGGCGCGGTCTTGCAACAGCACCATGCGCAACCGGTCTTTCGCCACGGTTTTAGCGGGCTTTTCCGGCTTGCCGAACAAACGTTCAAAGAAACTCATCGGTCTTTCTCGTTCCTTCCTGAAAACCTAACTGTTTTTCACGCCGAACAGGTGGAGCAACTTCTCGAAAAAGCCCGGCTCCTTTTCTTCCAAATCGCTCCCCGTCAGGAACGGCACCGTCTCGCCGCGCAACCTGCGGGCGATGTTCCGATACGCCTTGCCCGCGAGCGAGGTTTCGTCGAGCGACGCCGGTTCGCCCCGGTTCGTGCTGGTGATGATCCGCTCGTCCTCGGGCACAATGCCGAGTAGCTCCACGCTGTTCCCGAGTACCTCCTGAACGTCCGCGACGCCGAGGGCGTCCTCGGCGCGCACCATGCGCGGGCGCAGCCGGTTGACAATTAGTTTCGGGTTGTTCAGATCCTGCGCTTCGAGCAGACCGACGATGCGGTCCGCGTCGCGCACCGACGACATCTCCGGGTTAGTAACCACGATCGCCTCGCTGGCACCGGCGGTCGCGTTCTTGAAGCCCTGCTCGATCCCGGCGGGGCAGTCAATCAGCACGAACGAATAGCCCTCGGCCAGAATATCGGCGACCAACGCCTTCATCTGGTCGGGCGATACCGCAGACTTGTCTCGGGTCTGAGCGGCGGGCAGGAACACCAGGTTCGCGTTGCGCTTATCTTTGATCAGCGCGGAGCGCAGTTTGGCACGTCCTTCGACCACATCCACGATGTCGTACACGATCCGGTTTTCAAGCCCAAGCGCAAGATCCAGGTTGCGCAACCCGATGTCGGCATCAAGCAGGGCGACTCTCTCGCCGAGCACCGCGAGTGCCATGCCGATGTTGGCGGTGGTGGTCGTCTTGCCGACGCCGCCCTTGCCGGACGTGATCACGATAACCCGCCCGGTCGGCTTCGCCGCGCCCGTGATGCTATTTTCTTTGTCCGCGACCGGCGCGGGAACCTCGGTAGCCATAAACGAATCGTTTCTATCGCCGCGTGTCGTTCGCAATACGGGCGATTCTCCGGCAATATCTATCGCCGCTTCTGATGACGCCTATTATAGCGGCAGGATCAGTATTTAACAAAAACTTTTTTTAGCGGCAGGGCGACGGATCAAGAACGCGTCAGTAACGGGAACACCTGGATCTCGCCGCCCTCAATGCGCGCGACCTCCGCGCCGCGCGTCGGGGCGTTCCGCGCCGTGTCCTCTTCCGGCGACCGGGCGATCTTTCCGGCGATGCGCAGTTGCGGGGCGCGGAGCGAAACGGCGATGATGCGCGCCTTCTCGTCGCCCATGCAACCCGCGTGTACCAGGCCCCGTAGCGCGCCCAGCACGGCGACGTCGCTCTCGGAAAACACCTCCGCGCCCGCGTTGACGTCGCCGCAAACGATCACCGGCCCGTCATGTACGATGCGCTGGCCGGAGCGGATCGTGCCGGGTATATAAAGAGCGTTCGGAGACGCGCCGTTTGGGTACCACGGCGCGACGGTCGGCTCGGGAAGGTCGGCGGGCGCGTCAACCACTTGGGTTGCCGCCTCCCCCGCCGCGTACCCCTGCGTCGGGCCGCCCCCGGACGGCTGTTTCCTCACTGTCGGTAGTTCGGGGTACGGCACCAACGCTAGCCGCTCCCCCGCCTCGCGCGTCGCCGGGTCCCGCGCCACGATAGAAATGGGCACGAGGCCGAACTCCGCCTTGACGTAGTCCATCAGCGCATCCAGTTCGGCGATGGTGACGAGGCGCGCCCCGCAGTCAATCGTGGTCTGGGAGCCGCGCCAGAACGATTTCGCGTTCGCGGCGTTGAGCGTGTCGCCGACCCGCGCGATCACCTCCTTCCACGCCACCGTCAGCGGGAGTTGCAGAAGGAGGCCGTTTCGCCAGCCTTTGACGACGACATCGGGCGGGTTTGTGTTGTTTCCTGGGACGCTTTCCATACGGTCTGTATAGTTTAGCGGGGCGCGCGGCGATTCCTCTTTCCAGGCGGGACGATTGCATGATAGTCCCGTCGCTTCCACGGCTCGTGCCCCGCAAGTCCAGGCGGCGGGAGTGTCTCGGTAGGCTGAACTGGCTGTGAATGTTTCCCGGCGTCGGCGGTGCTTCGGGGGTAGGGCGCGGTCTGAGCGGGGCGGGCGGCGGGCCGTTCCCGCCCCGACGCGAAGCCTACCGGAACCGCTCGACGCGCCCGCCGGGAACGCCCGCCACCCGCCGCTCGCTGCGTACTTCGCCTGGGGCCTTTCATCCCCCGGAGATATTTCGCCTCAATTCGGGCACCATCCAAACTAAACCGGCGCGACTTGCGACTATCAGTCCGGTAATACTGGAATCGGAACTAGTACAACACTCGGACTTGCTGGTTAGCTACTTGCGGGCGAGATGTTTCGTGTTACAATCGGGCTACCCGTTCCCAGCGACGAGCGCGGGAGTTGAAGAGGTACTAGCGAGAAAGCAAGTCACCTACACCCTGCGCAATTCGGCACGGTTTGCCGATAGTTTATCAACAGTTAAGAAGGTAAAAAACAATGCAGTATGGAAATCCGCGCCACGATGGGCGCACAATCAACCGGGCGTTCACGCTCATCGAGCTACTTGTCGTGATCGCGATTATCGCGATTCTCGCCGCGATCCTGTTCCCCGTCTTCGCCCAGGCCCGCGAGAAGGCACGGCAGACCTCGTGCCTCTCGAACATGAAGCAGATCGGCCTTGCCGCAATGCAGTATGTTCAGGACTACGACGAGACGTACCCGCGCCAGACGTTCAATTATCAGTACCCAGGTGACGCGGGTGCCCGCCAATCCTGGTGCCCGATCACGGCCCGTGAGGTGATGCTTCCTTACATCAAAAATGGTGCGACCCAACAATACTGGAACGCCGGTTTTAACGGTCCGATCACGGTCGCGAGCGACGGCGTTTTCAAGTGCCCAAGCCAGCCCTGGGAGAACACCTGGCGCACCTATGCGCTTCATGAGCAGGTCTTCTCGAGATATACGACCGGCAATGGTATGCCCATCCCCGCCCTGTCACTCGGCGACATCGGTGCCCCCGCCTCGCTGGTGCTCATGTCAGAGAACGGCATTACTAATGAGTGGAATACCTGCGACGACCTGACCAGTGACTTCTATTGGCATGGTGGCGGCGGCTGGCCCCCGCGCATGGAAGGCCCGCTATCGGGAGCGAAGTACGACCGCGACCCTGTGAGCGCGGCGGAGATGAACACTCTGCCGAACTCCTGGACGTACCGCGCTTTCCCTCGCTATCGGCATAACGGCACCGCGAACTTCATCTTCGCTGACGGGCACGCGAAGAGCATCGTGAAGGGACGATTGAACTGGTGCAAGAATGTTTACTTCTCGGGTATGAAGTCCGCGTGGGATGGTGCCTCGTTGGAATGGACCTTCGGTTCCCCGGACGTCTGCCAAGCGTACGGACGTCCCTAATGACGATGTAGTGAGCTTGAAAACCATGCAAAACAAGACAACATCAATAGTATTGGTTGTGCTAGTCGTGTCGTCCGTGTTCACTCTTATGGGGTGCAACACGGCGGCACCGGGTAACCCCGCGCCGGTGACCGGACCCGCGATGAAGTCTGCGGATCTTCCCAAAAACATGTCGCCAGAGGCGAAGAAGTCCGCCGAATCCGCCATGAAGTACGGAGAGGCGAAGCAGACCGAGTCGGCCGCACAGGGTAATGCCCTGGTTGAAGGACAACGCAAGGCTGCCGAAGCAAAGGCGAGAGCGGGCAAATAGCGGATGAATTCGCTGTCAACCCCGGCCACGTCCGAGCCTGGTAAACTAGATCAGGGGCCGGGGAGGAAACCGCTTCCGGTTCTGATAGGCATACTCGTCGGTCTGTCTATCGTTTGTAGCGTCGTCTGGATCAGGCGACCGGTGCCGGAGAACTACCAACCGCCGCCGGTCGCCGCCAAAACGATAGCCGAGGTCGAGCAGGAGATGACCAAGGTTCAGGGCGACGAGCGCATGAGCGCATCGCAGAAAGCGCGTATCATGTCGTTCCTGAATCACGATATGGAAGAGGCGAAGAAGACTAAGCATTGAGCTCGCCATCTCATTAGAAAAGCGGGGTGGTTTATCATGGTGATGAACCACCCCGCTTCTTAGTTTAGATTGTAGTGGCGCGTCACCGCCCGCCGCTTGCTATCGTCTCACTCCCCCAGCATCGTCTCCAACCGCGCGAGTTGCTCGTTCAGTGCCGGCATCCCGTGATCCGCGACGTACATCTTTTTGTGCTCGTAGATCTGGTCAATCACCTTCCGCGCCTCGCCTATCGTGTTCGCCTGACTCGCCCGCTGTATCAGTACCTCGCGCTCCTCGGTCACCGTGTCGGTCTCCATCTGGCGCGTGTGGTGCGAAGTGCCGGTCGGGCCGATCTCGTCGGTGGTTTGCGGGTTGATCGTGTTATCCATAATGTCGGTTCTTTCTCGAATGGCGCGGTGTTTTCGCGCTTCCCTCCCCGTTATACCCGCGTGGACGCCACGCAATCGCCTAACGTATCCCACAAGAACGGCAGATCGTCCGCCGTGGTGCCGCGCCCGAACGAGAACCGCACGGCGGACCCGGCCAGGCTCGCGGGCAGGCCGAGCGCGAGCAGGACGTGCGACGGCTCGATAGAACCCGACGCGCACGCGGAGCCGGACGAGACCGCGACGCCGCGCAGATCAAGCGACAGGAGCAGCGTTTCGCCGTCCGCGCCGGGGAAGGACAGGTTCGCGATGTGCGGCAGACGGCGACCCGGCTCCCGCGCACCGTTGACAAGAACGTCGGGTAGCCGCTCCCTGACCCCGGTGATGAAGCGGTCACGCAATTCAGCAAGGCGAACCGCCTCCGCCTCGCGCCACGAGGGGAGCAGTGTCGCCGCCGCGCCGAAGCCGATGATCGCGGGCGCGTTCTCCGTACCGGCGCGTTTCTCCCGCTCCTGCTGCCCGCCGTGCAGGAGCGGCGACCACTTCACCCCGCGCCGCGCGTACAGGGCACCGATCCCTTTCGGTCCGTAGATTTTATGCGCCGAGACAGTGAGCAGGTCAACGCCGAGCACGTCAACGTCGAGCGGCATTGCCCCGAGCGTCTGCACCGCGTCGGTGTGAACCCGCACGCTCCCGTCTCGCGCCTTCACCGCGTCGCTGATCGCGCGAACATCCTGGAGGGTGCCGATCTCGTTGTTGCCGTGCATCACGGAAACCAGCGCGGTCCGCTCCGTCAGCGCGTCCGCCACCGCGTCCGGGGTAATAGTCCCATCGGTTGCCACCGGCAGATACGTCACCGAAAAGCCCAGCATTTCCCGCGCAAACCGGGCGCAGTCGAGCACGGCGTGGTGTTCGGTCTGGACCGTCACCAGGTGATCGCGCCCCCGCTCCCGCGCGGCGAGTAGCACGCCGAGTAGCGCGGTGTTGTCGGACTCGGTGCCGCCGGACGTGAAATAGATCTCGGCCGCGTCGGCGTTCAGCGTCGCCGCCAGCGTGTCGCGTGCCTGATCCACGGCGCGGCGAACCGACTGCCCGAAGCGATGCACCGAGGACGGGTTGCCGAAGCCGTCCTCGTCGCCCAGGTACGGCAACATGGCATCGCGAACGCGCGGGTCGAGCGGCGTGGTCGCGGCGTAGTCGAGGTAAAGGCGGCGCGGGGCGTGGGCGGGATTTGTCACGAGTTTATTGTACCGCGCGGTATAATCCAACCACACGCCTCCCCCGTGCTAATCGTGATCGCAAGCGACAAGTCATCATCGCGAACGATGACCGGGGGCGCGAAGGAGCGAAATAGACCTATGAATCATGAGCAGTGGACGGCGGTGGACCATTACTTTTCCGACCGGTTGCTAGCCCCCGACTCGATACTGGAAGCCGCGCTGGAGAACAACGCGGCGATGGGACTGCCCCCGATTGACGTCACGGCGCATCAGGGGAAGTTGCTGATGCTGCTCGCCCGTTCGCGTGGGGCGCGGTCCATCCTGGAGATCGGCACGCTCGGGGCTTATAGCACGATCTGGCTGGCACGCGCGTTGCCCGAGGACGGCCGCCTCGTCTCGCTAGAGTTGGAGGACAAGCACGCGGTCGTCGCCCGCGCGAACATCGAGCGTGCCGGTCTGACTGATAAGGTGGAGATTCGGGTCGGCGCGGCCATCGAGTCGCTACCCCGGCTCGTCTCCGAGGCTCATGCCCCGTTCGACTTCGTTTTCATTGACGCTGACAAGCAGAGCACCGCCGACTACTTCGAGTGGGCACTTAAACTAACGCGGCGCGGGAGCGTGATCATCGTAGATAACGTGGTTCGGGGCGGCGCGGTAACGGACGCGACGAGCAATGACCCGAGCGTTCTGGGCATACGCCGCTTTATGGAACGGCTCGCCGCCGAACCGCGTGTGAGCGCGACCGCGATTCAGACGGTGGGGAGCAAGGGGTATGACGGCTTCGTACTCGCGCTCGTGACCGCCGACCCGTAGCGCGGACTGTAGCCTCCCCACCCAGAAATCCGGTATAACGAACTTCGTGCCACAAACCCCTATCACCCGTACCGAATGGCGACTCGTGGACGGGCGGCGCGTCCGCCTGTTCGTCACGCCGCCCGACGACGGCGACGGGGCGCACAGCCCCCTACGCCTGCCGATCTTGTTCGTACACGGTCTCGGTTGCACCGGCGTCGTTTGGGAGCCTACCCTGCGCGAGATCGCGCGGCGCGGCTTGTGTTGTCCCTCCCTCGCGCCGGACATGCCGGGGTTCGGTCGCTCGGAAGGCCCGCCCGGTTTGCGCGCCCTGAGCATCCCCGAACTCGCGGACTGGCTCGCGCGGCTTCTCGACGTGGAGAAAATCAGTCGCGTACACCTGGTAGGCAACTCGCTCGGCTGTCAGGTCGGGCTGGCGTTCACGCGGCGACATTCGGATCGAGTCGCGGGCATGGTCTTGCAGGGCGGGACGACTGGCACCCGCGTCGTGCCCGCCTGGCGGTACATCACCGGCTTGCTCGTGGATGCGTTCCGGGAGCCGCCCCTCTACAACCTGCGGCTGATGGCGATGTACACGCAGATGGGTCCCGCGCGCTACTTCCAGACAGTGCGGTTCATGATGGATGACGATGCGTTCGCGGCGGCGGCGGGCGTCACCGCGCCGACGCTGGTAATACGGGGCGGCAAGGACGCCATCGTCGCCGACCGGGTAGCGCGGCTACTGGCGGCGACGCTCCCGGACGCGTCCTACACGCCGCTCGACCACGCCGCGCACGCCATCGAGTTTAACAACCCGGAGGAGTTTACTTCCGCGACGCTTAACTTCCTAGAGCGCGCGGAGATGAAAGTGCTCGGGGGCAGTAATGTGCCGAACACGCCCGCGTGATCCGGCTCGGGGGTCCGCGCTTCGTCCGCGCCTTTAGTCCGTGAAAAAGATAGTCATCGTCGTGCCGAATTTCAATGCGCCGCCCGCTGAGATCCGAGGTGGATTTTATTCGTGAATATTTTGCCGGATACGAACACGTTTCCAGGGTACACTCTCTGCGAACGCATCCGCTTCCTTTTTCTCCCCGTGTCGCCTTCTTATGTCTAAGCCTTACGACGCCGTCACCAAACATCTGATAGAAGCCCGACCCGCCGATTGGGTAGCATTCCTCGGCTTGCCGCCTGGGAAGGTTTCGATAGCCGACGCGGACCTATCTACCATAACCGTCTTCGCCGACCGCCTTATCCGAGTTGACACTGGCGAGCATTCATATCTGGTGCATAACGAACTGGAGAGCGGCAAAGACACCGCCGACATCGCCTTGCGCCTGTTCCATTATAACGCCGCCGCCGTCTACAAACTGCGACTGCCGGTCATCTCCACCGTGTTCCTTCTGCACAAAGCGTCTAACAGCCCACGGATCACGGGCGCGTTCGATGTCGTCGGCACCGATGGCGTCCCGTACTTCTCGTTTCGTTACAACGTGGTTCGCGTTTGGCAACTAGATGTGGACGAACTGCTCGCCGGGGGCCTCGCCACCCTGCCACTCGCGCCCATAGCGAATGTTCGCGCAGCCGAGGTGCCGCGCGTGATCAAGGTGATGCGAGGGCGTATCGAGACCGAAGCGACCAGCGCGGCGGAAGCAGCGGAACTATGGACTGCGACGGGGGTTTTGATGGGTTTGCGGTACAATACGTCATTCCGGCGGCAACTCTTGAAAGGGATAGGGCGTATGCGAGAATCAAACTTCTACAAAGAAATACTGGATGAAGGACGCACCGAGGGGCGCGCCGAGGGGCGCACCGAGGGACGCACCGAGGGACGCACCGAAGGCAAATTAGAAGAAGCACAACGTCTAGTGCTTCGCGCGGGTATTCGTCGGCTCGGCGTAGCGGACCCGGGGGCGCAGGCGCGTGTGGAGGCGATCACCTCGCTGGACACCCTGGAAGCCTTGCTCCTGCGCATTTTTGATGTGGAGACGTGGGACGACTTGCTTGTTGACATCCCGCGCTGATGTCGGCGCGAAATAAATCCCGCGGTGGCGTTGTGTAGGTTAGCGACGTCGGGTGCCCGGAGAAAGTTTTTATTTCGACCGCGATCTTCTCCGCGCCACGCTCCGCCGCGATAAGTCGCTCCGCGCCGAGGTCAATATGCAGATCGCGCTTGTCGTACTCAATGGCGAGCGGATCATGGGTGATCGTCTAGCCGTCTTTGATCAGGGCGTTTTTGACGGTTTGATGGTCACGATCCAGTGCGGGCATAAGCCGATTATACAGCGAACGACGCCGAGAAACAGATCTCACGCTCCCTTACGAAGTTGCTTCGTTTATGAGGACAAATCTGTCCCCCGGCGGGGCGGGCGCGACGCTACCGAGGATGACACGAACCGTCGTTGAGGAACGACTCGCCGCGCCAGAGATGTGAGTCGCCCTTTAGTCGGTAAAACGGTACTTGATCAGTGCCCACAGGGCGTCTACTCCGTCCGTCCAGCGGATCTTCTTACCCTGCTCGTTCGTGCGCGCCTGGTAGTGAATCGGGACCTCGTGGATGCGGATACCGCGTTTGAGTATCTTCGCGGTCACTTCCGGGCAGAAGTCGAAGCGTTGCGCCCGGAGCGGGAACGAGCGCAATATCACGACGCGGAACATCTTGTAGCACGTCGCCTCGTCCGTGATCCGCGCGCCTGGGAAGAGCATGTTTGTAACGGCGGTTAGCACGCGGTTGGCGAGCAGGTTGGCTCCCTTCATGCCCACGATACGCCCTGAGAAGCGCGAGCCGTACACCACATCCGCGCCGCCCGCGAGGAGCGGTGCCAGGAGCAAACCGAACTCGTTCGGGTCGTACTCCAGGTCGGCGTCCTGCACCACGAGGTAGTCGCCCCGCGCCGCAGCGATCGCGGTGATGATACCCGCCCCCTTGCCCCGGTTCCGCGCGTGGTACAGGACGCGGACATCGGGGTAGCGGCCCTCGACTTCGGCTTTGAGTAGCTCGCGGGTGCCGTCGGTCGAACCGTCATCCACCAGAATGATCTCGCGCCCGACGCCCTCCGGGAGTGTCGCGCCGCGCACCTGCCGCACGATCTCCAGTAGCGTTTCGCGCTCGTTGTAGATCGGGATGGCCACGGAGAGTAGCGCGGTCACCGGCTCCGTCATCGGGATGGAGCGGCCGGTGATTTCGGCGCGGGCATCAGAAGAGCCGACATTAATGTCGGCGGTATCGGGGCGTTCCAGGGTCATCATTGGCTGTGTCACGTTCTTCGGGGTGGTTCTTCTTTTATAGACGCCGTTTCGCCCGGCTCCGTTCCGCTGCCGTCCCCGCCCCGCCGCGTGAGTGTGGTTTGTAGCCGCCCGAACAGGCTCATGAGCAGTCCGATCTCGTGCGTATTCAGCTCCATACGCTTGAAAAGGTTCTTCACCATGTCCGGTGCCGGGAGCGGAGAACCGCCGCGAATGAAACCACCTTCGCGCATCACGGAGTCCAGAAGGCGGTCGAGTTGGTGGAAGTCGTTCCAGGTCGGCACGCCCGGTGTTTGCGAGTCGCCTTTCACCGGCACGGCGGGTAGGAACGCGGAGACGTCGTCCCCGAACGTTCGCGTGATTTCATACAGGACGACCAGCACGGACTGCGCCAGGTTGAACGACGGGAACGCCGCGGTGGACGGGATGCGAACCACCCACGAACATTGGTTCAGATGCTCCTGCCGCAACCCGCTGTCCTCTGGCCCGAACACCAGCGCGGTCTCACGCGCCGCCCGCGTCGGCAGGCGACCGCTCCATTCCGGGAGCGTGACGAAATATGCCGGGTTACGCCCTTCCCGCTCGGAGAGCGCGACCACCTCCCGCATCGGCGCGACCGCCTCTTCGAGCGTGTCGTGGATCCGGGCCGCGTCCAGCACGGGCGTCGCCCAAACGGCGGTGACATCGGCGGCGGCGCGGTCATAACCGCGCGGCGCGACGAGGTGCAGGTGCCGAAAGCCGAGGTTCATCATGGCGCGCGCCGTGGAGCCGACGTTGCGACTGGTTTGCGGCTCTACGAGAACCACGTGGAAGTTATCGAAGGGGGAAATATCGCTCATGGAGGGACCGAACGCCGCGCCGGAGTTTTCGAGCGGCACCGCGTCCTATTCTCCCCCGTCCGGCGCGGGCTGGCAAGGGGGAGCCTGGGGCGGTGGCGGCGTAAAGATGTTGCGAACGCGGTGAACCTTGACGAGCGGCGGACGGGCAATGAACGTTTCCGGCAGATCGCGGCGGTTCGCGACGGAACGTGAACGTTTTCACGACGGTTCACCGCCCGCCACGGGTTCACCGTCCGCCAATACATCCGAACAGGAGTTACGCGGTTCGTCAAGGAACGCGGGTTAAAACCCACGTCATCGGCAAAACAAGTACAGTCAAAACTTGTTTTGACGATTGCCTGTCTAGGCGCGTTCCGTGGCGGACGTCCTTTGGACGGATACGGGCACCCAACGTCCGGCATGCACCGCTTGGACAGGCGGAACGAGTCAGGCGAGACGCGTTTTGCCGGTTTGTCGATGACGTGGACAGGTTTTTTCGCGGCGAATTGCCAAAACGCGTCTCGCCTGGAATATCCATTCGACCCGCGTTCTCTCAATGAGCCGCGCGATTCCAAATCGCTATTTGCGCGGCACGTCCGGCGTGTTATCATGAGGCGACAACGACGGAGCACCTTCGCGCCTTCTACGCCTTGGTTTGCTGTGCCTGCTGACCGCCTTCCTATTGCTGTTCGCCTCCGTGCGGCCCGCGCTCTGGCCGATCGCGCCGGTCTCGGTCGCGGCGTGGGCGGTGCTCGCCCTGGAACCCGCCCCACGCGCCCGGCCTGCTTTATGGGTGCTGTTCGCCGCCGCGTGGGCGTTCTACGGCGTCGGGCAACGGTTCTTCCTCACATGGGGGACGGCGGCATGGCTGATCGTGACTCTGTATCAAGCCTTGCTGACGCTACTACCCGCGCTCACGCTCCAGGCGATCCGCGCACGCTCGCCCCGGTTGTCGCTCGCCATCGCGGTTCCCGTGACCTTGATTGCCGGGGAGTTCCTGCGTGCGCAGGGGCCTTTCGGTTTACCATCCAGCTCGCTCGCCCTGCCACTATCGGAGAAGCCGCTCTTGATGCAGCCCGCCGACCTCGGCGGGCTGTATCTCGTTTCGCTCCCGCTCGCCGCCGCCGCGGGGTGGCTCGCCGAGGCGTTTCTGAACCGCGAACGGAGTTGCCCGAATCGCCGCCCGTTGCTCGCATCCGCCGCCGGGGTCGCCGCGCTGTGGGTGTGTGCGCTCGGCTACGGCGCGTTTCGGTTGCGCGAAGGCGCGCGGACGATAACACCCGCGTTGCGCGTCGCGGTGGTGCCGACCGACGGCCCGACGGATCTGCGGGTCGGCTTCATCGCGCCGCGACAGTTGTCCGCCGAGGTGATGGCGGACACGACCGCCGCTATCGCGGCGGCTCGCGCCCGGCGTGAGTCGCAGCCTGCGCTGATCATCTGGCCCGAAAGCCCCGGTTTCCCGCCGCTCACGCGCGAGTTCCTGTCGGCGGACCCGTCGGCGGACCGGCTACGTCACTACAGCATGACCTCGGAAGACTTCGCGCAGTACCGCGCGCTCCTGCCGTTCTTCGGCGGGGCGGTGCGCGGCTTCGTGGGGGCGTCGCTCCTGTACGGATGCGCCTCGCCCGAACTCGACGCGACGGCCCCCGGCGGCTGGCGGAGGTATAACTCGGCGTCACTCTGGCTGCCGGACGGCACGCCGTACGCGGCAACGCCAGAACAAGGTACACCCCGCGCTATTTCGGCGAGTACCTGCCCGGCGTCCCCTACGGCGCGATCCCTCCCTGGGTTTTTGCGCACCCTGCCGGATCTCCAGAACCTGTCGGCGGGCGACCGGCGCGTCCTGTTCACCCTGCCCGGCGTTTCCAAAGGGGACGGCACGCCGCTTCGCTTCGCGGTAGTGATCTGCAACGAGATCGCGCTACCGTCCACAGCGGGCGTTTTCGGCGGCGACCCGGCGACGTTTCGCGGCGCGGATTTCCTCGCGGTGATGGCGAACGCAGGCAGTTTCGGGCGGGTGACCTACCCTTATATTCGCAACGGGTGTGCGCGTACCGTGCTATCGAAGCGCGTGTCGGCAAAGCACTCTCGGCAAACGCGGGTATCTCGGGGTTTTACAAGCCGGACGGCACGTTCTACGGCGCGGTCAGGAACGGCGGGGGCGAGTCCGTGGACGGGGCGGGGCTTTCCCGAACAGCCATTGCTCGCGGAGGCGGATCGGATCTGGCAGACCAGTAAAGGGAAACCGGACGCGGCGACGCAAAAGCAGATAAGCACTTTGCAGGAGCGCGTCGCCGCGCTACGGGCGGCGGCAGGCGTCCACGGTGCTTCGATACAAACGGTCTATACCGACGCCCGTGCTGGCGACACCTTCTATGTACGTTTTGGTGATTGGTTCGGCGGCACTCTTCTTGCTATCAGTCTCATCGGGATGCGGCCACGATAAGCGAAAAAGGCTGCTTGACGTTGGCAACACACCGTGCTGAAACAATGACGCGCGTTCACGTACCTAATAGCTCGCTTAACAAAGAAATTATCATGCCTCTTGTTTTCAATCGCCAATACTCGCTTATATCGGTTGTGTTTTTATCGCTTGTAAGTCTGATGCTCGGAGCCGTCCCGGCACACGCAGGCTCCTGTCCCACATATATCGGGTCTGGCCAGGGTGATACCCAGCGGCGATGGCTCTAAATCTCCGCTCCCTGCCGGAGGGTGGTTCGGCGTGCCGTCAGGTGCCCCGGTGAAAAATTATCAATCGAGTGCCGGTTTCGAGAATGTGGAACCCGACAGGCACGACACGACGAAAATCGCGCAGGTACCATTTTCCGCGACACGGCTACTCCTTCGGATACTGGAACGTGATTACGGACGCCGACGCGACGAACGACCAGACGATGAATGTCGTCAGTAATGGGACGATTGAGAACAACGCGGGGAACGCTAACGGCGGTAACCAGTCGGTGTTCGTCAACGGCGCGGGTGCTTATGACACCTGGACGCGGCTAGGTTTGGACTTCGACTTCGCCACCCGAACGTTCGACGCCAGCATTGACGGCGCGAACGTAGCGACGGGCGTGGCATTCAATTCGACGGCGACCGGTGGCGTGCTGGGATACAGTACGTTCGGCCAGGGTGCCCCCACTGGCACGACCGAGAACGCGCACTTCGACAACTACGCGATCACGCTCGCGGGTGTGGCCGTGCCGGAAGCGAACAGCGGCTCACTCGTCACCATCGGCACGCTGGTCGGCCTCGGCGGCTTCGCTCTGGCGCGCCGCCGCCGGGTGGCTTAGCTGTCCCGCCGCCTAGCGGGTGTTGCGCCCGCCGACTGACCCTAACTGGTCGCCTTGTCGCGCGGGGCGCGGTTCCTAGAGGTTCACCACGACGCGAAACGCCTCCGCTCGCCGGAACTAAAGCGTCAAAACTTGGCAGCAAAACACTTGACACAGCAAATCTTTCGCGATGAACTGTGAGCATGAAAGCCGCCGATGCAACCGAAACCCTACAAGCCTCTGAATCTTTGCAGGAGGCAGCCTTGTTCTATTCTAACATAGACGACTGTATTGACATACTTGTATCGCTCCCATGGGCGAGCGGTGTTGTATGCCCGCATTGCGCTTGCTACGATGTGACCTACATGAAGTCGCGGCGTATCTGGCAATGCAAGACGAAGGATTGCCGCAAGCAGTTCTCGATCAAGGTTGGCACAATCTTTAAAGACTCCCTCTGGGGCTTGACAAATGGCTTATAGCCCTTTGGCTCCTAGTCAACCGCAGGAATGGTGCTTCATCCTACGAAGTCGGCCGTACTCTAGCAATCACACAAAAAAGCGCGTGGTTGATGCTTCATCGGTTGCGCCTTGCTGTGCAAAACGGTTCCCCCGACAAATTAGCACGGGGAGTCGAAGCGGACGAAACATTCATCGGCGACAAGTCAAAGAATATGCACCAAGCGAGACACGAGGGAGCGATTCAAGGGTACGGCTCCGTTAGCAAAGCCGTCATCATGGGCATACTCAATTGGGGCGAAGAGTATACCGAGAAGTCCGGAAGACGCGTTAGAGCGGCGCGAAACGGAGTGCCAGAAACGCGCCGCTCATCGGAAGAAGAAGGTCACTGCCTGACTCGTTTCGAGTGCTTCTCTGGCTGTGTTCAGCGCATCAATCAGCCCTTGCAATTCATCTTCACGACACTATGCAACGCTCACTGTCGGCTTAGCGCGGTCTTTATAGTACGAGTCTATATACACCCATCGCTTCCCGTGCTTGCGCTCTATACGTACGCTACCCGTCTCAATTCCCCCGTCCACAATCCTTGTCTACGGGAACGGTTTTCCTAGTGCCATTTTTTGTCGCTCCTGACATCAGCATTTTACGCCGGATCATTACTATACCGAGTATATTATTATATAAAACAGAGCGGCTTGTCGCGCGGGTCGGTGCGCTTCGAGGCGTCCGGCGGACGCGACTGGCACGGTCCCGGGGCAAGCCCGACGCGGGGCGGCTACGGTACGCGGCCCGCCACCGCGTCTACGGCGCGTACGCGGCGACCGCCATGCCGAAGTAGGTCGGTGCCTCGTAGGAGAGCAGTTCGCCACGCATCGGCGTATGCGCGAGAACGCCCATCAGGATCAGGGTCTGGTAGAACGCATCTACCTTTGCGTCTTCGAGCAGATCGGGGGGCCAGCCGAGGAGCGGCTCCAGATCGTCTCTGGCTAAGGCGTCACACATGGCTTCGTCATGCACCCGCGCCGCGTGATGGAAGCCATACGGTCCGTCTTCGGCGTGCGCATGTGCCTGGTCGCCGGACGCGATGAACGCGACGCGCTTCGGGGAGTCGGCGGCGGCGCGGGCGATCGCGACCCCGAGCCGTACCAGAGTTTCGCGCGATAGAGCCGATGACTCCGCGAGTACGACCACTTCGGGGCGCGGTTCCATCGGATGGGCGAGGTACCAGAGCGGGATCAGTGCGCCCCAATCCAGCGGGAGCACGGCGTTCTCGTCCCGTTCGTCACCGGAAAGACGGTAGATCGGTAGATCGTGTTTGGAGCCTTCCGCGTGGATACGGGCACACAAATCCAGGTCTACCGCGAACGATGCTTGTACAGAGCGGCCGTCCGGGTTGTTCAGGATCCCCGCCGCGTGTCGCGTGAACCCGATAGTCACGCCGCTCTCCGGGAAGATGCCGTGCGGCGTGACGACCACGATGGTATCGGGGCGGGCGGCATGGCACCGTCGGCCGAGTTCCTGCATCGCGGCGCGGGTAGCCGCCATCGTCGCGGGATCGTCGGCTATTTCGTCGAGTATGTCGCCCCCGTGCGGGGCGATGGCGGCAAAGACTAGCATCAGTTAATGAGGCCCGAGCGGGTGGAACGATTACCACCCACCCGGGAAAGACTCGCCTAGGCAAGCGTCTGGATATAGTTCACCTGCCCCTCGTGGTAGACGGTGTTCCAGTACGCCATCATCACGATCTCAGCGATGGTCTTATCCATGCCGCCGCCAAAAGGGAGGTGGAGAACGGTCGCGAGTCGGTCGGCGGGCGCGACGGTCACGGCGACTGCGAGTAGGTCGGCGGCGTCTTCGAGTTGCTTGAGTGCCTTCGTCGGGGTGTTAAACTCCTCCATCGCCTTCCCGTGCTGCTCGCTGTCCATCGGTGGCACGGTACCTGATTCGACCATGTGCTTGGTCAGCAGGAACATCCCCGCCGCTTCGAGCACCTGATCGTGCGCGGATCGCCCTTTGTCGAGTGGCCTCCAGGTGAACTTTTCACCGAGTTCGGACGCGGCTTTGCCGAGCGCGCCGGCGGAACTGCGAATCATTTCAGCCAGGGTAGCGGAAGATACGGACATAATCTTTAATAAACCTTTCAGAGAAACGGTTGGCGGGGTTTCGCGGCGACGTCAGCCCATCTCCTTCGAGCGTTCGGCGGCGGCGCGAACCGCGTCCATGAGTGTACCCCGGATGCCCGCCGATTCGAGCACGCCGAGCGCGGCGATGGTGGTTCCGCCCGGAGTCGTCACGGCGTCCTTGAGTGCCATCGGATGCGTGCCGGTGGTCAGTACCATCTTCGCCGCGCCGAGCATGGTCTGCGCCGCGAGCGTGCGGGCGGTGTCACGGGGCAGCCCCGCGCGAACGCCACCGTCCGTGATGGCTTCGAGTATCAGGTAGAAGTAGGCGGGCGCGGAGCCTGCCACCCCGATCACGGCGTCAATCAGTGATTCGGTGGCGACCTCGACGCAGGAGCCGACCGCGCCGAACAAGCGTTGCGCGGCTCGCGCGTGTACGTCGCTAGCGGCGGTGCCCCGGCAAAACGCGGACGCGCCCTCGCCGACGAGCGCGGGGGTGTTAGGCATGACGCGGATCACGGGCTGACCGTGGTGCGCGGCCTGCTCTAGGGTCGCCAAACGAATCCCGGCGGCGACGGAAACGATGAGCGCGTCCGGCGACAATGTGCCCGCGTCCCGGAGCCGCGCCAAAAGCGGCGCGGTCGGGGCGGGCTTGACGGCAAGCAGGATAACGGTCGCCCCCCGCGCCGTGTCCTCGGGCAGTTCACAAACCGTCGCGCTGGGGGCGTCCCGCGCGAGCGTAACGGCTTGCGCGGGCGTGCGGTCGAACAGGCGCAGGTCAGCCCCGCCGACAATCCCGGCGCGGAGCCATCCGCGAACGAGCGCGCCACCCATCTGCCCGCAACCGAGCACCGCGATCACGGGTGCCGAGGATGCGGGGGCAGAACCGCCCCCCTGATCCGGATCTGTTAGCGGTGCTTCTACGGGAACGTTGTTGTTGTTCGACATGCCAAAATGACTGCGGCTACTGGTCGGCTTTCAGAAGCTCGACGTCGAAGTTAAGCGGCGTGTTTGGCGGAATCGGCCCTCTACCATCGGCTCCATAGGCGAGATTCGCGGGTACCATCAGCCGACGTTTCCCGCCCTCTTTCATTCCGGGGATGCCCTCGTCCCATCCTTTGATGACGTAACCGGTACCGAGTAGGAAATCGAACGGTGTCCTGCCCGGATCATACGAGGAATCGAACTTCCTGCCGTCTTGAAAGGTACCCGTGTAGTTGACCCTCACGTTCTTGCCGAGGATCGGGGAGTTGCCGGTGCCAACCGTGAGGTCCTGATACTGAAGACCCGAAGCCGTCGTGATCACCGGGCCTGGCGTCGGCGATGGAGTGGGAGTAGGCGTGGGGGTAGGCGTCGGCGTCGGTAGCGGCGGCAGAGTCGGCGACGCGGTCGGCACCGGCACCGGCGTCGGTGTCGGTGTCGCGGCCGGGGTGCTGTCGCTACTACCGCCGCATCCCGCCAGCACCGCGCACAGGGCGAGAAGCGGCACGACGGCGACGATTCCGGCACCACGGGTGACGGTATGTGAAGTGGAAACTATTTTCATCGGATGTCCTTTTGTGGAAAGAAATAGGAGTGCCGGGGCGCGCCGCGCCCCAGCAACATACGTGTCCAGTATCGCTACCGGACGTCCATCAATTCAACGTCGAAGATCAGCGTCGCCTTCGGCGGGATCACGGGCGGTTTGCCCTCTTCGCCGTAGCCGAGTTGGTACGGGATCGTCAGCTTGCGCCGTCCGCCGACTTTCATTCCGGCCACGCCCTCGTCCCAGCCTTTAATCACGCCTCCCGTGCCGAGCGTGAAGTCGAACGGTTGTCCGCGATCACGCGACGAGTCGAACTTCGTGCCGTTCGCGAGCGTACCCGTGTAGTGCATGACACACTGTTTGCCCGCGATGGCGGTGGCCCCCTTGCCGACGGTCATGTCCTCGTACTGCAAACTGCTCGCGGTCTTGACGACTTTGCCGTTCCCTTTGAACGGCGTCTTGTCGAAATCGCCGGGTGCCTTGGGGCCAGGGGGAGGCATCGGCGGCCCGGCGACCTTGCCCGTACCGCTCGGCTTCCCGGCGGTACCGCCTGCCGGGGACGCTGACGATGAGGCATCGGTGACCGGCGAGGCGGCAACGACCGGCGAGGCGTCCGCCGCCGGTTCGGGGTTATTACACCCGCCCGCGAGGAGCGCGAAAATGGACAGCACGACGAGAGTGCTGTTCGCGGTGAGAGAATGTTTTGTTGGTTTCACGGTTCGCAGTATACCCTAACCTAGCCGACCGCGAGTAGTTCGACATCGAAGTGCAAGGTAGCGTTCGGCGGGATCGCGCCGGGGAAGCCCCGCTCGCCGTACGCCAGCACGGGCGGGACGATCAGTTTGCGCCGCCCGCCAACCTTCATCGTCGCCACGCCCTCGTCCCAGCCCCGGATCACGCCGCCGGTGCCGATCACGAAATCGAACGGTTCGCCCCGGTCGCGTGACGAGTCGAATTTCGCGCCGTCGGGGAACGTGCCGGTGTAATGCACGGTAACCGAGCCGCCCTTGCGCGGGGTCGCCCCAGTTCCCTCGACAAGCTCCTCATACTGTAACCCCGTCGGGGTCGTCACAATCTCGCTCACGATTTACCTGTCCCTTCGCCGCGTTGAAAATGCTCTTCGGGGTAGAGTTTCGACAGGCGGGGGGGTGATTCCTGTTTCGCATTCACTGAACGACAACGGGATATTCGGGGAACCGCGCGTTCCAACTTGCCACATTCATGACTGCAGCGGTCACTAAAATGGCGACGCGAACACCGTCGCCATCCGTGAAATGCCATATCCGATCCCGCGCCACCAGACCACATAGTCTCGTCCGTCGGGAATACCGTAAGCCTCACGAGCGGCGTTTCCTCCCCATTGCTCGTGTCAGTTCCAGGTCATACAGGCGGTCAAGCTGCTCGGAAATCGGGCTCGGCATGAGTTGCGAGTAATCGTCCGTCGCATGGGCGATCGTGCCTGCCTCGGTACGCTCCATAGCGAAATAGCGGACGGCATCGGATGATTTCGCTTGCAGGTCGAACTCTTTCAGGATGACGTAACTATGCGTTCCTAAAAATATCCGCACGCCGCTTCGCGCCAGTTAGAGCAGAACATCCACGATCTCGTCCACCAGTTTCGGATTGATGCTCGCTTCGGGTTCATCCCAGTAGAACATATCACCGGGACGCAGGAAGCCGTTCTTAAGCAGTTGCCAAAGCGTGGCGACTTTGCGAACGCCTTCCGCTACCAGTTGCATCGGTTGGCGACCGTTTGCCGTTTTCAAGTAAAACTGCTCGCTCTCCTCGACGACTTCTCCGCCGAGAAGCGGCGAAAGCGTTGCCTGCGCCGCGTTGCCGTCCGAGGCGGCGCGGGATTTGGGAGACAGTAGCAGCGCGACGATGTCCCGGTGCGTTTGATCGAAAGCGATTTCGTAGTTGTCATAAATAGACAGAAACCGCCGTGTGTGCGCCATCATGTCAATCGCGGGGATGAACGCGGGGCGCGGCATCAGCGGTGGAACCCCGGTCGCCTGAAGGATACTCGCCACACCGTTCACTGGCATCAGGACACCGTTCACTGGCATCAGGACAAAGCCCCATGGTTTCCCCCCGGATACCCCTTCCGACTCGGTCGCGCCCGTCCTTCGTCCTTCTGATCGCCCGAGATCGGTTAACTGTGGCATTCCCTGGACACCAGGTAATTGAAAAAAACCTCGCCACTGTTGCTTCTAGCGTGTCGAAGTTTGCCCCGCGCCCCTCGGTGCGGACGTACTGAACGGCGTACAGCACCTTCATCAGGTGGGTCTTGCCCGTGCCGTTCTCGCCGACGAAGATATTGATCGTCGGCGAGAACTCGAACGACACGTCGGCGAACGCGGTGAAGTTCGTCAATCGGAGCGATTCGTGACGCGGGTGTGTCGTCATCCACCCGACACCCAAGCCGCTCTGGACGCCGCATGTTCATACGCATTGGAGCGTGTCAAAGCAGATTCGCCCCCGCGTTCGCGCCTGCCGCCCCGTCCTTCTGGTGGATGAGACACAACGGCTTGCCGAACTTCTGCGTGCTGAGCGTCACCTGACCTGGCGTGAGCTTCATTGTGCATCCCAGCACGCTGCAGGCGGGGTTGTTCGCGAGCGGGTTCGGCTTATCCGAGCCGAGCATCACGGGCGGCATCGGGCGATCAGGGACGGGCGGCAGGACCGACGCACGGGGCGCGGGTTCCTCTTCCGCAAACGGGTCATCCGCGTCGGGATCGTCCGGCTCATCGTTCCCGCCGGGATCGGCGTAGTCCGGTTCCGGCTCCCGCATCCGCACCACGCGGGCGGGCGCGTTGTCCGGCGCGGGACCCGACACCACCTCGAGGGGGGCCGACCTTTGCGAGGAGAGGTCGGTCGCTACGGCTCTTTGCGGCGCGGGATCGCGCGGGCGCGGCGACGGCGGGGCGGCGACGGGATGAGGCGGTCCGTCCATGCGTTCCCGTGCCACCGGCACCGGGGGGCGGTCGAGTTGCCGCTCCCGCTGTGCCGGTGGTGCCATCGCCGCCGGTTCAAAAGGGGATTCTTCCTCCGGCGCGGTCATCGGCATCGGCGGGCGGTTGTCGCCGCCGTTGCCGTTGCCGTTCATGCCCCCGTTGCCGTTCATCGGCGCGGACCGCGTGGGACCAGGGCGGTTGTTGAAGTTGCCCGAAGGCGAGCCGCTCGGTCGGGCCACGAAGCGCGCCGCGCCACTCGGACCCTGGGGGGTGTCCGTGAACCGCGCGCCTTCTTCGAGTTCCGGCGCGAACTGCGTGCCGAAGCCACACATCAGGAGCGCGCGCCCGACGCTACCCGTCTCCGCCTTCTCCATGTAGTCGGGGAACCCCTTGACATTCTCCATCTTTGTCCCGGTGCCGATCACCCGCCCGGCGGCGTCCATGATGTTCGCGGAAAATATCGCGTACTGCTTTTCCAGGTTGATCTCGACTGCGGTGGTGACGATGCTCCAGTCGGGATGCTCCTGCCGGAACCAGATCAGGCGCGCGGACACGGGGAGATACTCCCGGTTGCCCTGCACGCGGATCATGTACTTTTTCGGATCGAATGCCATCTTTCCAGCCCTTTCAAGAATGCCGATTCCCTCTTAATAACTATCAAGGATCACGGGTGGATTGTGTTTCGGCGCGTGACGCGCCCTGCCTATTATATCAAAAACACGCTTTTTTAGCGCGTGCGTTTTTATTTTTCGGCCCGTATTAAGATGCGAGGATTGTGAAAACCGGCGCAAGATCGTCAAAACTTATACCACCCCCCGGAAAAACTTCGCGAACACCGTTGACGATTTTCAAAAACCGGTGGTACACTCTACCGGTTCTTCCCAATGCGGAAAGTATTTTTCCGAAGATGGAAATAAAGTGGCGATGCCGCGACGAATTTCTTTCGCGCCCGTGGAGAACCTTCAAGGCAGGTAATCGGACCTGCGGCGAACAATTGCGTTCGCTCCTGACTTACGGCTCGGCGTCCGAGTGGATTGGCGCGCTCTTTAATATAGAGGAGTGTCCTCCCCCGGAACGCACAAGTATGCGTGGTAAATACAATCGTTGGGATTAGAAACTCCGACATGCCACGGGTGCTCACGGGAATTGCCGGTTTCGCGGAAAACGTTGTCACCGCGAACCTTGCTCATGACAGCAGGGTCCTTCGGCAAACATCCCCCGTCATGTACTAGGAGGCATTCATGCCGAATCATTATACGCGTCCGCGAAGCGTCGCGGACACGGGCAAACTCGTATTGCCCACGGCGCATTCTATGCGCCGACGAATCGCGGTGCTCGCGCTGTCCTTCGGGATGGCGACCTGTTTCGGGATCACGGTCTGTTCCGCGCTTCCCCAGGAGACCGCGACGAAAAGCATCGGGGCGATCTTGCCCGTGCCGACTCACGATGTGACTATCATCGTGGACGGCGACACTGAAACAGTGGACACTTCGAAGGCCACGGTAGGGGAACTGCTCGAAGCGCGGGGCATCCGGCTCGGGAAAACCGACCGCTGCACCGTGCCGCTCATGACCCCGATCACGCCGGACATGATTCCGCTCGTGATCACGCGCATCCGGGTCGAACAGGTCAAGGAACGCACCCCGCTCCCCTTCGTCACGAAGAAGCAACTCACGCCCAGGCTCCGCGTCGGCCAGAGCAAAACCGTCCGCGCCGGTGTCAAAGGCGAGAAAGTTACCACGTACCGCGTGGTCACCCGGAACGGCGAGACGACACGCACGCCCATCCACGTTTCCGTCAAGCAACCCAAATCCGCCCTCATGCTGTCCGGGATGCGCGGCGCGACTTTCGCCCACCTGCTGGCGTCACGCGGCTCATTCGCCGGGGTGCGTTCCTTCACCATGCGCGCGACCGGCTACGGGCCGGGAGACAACGGTAAATGGGGCAACCAGACCGCGACCGGGGTACGCCCCGGCTTCGGTATCGTCGCCGTGGACCCCCGGTTTATGCGTCTGGGCACACGCCTTTATATCGAGAATTACGGCTACGCGATAGCCGCCGATACGGGCGGCGCAATCAAGGGCAACCGGATTGACCTCGGCTACAACACGCACTCGCAGGCGGAAGCCGTCGGGCGGCGCACGGTGCGCGTGATCGTCCTGCCGTAACCGTCGGCTGGCTACGTCGGACGTAGCGACGCCCCGCGCGATGAAGCGCGGGGCGTTCTGTTTGTCTGGTGGGAGTTGGAGGTGCCGATCCTCTCGTCCCAGCGTGCGCCGAAGCGCAGGATGGCTTTGCCTAGCACCGGGTGTGCGCGAAGCCATATGTCGTCAAACAGAATCCAGCGCGTGAACAGGTCCGTACCGACTTGGGGCGCGGTCTCCCATCTGTCGGCGTGCAGGCAAAGCCCGGCGACGTGTTCTCCGGACTGGACTAGAGATTTTTCACACACGAACAACTCGCCCCGCGCCCGAGTTCGCGCGGTTGCTCGGGCGAGCGTGTCGCGATCCTCGGTGGGCGTTGTCGCCTCCCCGAAACCGAACCGGTAAAGGTCGGCATCGAGCGCGACGAGTGGCACGGTTCCGGCCTCGGCGAGGATGTCGCCGAGTCCCCTGTCCGGCGTGGGCTCCCCGTCCGCGCCCACCGTGAGGGCGCGGAGTAGCACGAGTTCGCGAAGCCAATGCTCGTCTGGCAGATTTGCGCCCAGGTAGTTGATAATCCCAGGCAAACGAAGTCCCTTTATACGGAACGTGCCCTTTATGTCTATCAGGCTAGATGAATCGGTATAAGAGAGGAACGCCCCGTACACGAAGCCTGCCCCGCCGCTACCGGGGGACAACGATTCGATACCGAGCAACACAGGGAGTCTCTCGACACGCGGCCAGATAGATGTCGGTAGTTGCGGGCCTTCGAGTAGCAGGTACGCCGCCTTGTCCGCGTTCGCGGCGAGGCAATGGTCGTCGAAGAAGTAGTACGCGAGTTCGAGTTCGTCGTCGTCCGTCAGAACCTGGATGGCGTGCGGCTTTGCCAGCAGTTCCCCTTCGACGTATAGATGTTCCTGAAGAATCGCGGCAAGTTGTCGGTTGGTATTGGGCGCGGGTATGTGATGCTCCCCTATCGCCTCGAACAGCGAAGCGAAGCCGTACACGTCCGCGCCCAGCACCTGATCCACGTATTCGCGCGCCGCCTCGCCTTTATCGAACCCCTTCCAGTGCCTCTGAAACCATCCCAGCACGGATTCGTCCTCGGGGAAATGGCGCAGATATTTGCCCGACGGATAGTTGTAGTGAGTGCGTAGCGCGAAGTAGACGCCTATATGATTTTCGCCCGCCTATCGCTTCCCATATTGCTCACACAGCGCGAGTAGGAACCACGCCGTGTGCCGCGTCCCGTTCACGAAGTCGGAAACGCGCATGTTCTCGTTCGGCGCGTGTACCCGCGCCCCCGGGTAGCTGACGCCGCAGGTGACGACTGGCTGGCGTAGCCCGCTCACGAACGGGTGGATGGGGCCGGAGCCACCCACCATCGGCACGATACACGGCTCCTTGCCATACACATCGCGGGCGGTCTCGGCGGCCAGTTGAACGTACGGGTGGTTCGGGTCAACGCGCCCCGGCTTCTGCCCGCCGAGGTACCGGATCTCGATGTCGGAAAAGCCGTTCGCGTCCAGGTGTTTGCGCAGACTCGCGCGGACTGTTTCCGGGTCCTGGTCGGGGACGAGCCGGAAGTCCACCTTGGCGAAGGCTCGGGCGGGTAGCACGGTCTTCGCGCCCGCGCCGGTGTAGCCGGACTCGATTCCGTTAATGGTACACGTCGGCTCGAACACGGCGCGTCGCTGGTACTCGACCCCGGTGGCGTCGCCCAGGAAGCCGCCGGGCGGGGCGAACTCGGTGCGCATAAACGCTTCCTGCCCGGCGGGTAGCGCGGCTAGCAGTTCAATGTCTGCGTCGGAGGCGGCGCGAACGGCGTCGTAATGGCCCGGCAGTAGAATCCGCTCCCCGCGCGTTTTGAGCGTGTTCAGTGCCCACACGAGACGCCACGCCGCGTTCGGGAGCAACGAGCCGCCGACGCCGGAGTGGGCGTCATAGGCGATGGTCTTCGCGTGCAACTCGAAATAGGCAATGCCACGCAGGCCGCAGATGATCTCCGGTCGCCCGGTCTCGTCCACGCCGCCGAACTCCCAGATGGTCACGTCGGCGTTCAGGAGCGCGGCGTGACTCGCCACCCAGTCCGGGAAATGCACGGACGCGACCTCCTCCTCGCCCTCGACCACGACCTTGACGTTGAAGGGCAACTGCCCCCCGTTCGTGGCTTTTAGAGCGTCCAGCGCGAGCAGGCGACAGGCGATGTGTCCCTTGTCGTCGGAAATACCGCGCCCGTACAAATGGTCGCCGTCGCGCCGCAACACCCACGGATCGGAAGTCCACAATTCGAGCGGCTCGGCGGGCTGGACATCGTAGTGGTTGTAAAACAGCACCGTCGGGGCGTCAACGCCCGCCGAGCGGTCTTCGGCGTACACGACCGGGGGCGCGCCCGGGACGGTAGGCAGGATGCGCGACGACAGGCCACGCTTTTCGAGTAGCCGCGCCACCGCTTCCGCGCCGCGCCCCATCGGGGCATCCGGTTTGGCGGCGACGCTAGGAATGGCGATCAACTCGGCGAGTTCGGCGAGCGCGTTCTCAAGGTGCGCGTCAATAGCGGCATAAAGAGGTTCGTAACTGTTCATGCGGCATTGTAGCACGCGGTGCCGCGCGGTGATATTCAGTCACGCGCAGTTAGTAGATTCGCAAGCGTCGCCGCGCGTCGGAGCGTCCCCTTCGGCGTATAAACGAACGAGGATGGGGCCACCAGTCGTACGGAACATACCAGCCGCCCCGCCGACCCGAGCGCGGCGGTTACCGCCGCGAGGTCGAGCGCGACATCGGCGGCGGCCTCCAGCGTTTCGCCATCCGCCGTATAGAGGAGCAGGTTCTCGAGGCCCGGTATCTCCGTCCGGAGCGCGTTCTCGAGCAACTCCGCCTCTATACGGCGGCCGTTGGCGAGCTTGAAGGCGGAGTCGCAACGCCCCGCGAAGAAAAGGTCGCCGTCCGGTGCCCGCGTCACCAGATCCCCGGTGTCGTGCCAGCGGTCCGCGCCGAGCGTGGTCAGGCCTGTTTGCGCCGACCACATGCCGTAACAGGCGTTGGCGCCGCGAAATAGGAGCACGCCGTCCCGCAAGCGGGTCTCGCAGCCGAGCGTTTTACCCAGATAACGCGCGGCGGGGAAATCACCCGGCTCGCCGAGCGCGATTCCGGGTGACGCCTCGGTCTGCCCGTAGCCGACGCGCAGACGGGTGGCACGCAAAAACTCGGTCGCGGCCTCGTCCACAGGCGCGCCGCCGACCACCCCACCCCGCAAGGAGCACAGGAAGTCCCGCCCCCGCTCCGAGACCACGAGTCGCTTTATCGTCAGCGGCACCGCGCAGAAGTCCGTGATCCCCGCGCCCGCGAAGGTGTCTAACAAGGACTCGACATCGCGCCCGCCGTCCGGGTCGCGGTGTATTTCCGCGCCGGTTAGTAGCGCGGGCAACAGGGCGATCACCAGGCCGAACGCATGGCTCCACGGGAGGGCGGACAGCACGCGCGAGGTTTCCTCCTCGAGTCCCAGGCGTGACAGGTGCGAGTCTACCACCGCGAGTACGTTCTCGTCGGAAAGGGCGATCCAACGCCCGTCGTCGGACCCCGTTCCGGAGGTTCGCAGGAAAAACCGGGCGTCCGGCGTCGGCGCGAACCGGACTTCGCGGAGCGCGCCCGGCGTGGAAACCGGCCCGGCGAACGGATCGGCGCGGAATATCATACGCGGCGACGTGTCCGCGGCGTCCTCAAGAACGGGAAGGGCGGCGGGTATGACCGCCGCCCGCGCGTCCGCCGCCGTCATTGTAGCGGTGACATCCGTCGCAGATCTCGGCTCCGGCACCAGTGCCAGCGTCAATCCTTCCCAGATGGCGGCGACGAACACCTGGAGCCACGCGCCGGATGGGGGCAGGGCCACGACGATGCGGTCGCCGGATGAAAGCCCCGCCGCGCGGAACGCCTCGACCCACAAGCGTGACCCCGTCCAGACGGATGCCGCCGGAATGACGCCCTCCGCGAAACAGAAAAGAGGGTACGGTTTCTCGCGCAATCGCCCGCGAAGGCGGTCGCGAAACGAAGCGCGGGCACCGGCGTTGCCGCCGGTGCCC
>JAYUUO010000157.1:0-36308 GCA_043754515.1 Armatimonadota bacterium
TTCTCCCAGGACTCCCGTAGCTCCCTCCCCCGGGTACCCTCTGGGTGCCCCTCCCTCATCGGAATGAGAGAGGGGGAACTCGGCGGGTACGAAGTCCGACGGCTTCGCGGTTCGCCCAACGATTCTGCACTTGACGGGTTCCCCCTCTCTTATTCCGATGAGGGAGGGGCACCCAGAGGGTACCCGGGAGAGGGAGTGACAGGTAGGGGCCGGGGGGAGCGGCGAGGCGAGGGGCCGGGGGCCAAGGCGAGGCGAGGGAGGGAGACTCACACGGCAGGGCCAGAGATCACTCATTACTCGTAGAGCAGAAACTCCTTACGCGCCGCGATAAACCCTTTCAGATCCGGTTGCCAGCGTCGCGCAAGCTGTGTGTAATCCTCGCCCGCGAGCAAACCGTCCATTACGGAGCGGTTGGCGAGTAGGGTCATATACTTCGACGCTTGCCACTCCTCTGGGTACAGGGCGCGTAGGCTCATCACGATCTCCAGACCCGCCCGCACCGGCGGGAACTTGACCCGGTCGGTGACGAGCAGTTGAACGCCGCCACAATTCTCGCCCGCGAACACCGAGGCGCGCGGCGTGAATCGCACCGGCACGAAGCGGACGCCGGGGAGGTTCCGTGCGTTCAGCGAGTACGCGAGGGCGCGTTCGTTGATCCACGGCGCGCCGAACTTCTCGAACGGCGTGTCCGTCCCGCGCCCCACCGAGACGTTCGTGAACTCCAGCAAGCCGACGCCGGGGTACACGGTCGCCTGCGCCAGCGAGCGCATGTTCGGCGAGGGATCAATCCACGTCAGCCCGGTCGCATCCCACCAGTCACCGCGCTTCCAGCCCTCGCATTTGACCACAATCACCCGCGCCTTGAAGTCGCGCTCGGCGTTGATCAGGAGGGCGAGTTCGCCGATTGTCATGCCGTGCCGCACCGGGATCGGGTGAAAGGCGGTGAAGGATAGGCGGGTGTCGTCGGAGAGCGGCCCCTCGACGAGCAGCCCGCCGATGGGGTTCGGGCGGTCACAGACCACGACGCGCAGATCCCGTCTCCCGGCGGCGAGCAGGCAGTGCCCGAGCGTGGAAAGGTACGTATAGAAACGGGTGCCGACGTCCTGAATGTCGAATACCAGCGTATCTATCCCGGCGAGCATTTCGGGCGTCGGCTCCTGACGCGGGCCGTAGAGCGAGAACACGGGCAGCCCCGTCCTCTCGTCCGCGCCGTCCGGGATCAACGCGTCGTCCGCGCCACGGATGCCATGCTCCGGCCCGAACAGCACGCGCAGGCTAACGCCTGGCGCGGCGTGGAGCGCGTCGGCAGTGGCGGTTCGTCCGTCACGTAGTAGCCCGGTGTGGTTCGTGATCAGCCCGACGTTCGCGCCCGAAATCGGCGCGAAGCCGTCGCGGGCGAGGACGTCAGCGCCGGTCATAACGGAGGGCAGTTCGGTCTCGATAGGAAAGTCGCTAGACATGTTGTGCGCTCTGTTATACCGCGCCGCCCCGTGTTTTAGTTGAGCGGGGTCGTTTGTGATGCACGGTGCGATGGGTAATTTCGGATGACGCGCCGGAAACAATGTAACCGGGGCGACCACACCGAGACGACATAACCAGGGAACAACGACAATGGCAATGACTGTAGTGGGGCCTTGCGATGACGCGAGTGACGCGTAGGCAGCGGAGCGGGACCTCGGAGCCGCGGGGTTCAAGAGCAGCGAATTGAAGACGATGCACGGCAACGCGGCGAATATACAGGGCGAACTCGGCAACCATGGCGTCCCTGACACCGACATCCTGAAGGCAGCACCGAGCAAAGATGACCTGAAAACCACCTACGGGGTCGCGAGCGATCTGCCGTCGCAGTACGCCGACAACGTATACCTGCACGCAACCATCGCGCAGGTATACGTTGTCGGTTCGGGCGGCTCCCCGACGCTAACAAACGCGTCGGGAGGCCGTCCTCATTACATAGACAGGCGTCGCATTGGCATTGCGCGCGCTGGTTTGAGCGGCGGGCGTCGGTGGTACAACGGGGGTACCGCGCCGTAACCGCGCCCCCTAAGGAGTACCTAATGCCCACCTCTCGACGCACTTTTCTGCAGGACGGTATCGCCGTGACCGGTGCCGCCGCGGGATTGACCTCGCTCACCGGATCCGTCGCCGCTTCCCCAGAGCGGACACCGCCCGCTTCCCCTGCTCCCAAATCGCCCACCGACGCGCCGGGCACGGTAACCCTGTTCCCAACCCCGGACACGGTTCGCAAGGGCGACATGCTCTACCGAGTACTAGGGCGAACGGGAGAACAGGTTTCGCTGATCGGCCTGGGCGGCTATCACATCGGTAAGCAAGATACGGACGCCGAGAGTATCCGAATCATCCACGCCGCCATTGATCGTGGGATTACCTTTATGGATAACTGCTGGGACTACAACAATGGCAACAGCGAAGTCCGGATGGGCAAGGCTCTGAAGGATGGCTATCGGGCGAAGGTCTTCCTGATGACGAAGATTGACGGTCGTACCAGCGCGTCCGCGACCCAGCAACTGAACCAGTCGCTTGAGCGGCTACAAACCGACCATGTAGATATCGTGCAGTTCCACGAGATCCTGCGCATGGAGGACCCCGACCGCGTGTTCGCGAAGGGCGGCGCACTGGAGGCGGTGCTTGCGGCGAAGAAGGCCGGGAAGGTGCGCTACATCGGATTTACCGGTCACAAGGACCCCATTATCCACCTTCGGATGCTGGAGGTGGCGGACCGGAACGGCTTCCACTTCGACGCGGTACAGATGCCGCTGAATATCATGGATGCCCACTTTCGCAGTTTCCAGGAGGGCGTGATCCCGGTGCTGTTGCAGAAACAGATCGGCATCCTGGGGATGAAAACGTTCGGCGACCACTTCATCCTCGACCACGTGCTCGCGAACAAGCTTACAACGCCGATTGAGATGTTGCACTACTCGATGTCGCTCCCGACTTCGGTCGTGATCACGGGGATTGACCGGATGGAGATATTGGATCAGGCGGTGGAAGCCGCGAAAACGTTCAAGCCGATGACGGCCGGGCAGGTGGCGTCTCTACTAGCGCGGACGAAAGTCGCCGCGTCTGCGGGCGAGTACGAGTTGTTCAAGACCACGCCGCGCTTCGACGGGACGGCGCGTAACCCGGAGTGGCTGGGATAGAGGGAGCGTCATCGATCCGCACCGCCGCCTGCCTATGTGGGGCGTGCGTATGACGAGGTGACAGAGGTCGTGAATTGCAGTAGGTTCCTAGCCGGGGCGCGTCGGGGCGGGAACGGCCCGCCGTCCGTCGCGAACAACGAAACGATGATGCGATCACCCTACCACCTCCGACGATTAGCGACGCTCTATGTCCGGCGTGTGATTACAAATTAACCGCGAAGCCCGAACGTGCTGACCGGTACATCGCCTCGATCAGTTGGATCGGGCGTCGCCCCTCGTGTCCGGGGATCGCCGGTTGCATCCCCGTACGTATCGCGCGAATGAAGTCCTCAATCTGTGCGCGGTGCGAGTCGCCCCATTCCGGCTCCGCCCGCGCCGCCATCGTGCCGCCTTTCGCCACCATGTCGGCGTGAGGCGCGGCATCCTCGCCGCCCTCTCGGACGCCGGATCGCGTGCGTAGCTCCTTTAATCGGTCACCCTCTATGATCGCCGTGCCTTCTGTTCCGAAGATCTCGATTCGCGCCGGGAATCCGTCGTACGCCGCAGTGGTCGCGGACAGGGTTCCGAGCGCGCCGCTCTCGAACCGGAGCGACGCGGCTAAGACGTCCTCGACCTCGATCCGCGCGTGCGCCGCCCCGACGCTGTAGAGCGCGGAAACGGTGGACACGTCTCCCGCGAGATACAGCAGAACATCCACGGTGTGTATACCCTGGTTCATCGTCGCCCCGCCGCCGTCCATCGTCCAGGTCCCGCGCCAGTCGCCGGAGTCGTAGTACGCCTGGGTCCGGTACCAGGGCACGGCGGCGTTCGCGAGCACAATCCGCCCCAGCATGCCCGCGTCAATCGCCGCCCTTACCGCCCGCGTTGCCGGGTCGAAGCGGTGCTGGCTGACGATTGACAGCACCTTGCCGGTCGCGGCCTCGGCGGCGATGGCGGCGTCGCACATGGCGACGGAAACGTCCATCGGCTTCTCCGACAGCACGTGCTTCCCGGCGTGCATCGCCGCGATAGCCGTGGTCATGTGCAAGCCGCTCGGTGTGCAGAGGCAAACCGCGTCAACCTCCGGGTCACGCAACACCTCGGCCTCGTTCGTATATACTTTCGCCACTCCGAACGATTCGGCGAGTGACAGGGCGCGTTCGGCGACCGGATCGCACACAGCGATTAACTCGGCACCGCCCCCGCTCGCGGCGATCTCCTGGATCGCTTTCGCGTGCGTGGGCGCGATGGTGCCGCATCCGATGATGGCGAACCGAACGGGCGCGGAAGGCGTCGTTGTCATAGCGCGATTGTAGCACGCGAGGGCGGGGCGTGCCTTCATGTGGAGAGCGAAACGCGACCCGGTGGCGATCGCGTTTCGGCCTTCGGTGGCACACTCTATAGGCGCGGTCGAAGCAAGCCCCGCGCCCGACGGAAGGTGACTGCTCATGTCCGAACGTTTTCTGTTCGCTCGATTCCTGGTCGCGGTACTTCTCAGTATCGGCGTTTGTACCGCCGTTTTTACACCCACGCCCCCGGCGGCAGTGGTGAAAGAATATCCGATCGCGAAAGGCGGTTGGCACGACGATTTCCGACAGGAGCACATGCCCGAGAACCTGTTCGCGTCGCGCCTGCGCATCCATCAGGGAACGTTCATGATGTATGGCTCCGAACATGGCAAGCGCACAGGGCCGTCCCCGATACAGGTCGCGTTTGTCACGAATGTGTCCTCCCGCCCGCTCTATTATGCCGCTTACAATGGCGGAGTTACCAACGAGTCACCGGGAAGTCTATTCGACTACACGGAAGAGTTGCGGGGCGGGGTTTGGGGCGTGGGGGGTGAATGTTCCTGTGGAGACGGCTTAGACGAATATGAGCTCAAGCCGGGCCAGACCGTCACGTTCCGCTCCCACCAGTGGAAGGGTTCACGACTCCGCCAACGCCAGTGGATGGAGTTTTGGGACCTCTCGTCCACAAAGCAAGTATCCTCGTTGACTATGGTATTCGACACCGGCATTAAGCGATGAGCGGGTCGTGGGACGGTCGTCGGTTAGACCCGAAGGGCGTGGGGTGGAAAGTAACTAGGCAGTCACTATGGGCATGAGATCGTAGCCTACTGGAACCGATTAGAACGTAATTGAGAATTCTGTTGAGGGCACTCTGGCGAACGCTCGCGTGAAGGTCCGACTACGAAGCGGGGACTAAGGAAGCGTTCCACACCCAGAAAGGAGCGCTATCCGTGTCCGGAAGATCCATCCATATTCCTTTCGCATCCGCCGCTTGCGTAGGCATTTTCGCCTTGTCGGCGACCGGTGTGTTCGCACAAGAGGGGCGTCAGCCCGACTATGACACCCCCTTATGTCGCCTGTTTCGGAGTCGCGGCGTCGGCATTAACACGTTCGCGTCGCGCCTTCGTATGCGGCGCGAGACCGTGGAGGCCGTTTCGCCCGACGGGAAGCGCGCCACAACCGATCAACCCGTCGTTGTTGTGACGAATCTATCCCGCGCCTCGCTCTTCTACGGCATGTACTCCGGCAACACCGGGGACGTGCTGAACTCACTCGACTACACGGAGGAGTTGCGAGGCGGGAAATGGGTGCCAACTATGCGGGGTTATTGCGGCACCGGTATTGAGGAGTACGAACTGAGGGCGGGGCAGTCCGCGCGCTTCTATTGTCCACTGCCCGCTACGGGACAAGAGGCTCCGCGACGCCGCTGGATGGTGTTCTACGACCTTCCACATCACAGTAAGGTTGGCCAGAAATCGGTAGCCCTTACACTGCTTCGCGGCGCGGGCGAGTCAATGGACGTGCCGTAGGATGATCACCTCCCCATGTGCCCGCTGTTCCACTGTGGTAAGGACAAGAATCAAAAATTCGCTCATGATGGCCTGACGAGTCGGCTACTGCGCCATGTACTCGACCCGGCAGTACTCTGTCTTCAAATGGTCGAAGTCTTTGTCCGTTGTGATTAGCGTCAGTTGGTAAACATACGCCGTCGCCGCGATCCACAAATCGTTTATGAGCAACGTGTTCCTCGGGCCACCGCGCACAAGTAGCAACAGGATGTTTGTGTCGAGGAGGTATCGGTCTGTTTCTACCAAGAAGGCTATGCCCCCTTGGGGAGATAATCGCCGAGCGGTTTCACTTCGCCCGACTCGATGAGCCGATCGAGTTCCGCCGAGCCATTGAAATCCGGATGGGCCGTACGGAGGCGGTGCGTAGCCTCAATCGTCCTTCCGGCGTAGTGCCGAATCGCTCGGCTTCGACGCGGACAGCGTTGTGAACCTCATCCGGTAATTCCAGGGTAATGGTCGTCATAGATAGTTCCTTAAGTGCTCACGGCGCAAACCGCCCATACTCAGGCCCACGCTATGCGGTAGCCTATAATGTCTCGTAGAGAACGCCGCGCTGCTAGGCGGCTTCGGCGAGGGCATGTAAAGATTATAAGACTTGTTTCCCATCCCGTCAATACATAGAAGTGTGGGAGGCTCCTGATAGTGGAGGGGGTAGGATGGTGTGAAGCGAGCCGTCCGCAATGTTACGCATCCGGTGTCGCATCCGCATCCTCCGCCGCCGGGGCAACGCCTTTGAACGGCGGTTGTTCGGGCGATGGTTCTTCCGCGTGTTTTGCCACGCATAAGAGTGTAGATTTTATCCGGTCGGCGGCACGATTTTCTTTCACACATCCTCCAAATCCGGCGTTTATAATGCGGTCACCCACCGGATGGTGGCAAATCGGTTCCGACACACGGGTGCGAGTCGTCGGCGCGGGGCAGGGTGTGACCGGATACCGCCTTATGTGGCCGTACCGCATCAGGTCTGTGGCAGTCGCGACTCCCGAAATGTCCGCTCGGCAAACAAATACTCAGACGAACAAGGCGCGTCGGGCGTACGTCAACAACACGGTTCGCGGAACGTGATCGCGCCGGCATTGATGCAAACCGATTGGACTTCGACTTCGCGCGATACAGCGCGATAGAGAGAAACACAACATTTCATGACACCACCAATTCGAGCTCTCAGAAGAGCCTCCGGCCTCACAATCGTGGGAATAACGGGTATAGCCGCTATATTGGCCCTCGTCTCCGGTTGCGGGGGCGGCTCCTCGTCGCCGCCGGACGTCGCCGCCACCAACCCGCCGCCGAACAATAATCTCCCGCCGACCGGGACGGGGCCGGTCATTCCGCAACCGAACAACGACAGGAATAGCGCGCTCCTCGCCAGCGGCCAGTCCGCGCCCGCCTGGACCGTCTACCATCCGACCGCGGCTCAGCCGACTAAGGCGTGGACAGTGCTCGTCTACATGAACGGCGCGAACGACCTCGGGTCGGGGGCGGGGAACTTCGACATCGGGAACGTGCTCCAGATGGAACAGGTCGGCTCTAATAACAACCTCAACGTCGTCCTGCAATGGGAGGCGGAAGCCTTCCAGTACACGGGCGGCAACGGTGCCACGGTGAAATCGAATCCGGCGTGGACGGGCACCCGCCGCTACTACATCACTAAAAACACCGGCGACAGCGACGCCAATATCCACTCCCCGGTGATTTCGCAGAACGACTACGTGGATACCGGCGACTGGCAGAGTTTGCATGATTTCGTCCAATGGGGCGCGCAGGCGTACCCGGCGCAACACTACTGTCTCGTCGTCTGGGATCACGGGGCGGGGTGGCGGGCGCAGACACTCCAGATCACGAACCGGAAAATTCGGGTAAATGGGGTAATGCGGGCGGTTCGCTCGCGCGCCGCGTCGGGGACGATGGCGTCACGCGCCGTGCCGACACACCGTGGGGTGGCGTTCAACTACTCCACTGGGACGTTCATAGACACCGATCAGCTACCAGAAGCGATTAATATCGGTAATCTGGCGGCTCAGAAGTTCGACCTTTTGTCGTTCGACTGCTCCCTGGTACAGATGGTGGAGGTCGCCGAGGAGGTGTCCAATCCAGGCGGAGCGGCGCCGAACGGCTACATCCCGCCGACCTACATCGAGGGGTCCGAGGAAAGCCCGCCGGGAACGGGACTACCGTACGATTCTATTCTCGCTAACCTTGCGAATAACCCGTCGCAGGATCCGTTGTCTCTGGCGAAGAGTTTCTGCGACGAGACCATCAACCGCTATGGGATCGCTTCGAGTTCGACCCAATCCGTCGTCAGCACCGCGCGGATGGCCGGTCTTGTTAACTCTCTGGACACGCTGGGCAGAGCACTGACCAACGTCCAGGGGACGTGGGGGCCGGAAATCGCGCTCGCGCGGAGCAATGCCGAAACGTTCGCCACGGGCGAGGGGGGGGGCGTGGGCAACTGGTACCGGGATTACCATGATCTGTTGGACTTCACTAATCTTCTAAGCACCCCGTTTAGCACGACGACCTTCGTCAACGACCCCGGTGTGCTAGACGCCTGTGACGCGGTGAAGGAGGCAGCGAACGGTGCGATAGTCTACAACCGGAACGGGAACCAGCATCCCAACTCGAGCGGCTTATCCATTTGGATACCCAGTCCCGACGATTTCACGACGGCGGAGACGCAACAGAGCAACTTCTACGTCCCCAACGCCACCGACGTCGGGCCGACGGATCAGTTGTACACGAACCTGTCTATCGCGTCGGCGGCCCCGAACTGGCTGAGTTTCCTACAGACCGGCCCGTCGCCCTACACGCCGACGAACTCTCCGGCCTCGCGCGGCTCGCAGTGATGCTTCTCGCCAACTACGCGGACTCCGTGCCGGGATCTAATCGTCCCGACACGGAGTCCGCGTAGTTGGCGGGGCGGCGCACGCGGTTCGGCGCGAAATTAGGCTTGCTTTGTGTTTGCGTTTATGTTACACTAACGCTATGGAAAACGGATCTATAGCGGGATGCCTTTACGGCATGGCAATCGGGGACGCGCTCGCCGCGCCGGTGGAGTTTCTGCACGACACGGTCACCATTGAGGGGCACTTTGCGCGGAGCTGGTTTGGTACCGGCACTAGAACACTCCAGGTGACAGACGACACGCAGATGGCACTGGCGGTCGGCGAGGCGTTAATGGCGGCTCCGCGCCCGTACACGGCGTCGGGTGTCGAGCCGCCGTTGCGCCGGGAATTCGTCAGGTGGATGGACTCGCCGGAAAACAACCGCGCCCCCGGCATGACGTGTACGTCGGCGTGCCGTCGGCTCGGCGAGGGGTTGCCGTGGACACAGGCGACGGTGGTCAACTCGAAAGGGTGCGGCGCGAACATGCGGGTGCAGTCGGTCGGCCTGCTCCTCGGCGAAACGGCGGAAACCCGCGCCGCGCTCGCGCAGTTTCAAGCCGCCGTTACACATGGTCATCCCACAGCGCTGGCCGCGTCCGACCTCACGGCGTGGGCGATCCACGACCTCGCGACCGGCGGTGCCCCTGACACATTGCCCGCGCGGCTGACCGAATACGCCCGTTCTCAGCGCACGAAGTACCACTTCGACTGGCTCGGCGATCTGTACAAGCAGGGGATTCTCCCGTCTGCGACCGGGTTCATCTCCAGAGGATGGGACGAGTGCCTCGCGATCCTCGGCCGGCTACAGGCCGCAGTGGTACTCGGCGACCGCGCCGCCGATCCGTGCGACGCCACCGGGGAAGGCTGGATCGCGGAGGAGGCGTTCGGCACCGGCCTGTTATCATTCCTGCTCTACGTGGACGACCCTTCCGCCGCCCTGCGCCGTGCCTCGGTCACGTGCGGCGACTCCGACAGCATCGCGTGCCTCGCCGGGGCGTTCGTCGGCGCGTACCACGGCATCGAAGCGTTCCCGCTCGCATGGCGCGAACGGATCGAGTATTGCGAGCGTATTGACGCTCTGACCGCGTTCCTCGAATCGGGGGCGCGGGCGGTGGTACACGCGGGGTAGATCATGGCATAATAAGGGATCATGGCACCTCCTACCCCGCCTCTCCCGACATGCGTGACGGCCGATGAGATGGCGGAACTGCTCGGCATCACCGTGGCCGAACTGGATCGGCTACGCCGCGCCGGGCAGGTGACCGGGCACGCGGCGGCGGGGAGCGGGTTCTTTTCCCTGAAGTGGGAGTACGACAGCGGTGCGATTCGTGAGTTCGATGCCCGAAAGCGCGGCAAGGGCGAGGAGCAGGACGTCGCCTCTAGCGAATTGGCGCGGACGGCGAACGCCATTCTGGTAAAGGCTTTCGAGAGTGGTGCGTCGGGTATTGTCATCCAACGCGACAGAACAGGAAAGTGCGTCAAGTGTCGTAACGCCGGGGTGCTTCGCGATGTCATGGGCATTCCCGACGCTTCCCTGAAGTCGCTGATTCGCCGCTACCTCATGATGGCGGGCGTGGACAACCCGCTGGAATTGGGCGTGCCGCGTCAGGGTAAGATCCCGGTTCGCTGGAGGGAGAAGCCGTACACGGTGATCGCCTACTCGTTGCCCACTATGCGGGGGACAAAACTTGTTTTAAACATCTTCTCCGAATAACGACAACCGCAATTGGAAGCAACTAGGAATGCCGCCTGATACCGTTCCAACAGTGATGCAACTGCTCGATCCGAGCCGGGCCGGGTTGTCCTGTTCTCCGAGGAGGATTTGACGACCACGTTGCGCAGTGCGTTGCGCCTGATAGGCCGCGACACGAGCGACACCCATTTGCTAAGTTACGACATGTTCCCCGATGTTGGGAACGCCACGGTCGTCGTTTGTAACAGCGGGACCGGATTGTCTGTCGAGGAGGGGGTACGCCTGTCTGTGTTACAGGGCGCGGCACTTCTGGTTATCCCCGCTATTTATGATGGCAGAGTCGCGCAAGCCGCCATCGAAGCGGTGGCGAGCGGAGTAACGGTCTGGGCCGGGGTACGTCGGCGCGTCCCCAGAATCAAGAGCATCGGGGAACGGTGGGTGGAGATCGGTATGGATTGGGAAACCACGCGCCCTTTGTTACGTGGGATGATCGGGAAGCAACTTCAGCGCATTCTGTGCGGCGCCTGCAAGGTCGCCCGACCGTTGACGGAAGAGAAAAAGTCGTGGCTGGATCGGGTGGATGTGGCCGTGCCGGAAGTCGTCTACAACGCGAAAGGCTGTGACCGGTGCTGTTCCTGGAAAAGTGGGGCGGGTTGAATGATAAGTATATGATCTTCTCCCGGAACATCAAGATGGGTATGGCGTTCTCCGGGTGGGACCCGGTGTTCGCGAACGCTTGTTACGAGGTCGCCCGGCGGCAGATCAGGGACAGTATCGGGACGGGGGAGTCGTGGTCGCTTTTGCATCTGGTCAGGTTAGTTTTCCGGTTGAACGCCTCCGACGCCAACGAATGGTTCCGGCGTGCCACAGAGGCACAGATCAAGGAGGGTAATGACGCCGCGTCCGCGTTGCAATACATCCCGCCCATGGCCGCGCAAGGCGATGGGGTGCGGGCCGATACGGCAATGATGCTACTCAATGGCACGTTGGACACGCAACCAATGGAAGCGAAACGACTGATAGAGGGCTGGGTCGTGGACGGGACGCTGACGCTGAAGGACAACGCATACGGCAGTGGATACTACTCGGATTTGTTCCTGCGGCTGGCAAAAAACCTCGCGCCGCTCGACCCGGAGGGTGCTGGATGGGTCGCCGCCCGAACGCCAGAATACATGCGCTGGCGGGCGCAACTCTATGCGGCTAGCGGGATACTCGACCCGGCGGCGCGGCGGAAAGCGTACCTGGCGGCGGTCGGCGGCGAGCGGGAAAGTGAGAGGCTGTCGCGATATGATCTGTGTCTCGAACTCGCCCGGCGTACCAGTGATACGAGCCTCGCGACGGAGATGCGCGGCAAAATGATACACGATCTAAGCGACACCAGCCGCATGTTCGACGGTAACGTCGTTTCGCTAGTTTACCAACTCGGCGACATATTACCGGATGCTTGCCGCATGCGGCTCGAAATGGAGATCTGGCACGTGCGCGAGTTGAACCCGGAGCGGGCTGACCAATTATGGCTGATCACCTCGCCGCTACGGGCCATGGCGTGGCTCGACCCCGACCGCGCTGTGGAGATAGCCGAGAGTCTGGGCAACCCGAAATCTGTCGCACAGGGCAAATACGAGATAATTCGCTCCCTGCTCACTCCCTCCGATAGGTGGCGCTCCCTATACCCGTATTAGAAGTAAAACAGTAGTTGAACCTGTTCAAAAAAAGTAGCGCGCTTCATGCCGCCCGTTGTATAATCACGGCAACGTCCTTCGATTGTGAAAGAAGGCACGAAGTGACACATAACTAATGGCGGTAGCAAACCAACAACCGAATAGCGGCTCCGTCCTGCCCGCGCCGGACGAGAAGCACGACTACGTCCGCGAGATGTTCGACGGCATCGCGCCGACATACGATCGCCTGAACTCGGTGCTGTCCGGCCCGCTCCATCACGCCTGGCGGCGCGTCGCCACCCGACAGGCGGTCCTCAAGCCGGGTGACATCGCGCTCGACGTTTGCACTGGGACCGGTGACTTCGCGCTAGAACTCGCCCGCGCGGTCGGTGAGACAGGGCACATCCAGGCCACCGACTTCTCCGCGCCGATGCTCCGGATCGGGGAGCGAAAAGCGCGGCTTCGTGACTACCCGAACACGACCTGGGCGGTCGCGGACACGCAGGCGTTGCCGTTCGCCGCGAACACGTTCGACGCCGTGACGGTCGGGTTCGGCATCCGGAACGTCGCCGACATCCCGCTTGGCATCCGCGAAATGACGCGCGTCGCGAAACCTGGCGGTCGCGTGGTGATCTTGGAGTTTAACCAGCCGACCAACCCGCTGTTCGCGGCACTGTACAAATGGTATTCGTTCACAATACTGCCGCTGATGGGCGGCATGGTCTCCGGGCGCAAAACGGCGTACGAGTACCTGCCGCAGAGCGTCGCCGCGTTCCACTCGCGCGACGAGATCAGCGATATGATGCGCGGCGCGGGGCTGGAGAATATCACCGTTACCGATCTGACCGTGGGGACCGTGGTGATCCACCGGGGTACCAAAGCATACACGCCGGGATAGAGCGCCGAACGGATACCAGGCGGCGCGTTAGAAAGCGGAGCATGAACCCATGAACACTGCGGCACCCAAACAACCTTCGCTCCTCGCCCCCGTCGAGGACGACCTCCGCGCCGTCGAGGAGCAACTACTCGCGGCGACGCGCTCCGAGATCGGGCGCGTGCGCGACATTTCCGGGCACACGCTCCTTTCCGGCGGTAAGCGGCTCCGCCCCGCGCTGGCACTGCTCTCCGCGCGTCTGGTCGGGCGCACGTTCCCGGCGAAGCGCGCGTACGCGGCGGCGTCGGCGGCGGAAATGATCCACATGGCGTCCCTCATGCACGACGACGTGGTGGACGAGGCACCGGAGCGGCGCGGCAGGCCGACTGCGAACAGCGTTTTCGGCAACGGTATCACGGTCCTGACGGGCGACTTCCTGCTCGCAAAGGCGATCTCGCTTCTCGCGCACAATGACGAAAACCTGGCCATAGTCCGCGTTTTCAGCGACGTGACGGTTGGGATGGCAGAGGGCGAAGTCCTACAAGCGTCCGTCGCGCACGACCTGACGATCACCCCCGACACCTACGAGGAGGTCATACGGCGTAAGACCGCGCTGTTCCTATCCGGCTGTTGCGAGACGGGCGCGATGGTCGGCGGCGGCACCCCGGACGAGGTTCACGCCCTGCGGGATTACGGCTTGCATCTCGGGGTAGCATTCCAGATCGCCGATGATTTGCTCGACTTTTTAGGCGACCCGAAGAACACGGGCAAGCTGCTCGGCACCGATCTGAAGGACGGGCGTGTTACCCTGCCGCTGATCCATGCCCTCGCCGTGAGCGACGCGGAGACGAAGGCACACCTGTCCACCCTGTTCGCGACAGTCAACCTGTCCGATGCCGAAGTCGCGACGATGACCGGGATTATCGCCCGCGCGGGCGGCTTCGAGTACGCCCGGTCGGTCGCGGAGCGGCGCGCGGAACGCGCGGTCGGCGCGCTATCGGCGTTCGCCCCGACCCCGTTCCGGGAGACGCTGGAGAATCTGGCGCGGTACGTGACTGCGCGGGATCGGTAGGGGAGGCCAGGCGACGGGGTTGCCTGCATATCTCAGGCCTATCGGGTACCGGTACTTTGTCGGGCTAAAGCCGGACACAACCTATTATGCCATGCCAGCTTAAGGGAAGGTCGGTTTCATTGGATCGTCTGAGAGTGGAATACACATCTGGATGGTCGTTGAGTGGAGAGGGGTCAGGAGTCCCCTAAGAACACCACACAAGTTACCAGCAAGCAGGGTTAATCAGGACGGGTAAATACCCTGGAGCTCGCTCCGCAAACGGTTGGGGTATGTTCGGCTCTCAGGAGGCGAGCTTTCGTAAAAGCGGCTTTCATGCCGCTCTCACCGGCAGATATTCCGGAGCTTGCTCCGGGGAAAATTATTCGCTGAAAGCGCGACGGGTTCAATACCTTGGTGCCTGCACCGTTCCTGTTTTGGGCGTCTATGCCGCTTTCAGGCGACATAGTCTTGTAGGGGACTATCGGGTCATCGTCCTGCAAATACCTCGGGGCTTGCTCCGAAGAAAATTATTAAATGCGGAATACATAAAATCTATTGTCAGGCCCTTTTGTTGCTGAGTTATGGTGGCCAGGTAACAGTGCTAAATCAAAAACCCTCCCTTTCACGACCAAATCACAAAGATGGTGTGTCACTCCATGCTCGGTTCTGGTTCATGACTGCCTCAAAGTCTTTGACCTTAGCAGGATAACGCGCCGGGTCAGTCGTCTCAAGCAGACGACTGGCGTGACCCTGTGAGCCCCCGCAAAAAGCTGTCTTGCTTCCTGCAAATTTAATCACTGTGCTATCGTGCTAAGGTTTCAAATTTTTTCCGAGACCGAATAAATTTTTTAAGCTTCCTTTCGACCAGCGAGTAATATCTTCTGTAAAAGGAGTTATGCGCTATAATCCCACGATGGACATCACTGAGACCCGCCCCGCTTTCCGAGCTACTTACCGCCGTCGGCGCGACGCTAGCCGGGGTGCGGCGCGATGAGCCTCGTCCTCCCTAGCTAGGGCGAGGCGGCCGCGCTAGTCCCCGTTCCCACGACCGGCGATCCGTTCGACGGGTTCGTTCCCGCGCTGCTCGCGCGACGCCGGGGGACGCGGCGACGCGCTGTTCGTCAACTTCTTCCCCACGCAGATCGAAAACCCCAACGCGCGGGCGGCACGCCTGTGGGCGTAGCGCGAGTTCGCCGCCTGGGCGCGGAAACCCGCCAACCACGCCGACCCACGCACGACCAAACTCTACGGCCGCAGTGGTAACGGGGTCGGACCCGATGACATTGGAGATATTCGGGTCTGATGTATCAGTTAGAATGGATCCTCCATGAAGAACCAACGACATTGTCGCGAGCCGGGGCTTCTACCAATGTTTATGGGGACGGATGGACTTCGACGCGAACCCAGCCACCGAGGTGGAGGGGCAACGCACCGGCGACCGCGAAGGCAAGACGCCGTATCTGCCGAGCTGTAAAACGCAAGCCCTGCTCGATCATATCCCGACTGGCGACGTGTTGGGACTTCACGACTGGGCGTAGATCGGCACGATGATAAGCCGGAAACACAAAACGACTACCACCATCGAACGGTGCTTTACTGGGCGTACTGCTCGCGGAACCGTTTCGTGAACTGTCGGTCGAGTTTACGTCCTGAACCGACGGCGGTGCGGGCTATATTCGGGCGAGACGGCCTGGTGACCTCAGTGGGTCCTATTCGCGGGAACGTCGGTCCTACCGCTCGTTGCCGATTCCGTGACGGAAGGCTTTCGGGCTGATACGATTCTGCTTTTGAAAGTGGTGATAGAACTGACTGACACTGCCGAACCCGGATTCCAGCGCGATCGCGATGACCCCGAGTTCCGTGGTGAGAAGCAGTCGCTGGGCGTGCCAGAGGCAATGTTGCGTACGATACTCCTGAATCGTTACGCCACAGGTCTTCCGAAAGAGCGTGCTCAGATAATTGGGGTGGAGGTTGACCTCGCGGGCGAGGTCCGCGATTCGAAGCGGGGTGCGGTAGTCGCTCGCGATCCGTGCCACAACCCGTTCTATCACTCCGATCTCCCCCTGCGTGAGCAACACCGAGTGCGGCGTCCCTCCCGCGCCGGAATAACTCAGTGCCAGCTGCCCCAGACGTGCCTCCACCTCCAGCAGAACACTGCGCCTCCACCCCGGGGCATCCTGTCGCAGATGCCGGTGCCAGCGGAAAAACAGTTCCCGGTCGAAAAGGGCGGTCGTCTCGTCGTGTTCGCAAACGAACTGGCCTTGAAGAATTGCGTTGACGAACTCGGCGGGTAGGGGCCAGCGCAGAAAAAGGTCGAGAGGAACCGTCAGCCAGTGGAGAACGCTATCCTCGCGACGTGCCAGCGAGGATCGGATCGCGTAGTGCGGGACGGCAGCCCAGAACGCGCCGATGCGCTGCGGGGGAAGGGCTACCGGAGCCCCCCCATAAAAGAACGGCAGCGGCGGACCCTCCACGAGAACGAGCTCGATCTCGTTGTGTCTGTGCAACGCGGTGTCATCCTGCGGAAACACGGTACCGCTCCCTACCCCCGCGATGAAGAAGTAGGGCATACTCGCGCTTCGCTTACGCGGGGAAATCTGAGAATCCCGGAAAGAAACGGGGAGCATGGCGGATGTTTTCGCATCGGCTTTGCGTTATCCTTCTAACGAAGCGGTCGGAAACGAAATACAGGGTTGTACGGTCTATGCGAAAAATTAATGTCGGTATTATCGGACTCGGGTTCGGGGCGGAGTTTATCCCCATCTATCAAAACCATCCCTCCGCAGAAATGGCGGCAATCTGCCAGCGCGACCCGGGGAAACTACAGGCGATCGGCGACGCCTTCGGAGTCGAACGGCGATATACCGACTGGCGGGAAATGGTCCAGGACCCGGAGCTGGACGCGATCCACATCAACGCGCCAATCAGTGACCATGCCGCCATGTCCATCGCCGTCCTCCAGGCCGGGAAACACTGCGCTTGCACTGTTCCCATGGCAACCAACAGGGAAGCGTTGAGAACGATCTGCGGGGCGCAGCGCGACGCGCAGAAAAACTACATGATGATGGAGACTACCCTCTACTCACGGGAGTTTTTCTTTGTCGAAGAGCTACTCAAAAGCGGCAGGATGGGACGTTTGCAGTTCCTGCGCGCTTCGCATCAGCAGGAAATGGCGGGTTGGCCCGGCTACTGGGAAGGGCTGCCGCCGATGCATTACGCCACGCACTGCGTCAGCCCGCTCCTCGCATTGGCGGGAACCGAGGCGGAGTCGGTGGTCTGCCATGGCTCGGGACGGATCGCCCCCCCACTCGCCATAAAGTATGGCAGCCCCTTCGCACTCGAAACGGCGACGATCAAACTGCGCGATTCCGACGTCTGCGCGGAGGTGACACGCTCTTTGTTTGATACGGCCCGTCAGTACCGGGAGTCGTTCGATGTCTATGGGTCGAAGATCTCCTGGGAATGGTCGCTTATCGAAGGCGAAGAACCGATCCTGCATCATGGCGAGAAGCCGGAACGCGTCACGGTTCCCGATTATGCCCACCGTCTGCCGACCGATATTCGGGGATATACGACGACCGGCGTCTATGACTCCGCCGCGAATGTCCATTTATCCTTCCAGCAGGGTTCCGGACATGGTGGTTCCCACCCGCATCTGGCGCATGAGTTTCTCCAGTCGATTGTCGAAGGGCGTGATCCCTTCCCGAATGCGCGGCAGTCGGCCAACTACACCGCCGTCGGTATCTGCGCCCACGAGTCCGCTCTCCGGGGTGGCGAACGTGTCCTTCTCCCGGACTTCCTTCTCTGAAAGGGGATACAACCTATGCTTACAGTTCAGCAGTCGCTCGAGCGCATTTCCGTCTATCGCCCCAGTCAGACCACTCCCGTTCTGACTCAGAACGCGGCGGCGGATCAGCGACCCTATATCCACCCGATCCTCGCGCCGGATGGCGTCGGGGAACTGACCGAGGACGGACCCGAACACCATCCCTGGCAGCATGGCCTCTATGTCGGTCTCAACGACGTGAATGGTATCGGCTTCTGGAACGAGGGCCGAACCGGTGACACCCTGTCCGACGGCACGTTTCACCCCCGCCCGCTCGGCGCGCCCGCGGTGTCCGGAAATGCAGCGACCTGGGAAGTGATCACCGATTGGAAGGCCCCGGACGGGACATTGTTGCTGGTCGAGACGCAAGCACTGCGATTGGCAGACGTGGGCGACACCTTCGTGCTGGATTGCGATTGGCGGCTTCGGGCCGCGGTCGCTCTGAAATTCGGTGCCTGCGCCTACGGCGGCCTGTTTCTGCGTATGCCCTGGCGTGCGGAGACGGGCGGAGACGTACGGACCAGCGAGGGGGCGAACACGCGCGAGGCGGCGGAAGGCCAGCGTGCCCGCTGGGTGGCCCTCGCGATGCCAATACCAGGTCGTGCGAGCGATCCTGCTGGCATCGCCTTCTTTGACCATCCCGACAATCCCGGATATCCGAACCCGTGGCGCGTCGATGGTAATCTCGGGATCGTTCCCAGTCGCTGCATTCTCGGAGAATGGACGCTGCCCGAGAACACCGTCTCTAGCAATCGCTATCGTCTGCTCGCTTTTACCGGTCCGATCGACCCGGCCCGGATCGAAAAGGAATGGACGCATTTTGCAGCCACATGAACCAGAAAGAGAACCATTGACAATGCGATCTGCGATCGTTGTTCACCCCGACTTCGAAGCGTACTGGCCCTTCGCCGCCGATTATGCCCGCCGCTACTGGAGCCGTCAGGGCGATATCACCTTTGTTCGGTTAGAACCGACGGACCGGCGCCCGGTCGGGGCGGTATTGGACGCCCCCGAAACGATCACGCGCCTCCTGGCACTGGGGGTTCCCGTCACCGACGCCTGCCTTGACGTGATGCCCGCACTGCGGGAAGCCGCGGTAGACGGGGAGCATGCCTCCCTTGAAAATCGGAACATCCGCGGCATCACGCAGCGCAATGAGGGTTTCTGGGGACAGTCCGTCGCGGAGTTCGGGCTGGCGCTCACCCTTTGCGGGCTGCGCCGCATTCCCCAACTGCATCACGCGATGATAACCGACCTGACCCCCTGGGATTATTCCCCGGTCGGGGGAGTCGGACGTCCCGCTCAGCGTGGCGTTCAGTTCGGGGACGATACCCGGTTTACCAACGGCACGATCGAGGGAAAACGTGTCCGCGTCGTCGGGGCGGGCAATATCGCCAGCCGGTATGCCAGTTTCATGCATCTGCTGGGTGCCGATGTCGCCGCATGGGACCCGTTCGCCACCGACCCGGCTTTTCATCGTGCCGGGTCGCGCCGGGAGCTCTTCCTGAATCGGTTAGTGCAGGACGCGGAGATCTTTGCGCCCATGGTCCCGCTGCTCGATAGTACGCGGGGCATCGTTACGGCGGCGCATATCGATGCCTTGCCGCAGGGGTGTCTTGTCGTGCTCGTGACTCGGGCTCTCATCTGCGATGTCCCGGCACTGCGTCGGCGGGTCCTCGCCGACGAATTGGCCCTCGCCGCCGACGTCTTCGATATCGAACCGGTGCCGCTGAATGATGCCTTGCTTGGTCGTTCCAACGTCGTGCATACCCCGCACAATGCGGGGAGGACACAGCAGGCAAACGAACAATGGGCGGCGGCACTTCTGGCGCAGTTCGATCCGCAATAGCGGCGTTCGGACGAGCCAACCGTGCGGCAAGACGGCACGGCGGCGGGATGCAAATTCTCCACTTCGATGGGCATACCTGGCTTGTGCCTCCCGCGATCCCCGACGGTGACTGATGGGGGAAGGCGAATCGGTGACGGGCGATTGCCTGCCGTCAGCGATTCGCCCGTATGCTCTCGCTACCGCCGCTTCGCGACGGCGGGCGTGTCAGCCGGCTCGCCGTAGAAGAAGCCGCGCCCGCCCGTGCCGACATACACACGCCCGAACACCTGCATGTCGCCGATCAGCACGCCGATCCCATTCAGCCCCTGCGACGTTGGGTTCACGCGGACGAATGTCTTGCCCAGATCAATCGAGCGGTACAGCGCGGCACTCACCGCCGTGTCGCTCGCCGGATGGGTGCCGCCGAGCTGCCCGTAGACGAATAGGGTGGGGGTCTTCGTTCCCGGCGCGGCTTTCCCGAACGCGGCTTGTACGCTCCACTCGACCCCGCTCAGCCGTGTCCATGTCTTGCCGCCGTCCGCGCTGTGCAGGAGCCCTTTCTCGGACAGCGAGAGCCAGACGTCGCCCGCCATCCCCGGCGCGGTGAGAAGTTTGTGCGAATCGAAGTGCGCCCCGGCCTGCGTAGGGAGAGTCGCCCGCCGCTTCCATGTTGCGCCGCCGTCCTCGGACGCGAAGAAGCCGCCATCACGCCGGTCATACAGGTAGAACGTATGCGGCTTTACGCGGTCGGCGGCGAGCGGCTTGAAGAACGTCCAGGGCCCGTCGCCATTGATACAGCCACTCGGCGCGCCGCTTCCCGCGCTCCATGATTTGCCGCCATCCGTCGTGAAGAACGTCGGCTTGTTCTCGCCTTTCACATCGTCCATCGGCATCCAGACCAGGTTATCGGCGTCGTCCGCCGAGACCGCTATCCGCCCGAACTTCGCGCCCGGCGTCGGCTTCGAGGCGAACTCACGGAGCGTCTTGCCGTTGTCACGCGACACCGCCGCCGTGCCCGAGTTGTTCCACTGCCAGCCGCCCGCGACCGCGATCACATCGGGCATTTTCGGCGAAGCGTCCATATCAAACACATCCTGGAAAACGTTGCGCCAGCCCTCCGTGCCCGGTTTGCCGTCCGCTGACAGGAGCGGGATCTTGCGCGACGGGTACTTATCCAGCGCGTCGTGGCGGAACGCGCCGCAGTCCCATACCCCCGACACGAACGCCGCGCCCACGGACGGCGACACGCCCGACGCGACGGTCATCTGCTCTCGCCCCTCGCCGAACAGCGACGCCTTCAACTTATCGGTTCCTAGCCCGGTGATGATGCTGGGGCCGGAAAACGACATGTGGTACAGGCTGGTCGGGTCGGCGGTGTCGAACGCGACATCGGACGCGTTCCCGCCCCAATCGTAGCCGGGGCCGCTATCCCAGGCCGGGTAGCTGACGCGGGCTATCGTGCCGCCGAGTGGGTTCGATTTGTCGAAGGCATATACACGCCAGGTCTCGCCCGCGTCCTCCGAGTAGTAGACGGTGCCGAGTGCGCCGTAGGTCGGCGCGCAGACTATGCGGCGCGGGTTCTTGGGGTCCAAGTTGATCCCGCAGAATGCCTTCCCCTTCCCGCCGCTAGGGGTGATGTCGCGCCATATTCCGCCCGCGTACTTCCAGACCGACCCGCCGCCGCCCGGTTTATCGGCGGTGCCGGAACCGATCGCGGTCACATAGAGCGTGCCGTCCGGAGCGAGCCGCCCGCGCATCGGGTTCGCGCCACCTTCGGGGCCTCCACTGAGAAGAGTCCAGGTCATGCCGTCGTCCGCCGACCGGTAGACGCCGCCCGGCACCGTCGGCGCGTCCGGCTCGTCGTCCCGCGCACCCCGATGCACGCCGACATACAGCAAGTTGCGCGTCGCGTCCGCCGAAACGAACGTCAGGCCGGTGTAGCGGCCGCCTTTTGCCGGGAACGACTTCACGCTCTTCCACGTCCTTGCCCCGTCCCGCGTCACGAACAGGCCGTCGTTGCGTGTCCCGAACCAGACCGTTTTCGGCGCGCGGGGGTTGATACACAGCCGCTCGCCGCCCTGCTTATCGTCCCCGTTTCCCGCACTCAATACCGGCTCGCCGCGCTCGTTTTTAAGCCCCGTTCGCGCCCACGTCTTGCCACCGTCAACCGTTTTCAGCACGTCGTGCGTTTGCGACCAGCGACCGCCGCCGCCCGCTACGTAGAGGGTATCCGGGTCGGATGGATCAACGGCGACGCTGTCGGCGGTGACCAGGTCGCGGTCTTTCCACGTCAACTGATCCGAGAGCGAGTCCCAGCGGTGCTTCGCCCGGTTCAGCCGCCAGACCCCGCCGCCGTCCGCCCGTAGATAGACGGTCTCCGGGTGCGTCGGCGACCAGATCAGACCCGTGGCGTATTCGACACCGCCGTAGATTGCGTTATCCCAGTGGTAGGGCACGATCATGTTCTTGACCGTCACGGGCGCGGTCGGCGCGACCGGCACCGGGGCACCCGCCGGGTCGGGCGCGGCGATAGCGACGGCAGAAACGTCGTCGAGCCACGCCTTGCCGACCCCGTCCACCGAGAAGTAGGTGATCACATGCGCCGCGCCAGCCGGTAGATCAACCGTCTTCTCGAAGGATTTCCAGCCCCCTTCGTGCGGGGCGTCAACCGCGATCCAGTCGAGCTGCTTGCTCCAGTCCGCGTTGAAGACTTGCAGGATGAGCTGGAACTGCTTCCAATCGGTGCCGCTCGCCCTCGTAAACCCACGCAGTTCCACCGAAGCACCGGGCTGCGGCACGGAGGCGAACGCGGTTTGTGCGGCACACTTTAGCGGGCTACCGTCGGTGGTATCCAGGCAGAGCGATCCCGCCGCGCCGTGGCCAGATGCCATATCGCGCGTGAGACGGACTGAGGCGGATGCCCCTTTCTGTAGCTCCCAGCCGATGGGCACCTTCGCCCCACCGGCGAAATCCCCGTTGGGCAGAAGATCACCCACCACCCGCGCGCTAGCACAGGTGGCTACCTGTGCGCGCGTGCTGGAACAGGAGACGGTGCTCGCGAGCACCAGACAGGAAGCGGCGACGAGAGATCGCCGCGAAAGTAACATCATGCTTTCGTGTGTCATAAAATAAATTAGGAATGTACCGGGCGGTGCTGGGAACAGCGGCTACGGATTCGCCCGGATTGAAATATCGTCCAGGTTCAGGCTGCCCTCGCCGTCCCCGACGATGCCAATAACGCCGGTAGACGCCGCGCTGTCTACGGGCACGGTCGCTGAGTAGGTCTTCCACTCGCCGTCTTTTTGGCCGGCGAACGACGCGACAATGACATATTTATTCGATGACCAGTCTTTATTGAGCAACTGGGTGACGATCTCCGCCTGCTTCCAATTGCCGCGCTTACAGACGATCACGGTCACCGTGAAGGAGTGTCCTGGTGGCACCGGTAGCTTCTTGAAAAGAGACGACGCGGAACGCCCCGCGATGCGACCGGCCCCCGGCACCGTCCAGAGTCGTACGGAGGCGGGGGCGGTATGGAACACGTTCTGATCGCGCGTGATGAACATACGTTTATCCGCGAGGTCCGCGCGCGACCAGCCTGGTATCGTGTCGCTGTGCCCGTCGCCGACGAACTCCGGGTTCTCCAAGCATTGCGCCGTCAGGTCGCCCGGAATGGCTAGGATGGGGTGGATGGGACTCGCCTCCGCCCTCGCTAGTAGAGCCGATGAGGGCGTCTCTGTCCGCCGCCTGGCGTCGGCCGCGATGTCGTTTTTCCCCCGCATGGCTACTATGGCGAGGGCCGCGAACACTACCAAGAGCGTGACTGCCCCCATCGGTTTTAAGATGATCTTCATGAGCGATCCTTGTTCGTTATTTACACATGTCGCGTCCGCGCGGAAAGGTGGGTGATTAATCCGCCCCTGTCCACTACGGCTTCTTCGGCGAACCGCCGACAGGACCCTGAGGGCCAGATATGCCCATGGCGTTCGGATTCTGCTTTGACCGCTCGGCGAGTTTTTGGTTCACCTGTGCCATCTGCTCTTCGGTGATATGACCGCCACGAAACTTCTCGCGGCTCGCGGCATCGGATTTAGCACCCTGCTTCTGTTCCGCCGAACACCCTGTGATGACGGTAGCCGCCCCCCAAAGGGCGGCTACCATCAGCGGAAGCATGCGGCGGCTCAACATCGTTGCTTCATTTCGCATTCTTTTACTTTCGTCGGCTGTTCCACATGTTGTCTTGCGGGCGGTTGTCCGGATCAGGGTTCGTGGCTTCCGGCTTCATGGACTTCGCGTGCCCGTCGGTGAAGACGAAGTTGGCCATGCCGCTATGTTTCGTGGACACGCCGCCCGCGACGCCGCCCGGATACGCGGCGGTTTTACTACCGGTACCACTCGGAATGCGGGACGCCATCCAGTCAAACCAGTTCACCCAGTTCGGGACGCGCAGGACTGAACTGAAGTTGCCCTCGACGTTGTTACCCATCGTGCCGCCGGACTGCTTCAGAACATCATCATTATGCTTTTCAGAGATCATAATAGTCTCGGATGGTCGGACCACGTTCGCGAACGGGGTGCCACCGCCGTCGGCCAGCTTCGCCGCACACCAGTCGTTCGGGTTCCAGACGCCCATGACCCCGAACACCGGGCCACACCAGTCCGGGTATCCGGGCGCGCCGAGGGTCTGCTCGTAGCCGTTGGCCGTGTAGGAGATCGGGGAACCCGCCCACGACCAGTCGTCCGGACCGAGCATGTTTGTTCCGATGTGCTGTTGGTCGCTATCATCCGGGCAGTGGAACACGGCGAGGCTCTTCACATACGGCTCGGTGTATTTCGCCCAGGTGCCCTGCATCCAGAAGCCGCGATCAACACCGCCCATCGGGAACACTTCGTCATAGTCTTGCGAATACTGGATCACGGCGAGGCCCAACTGCTTCTCGTTCGACAAACAGGACGTCTGCCGCGCCTTCTCGCGTGCCTGTGCAAAAACGGGGAACAGAATCGCGGCGAGAATGGCGATAATTGCTATTACGACGAGCAGTTCGATCAGCGTGAAGCCGCTACGGGCGGCGGGACGGGTCTTTTCCAAAAGGAGCATACATTGCATTACTTCTATTCCTTCATCAGTCATTGGTGTCGTTATCATTGTCCCGCGACTATCACTCTGCCTGGCTTACGGGACGGCTCGCCGGGCAACATTGTTAAATCGTTATGCGGCCTGACCACTTCGGGATCATGTGGTTCCGCCGATCTGGAGTCGTGACGGGATCATTACCTGCTCCCCCGTCGGCTTCAGACCGCCCTCAATGCGGGCGAGTAGCAGGCCGCTAGCGGCCGCCATCATTTCGGACGCGGAGCCGACCACGGTTGTGAGCGGCCGCTCTAAAAATTGCCCGTCCTCAATCCCGTCGAAGCCGGAAACCGCGATGTCCTCGGGGATGCGTAATCCGGCGCGTTGCAACGCGCGGCACAGTCCCACGGCGATCAGGTCGTTGTGGCAACAGATCGCGCGGGGGCGGTCCGCCGCCGGTCGCTTCGCTATCGCCTCCCCGAGCCGATACCCGGCGGCGCGGGATTCCATGAAATCGGTGTCGGCTTCCTCGACCGACAAGCCGGACCGCTCGCATGCCTCCAGAAATCCTCGGTACCGCAGATCCTTGCTGATGGAGCGCGGCGGGATGTTCGAGATGAAAAGCACCCGCCGGTAGCCGCGCTCGGCGAAATGCGCCCCGGTAGCATAGCCGCCCGCCTTGTAATCGAAGTAGACAGCATCTTCGCCGTCGGCGCGCGGTACGCCCAGATAAATCGTAGGCACATCCATCGCGCCTTCGCCCAGATATTCGCCGACGTGCTGTGACTCGCCGCCTGCCATCAGCACTCCGTCAAGTGGCCAACCGCGCAACTTCGCCGGACGCCCGTACACCTCGCCCTGCGGCGGGGCCGCGTCCAGGACGACCTGGTAACCAGCGGCAAGCAAGTGTTTCTCGGCGGCTTCGGCGAGTGACACGAAATACGGGTTCTGTAATCCGCCGATCAGGAGCGCGATGGTTTGTGTCCTTCGCTTGCCCAGACCCCGCGCGAACCGATTCGGCTGGTATCCCAGTGCGCGAGCGGCGTTCACGACCCGGTCCCGAGTTTCCGGTGTGATGCGCGACGGAACCCCGTTCAGGACTTTCGAAACGGTGCAGGAGGAGACGCCTGCTTTTTCTGCGACACTGCGAATTGAGTTCATGGTACCTTCAGCGAGACAATGCTATAGGATAATCGCTTATCCAAAATGTGCATTCGTATAGATTATAGGATAACCGGTTATTCAAATGTAACACGACTGTTTCTTTTTGTCAAGGCCCGAGCGAAAACAGTTCCGGAGAAGTCCCCAAGGATGGGTTTACCAGCGGGCGAGGAGATGCACCGCCGTTCGGTAGGCGAGTGCCTGGATCGTCAGGAATGGGTTGAACGAGCCGTTCGTCACGTGTACGGAGCCGTCGCCGACATATAGATTCGTGAACTCGTGAACCCGGCAATCCCGGTCCGTCACGCCGTCCGTCGGGTCGTCGCTCATCCGGCAAGTACCCGCCTGATGCTGGCCGCCGGTAAAGGATGCGCGAGACGGGCTTCCCCATATCTCCACCGCGCCACTCGCGCGGAGCCATTCCCGCGCGCGCTCGTGGATGAACGCACCGGTCCGCACCGTCTCTGGGTGTACTTCGCCTGAAAGCCGGGCGACGGGTAGCCCGTGCCGATCGCGCACGGTGGGGTCGAGCCGCATGCCCATGTCCGGCGTCGGTATTTCCTGCACCGGTCCCAGCACCAGGAGAGAGCGGCGATAGTTGAGGCGCATCCACTCCTTCGCGGCGGCCCCCCGGCGCGGGACGCTGGGCGGTAGATGTCGCTTCCAGAACATCACCGGAAGGATCACGAAATCGTCCGCCAGCATCGCGCCGCCAATAACGCCGTCTGGGTTGCCGTGACAGAACTCCGCCGTCGCCACCGATGGCCCCGGCCCGATTCCGTCGAACGTGTCCCACGGAAACCGCCCCATTGCCCCCGGATAGAAGTGCCCTTGCAAATGCCGTCCCAAGTGCTGGTGCTTATTCTTGACACCCGACAGGAGTAGCAGCCGCGCGGTCTCGACCGCGCCGCAGGCGACCACGACCACGGAGGCGCGGGCGAGGCGCGGGTTGCCGTCCGCGCCGAAGTACGACACCCCGGTCGCGGTCTTCCCGTCGTGCTCGATTCGGAACGCCGTCGCGCCCGCTTCGAGATCGCACCGACCGGAAAGAAGCGCGCGGGGGATCAGCGTGTTGTGCGTGCCGTTCTTGGCGTCCACCGGGCACGCGAAGCCGGGACACTCGCCGCAGTGGATGCACGCCGGTCGGCCGTCGCGCGGGATCGAATTGATCGCGAGTGGCACGGGAAATGTCTTCCAGCCGAGTGACGCCGCGCCCGCTCGGAGCGTCCGTCCCTGCGCCGTGTCGGGTGTGACCGGGGGCATGGGGTAGGGCGCGTCCGGCCCTGGCAAGTAGCCCGCGCCTAAAGTTGCGGCGTCGCCGCAGACCCCCAGTTCGTGTTCCGCACGCGAATAGAACGGTGCCAGTTCGTCGTAGCCGATGGGCCAGTCCGCGAGTGAGGAACCGGCAGGCATCCCGTACGTGGATGCCATACGAAAATCGAGCGGATGAAACCGCCACGCCTGACCGCCATAGACGCGTGTGCCGCCCCCGCCAATCGCGGCGTTGTTGGAATACGTCCCGTCGCCCGCTAGCACTGCCCGCGCGACACCTCCCGCGCCCTCGAACACGCGTGGGTTGCCGGGTAGGTCGTCCGGGCCGGCGTTCACGCCGTGTCGCGACAGCCGCTGATTGCGCAGATGATCGCGCCCTATGTCGCCGGGGCGCGGCGCGTCTCGTCCTTTTTCGAGGAGTAGGACGCGCTTGCCGCCTTCGCTCATCACCCCCGCTATCGTCCCGCCGCCCGCGCCGGAGCCGACCACGATCACGTCATAGTCCTTGCCGGTGTTCAACGTGCTACCCTCCCGACGGCTGTGAACCCGATCATAGCCATGCCTGCGGGCGACGTATAAAACCCATCGGTGATCAGTTCCGCGAGCCGGTGAAACGCCATTCCGGTTTCCGGTGCCACCGCGCACCGGTCGAGTAGTAGGTCCTGCACGGACGGTGGTACCCCCGAGAACGCGCCTGCGGTGTTCAGGCATGCCAGCAGACCCGACAGGTCGCTCGCGAAGTCGGGTGCCGCTCCGCCCGGCGCGAGTTCGCGGAGTAGGTAGGGGAGGGCGGCGGGGCCGCCCTCGGGCTCTAGGGCGTCGGCGGGTATTAAGCGGGCGGCGACGCTCCGCAGGGTGCTTAGTTCTTCGGATGTCATGGTAATGAAATATATTGCGCTATCGGATCGTGAGTTTCCTTCCTATCGCTCGCCAGCGGCTGGCCAAGGCGTGAGCCTACCGACCTGTCACTGGCGGTTGTTGTGCCGCGCGGCGATATGCGTCGGGGGAGCAGTCGAACCGCGCCCGGAATAGGCGGTAGAAGTAGGACAGTTGCGCGAACCCGCATTCCGACGCGATCTCGATAATCGGGCGCATCGTCGTCGTCAAAAGAAGCGCGGCGCGCGCGGTGCGCAGATCGTTGACGTACTGCGTCGGCGTCTTCCCGCTCGTCGCCTTCAGAGTGCGGGCGAGGTGCGTGTAGCTGACGCCGGTCAGCGTCGTCAGTCGCGGGAGCCCTTCCACGAGGTAATCCGCGTTCGCGGCGAAGGCGCGCCGGGCGCGGAAGAGCCAGGGTGGGCCGTCGTCGTCCGCGCCGTCGGGCGCGGGCGCGGTTCCCGGGAGGAGGTGCCGCGTTGCTTCCGACAGGAAATGGCACAGGTCGAGTCGGTCCGGGGGCGGGGCACCGGATAACACCGCCGCGTGGAACCGCTGCAAGGCGGTTTCGAACGTCCCGGAGCAACCTGCCCGTGCCTCGCCGCGCAACGCGGCCGCCGGTTGCACGGGCTTGTCCGCCTGCTCCCAGGCGGCGGCGGGCAGTCCGGCGGCGGCGCGGAATGCCACCCAGGAGGCGAATGGGAAGGCGATGTTCATCCACTGTAGCCGCCGGCCGGGTAGCCCGTTGAAGCCGTGGCTGTCGTCGGGGCGGATGAACAGCAGACTTCCCGCCTCGAGCGGCGTCGTGTCTATCCGTCCCTCCCGCGACACGCGGTGCTCCCCCGTCCCGACCAGGACGTACATCAGCTCGCAGAAGTCGTGCCGGTGCATCGGGATGTAGGCACCCTCGTCGTACTGGGCTGCGTGGAGAATGGCGTGGTACGCGGCGTCCCCGGGCAGATCCGCCCACAGCAGGCGAGGTATCGTTTCGTCTTGTGCCATACGTGTTATAAATATCTAACAGTTGAGGTAGTTTCAAAAATCGGTTCGAGATGCCGACAACTATATCGTGACAGACACCCCCCACTCAAACAACGACCGAGAAGCGTTTACTCCACCCATGCAAGCATGGGTACCCGCTTTCCCCATACTGGCTGGAGATCCACAACAAACTGTTCCCCTTGCTCGCGGAAGCCGCCCAAGAAAAACCGACCGAGCAAATCCAGCGGGTCGCCCAGATACTGGAAATCGTGCGCATCAAGGAGTCTGTATTGGTGAAAAAAGGAGGGGGCAAAGGCAGACCGCAAGTAGATCGCCGCCCCCTCGCGTGCGCCTTCGTCGCTAAAGCGGTTCTTAATCAAGAAAATCGCCTCGGGCGATTTCTCTGACTACCTGAAACCAAGACCCTGATCGAGCAACTGCGACAGAACCTCTGACTCCGTAAAGTCTGCGGCATGGATAGTGTGCCGAGTAAGGCAACCTTTAGCCGTGCCTTCTCGTTGTTCTGCAAGCATGGGTTGGGAGATAAGGTTCATGAAGCCCTCATAGACCAGTTCGTTTCCGGTAAGGGGGATGATCGCCCTATCGTCTTGCACGTCAGCCACGGCGGAGAAATCGCCCCGAGCGATTTTCTTGATTCGACAGCGGTTGAGTCACGCGAGCGCGGGGGCGGGAAGCGAATCAAGCAAGCACAGGAGAAAAAAACGCGGCAGACCCTGTGAAGGGGAAGAACGTCCCCCGCCTGAGCCGACCCGCTTGGAGCGTCAAGTGGACTTGCCCTTCGGCGAAGCGTTCTCCGAGTTGCCGACGGCTTGTAGCTGGGGAATCAAGCGCGACACGGACGGGAATACCTACCGCTGGCGCGTCGGACAAAACGGATTTTGTCCTGTCTACAAGGCGCATATCTCGTGGGGGGACAATATGATGCCGTTAGGCTGTTTCATCAGTTCCGCTTCGCTCCACGATAGTCAGGTCGGACAATTTCGCCGCGAAACTTCCTGTCTATCGCGTTGATGAAACGCTTAACGACATCGGTCACGAGTTTTTATGATCTGATGGGCAGTGCCTACGACGCGGGCAACATCCGTAAGGTGAGCGAAGCATTGGGTCATGTACCCATCATTGACGCGAACCCGCGACGTGGGAAAAGGGAAGCCGTAGGGGACCCGGTTGCGTGTTATACGTTCGTGCCGGCGGAGCGCGTTCGCTAGAAAGAGCGCGGTAACGCGGAGCGTGGAAACAGTCGCCTGAAAGACTCTTTCGGCTTGCGTTTTGTACGGGTGCGCGGACACGACAAAGTACACTTGCACATCATGTTCGGGATTATTGCTTTGTTCGCCGACCAGTTGCTTAAGCCACTGGTCTGAAAGACATTTTTGAAACTACCTCTTATGACAACACCTTCTTTCGCATCACGTATTTCGGGCGGCTGGATCGGAAAGTCCGTCGGCGGCACGCTCGGTATTCCCGCCGAGGGCCGTATGGAGCGGCTTTCCTACACATTCTACAATCCCATCCCGACCTCGGCACCGCCGAACGACGACCTGGAACTGCAACTGGTCTGGCTCCATCTGCTGGAAACGCGCGGCGTGAACCTGACGCAACGCGATTTAGCGGATGGCTGGCTCGCCCATATCCACTACATGTGGGACGAGTACGGGTGCTGTCGCTGGAACCTGCGGCGCGGGGTCCCGGCCGCTGAGGCCGGGACGTTCGAGAACCCGTTCGCATCCGGGATGGGCTCGCCGATCCGCTCCGAGATATGGGCGGCGGTGTCGGGCGGTGATGCCGGGCTCGCGGAACGGTACGCCGCGCTCGACGCGTCTCTGGATCACGGCGTGGAAGGGATCGTGGGCAAGGTGTTCTTCGCGGGAATGCAGGGGCGGGTCCTCGCGGGCGTCGCCGTCGAGGAGGCACTGCGTGAATCGGTGTCGAAGTTAGATGCCGCGACCGATACCGCCGCCGTGCTCCTCATTGTTCTGAGGAATTACGACAGTGGGGTCGAGGCCTGGGCATGTCGCGACCGCTTGCTAGCCGCTCACGACAGCGAAAACTTCACCCATGCCCCGCTCAATGTCGCGCTGACCGCGTGGGCGCTTTTTTATGGGAAGGGCGACTTTAAAGACAGTATTCTGCTCGCCGTGAACGGGGGCTATGACCCCGACTGCACCGGCGCGACCGTGGGCGCGACACTCGGGATGGTGTCCGGTGAGGAGGGCATCCCCCGCCGCTGGCGCGACCCGATCGGTGACGTGCTCCTGATCGGCCCCGGCATCCAGGGTATTGACGCGCCACGAACGCTGACGGAGTTGACGCGGCGAACAGTCGCCATTGCCGAGCAGATTCGGCAATCCGGCGCGACCGTTGGCGCGGTGCCGAACCCGGTCGGAAGCATTTCCGTTGCCGATCTGCCGGGGACGATACAAGTGTCGCCGCTTGGTAGCACGGCTTTCATCTCTTGAGCGAATGGCGAACTGCCCGAAGAAGCGAAGTCGGCGGGCGGCATGACGTGGCGGTGGACTATAAACGCTGACGAGTATGGAACCGACTACCAACTGATCGCGCTCGCGTCGGGCGGGTGCCGGTTGTACTTGGACGACGAACTCGCGTTGACGTGTGCGCCGGGAACGCCGTATGTCCCCGCCACGCATCGGTCTGCGTGTCAGCGGCGGTTCATGGCGGCGAAATCGGAGTACACGGTTCGGGTAGAACTCGACCGGCGCGGCCCGGAGCAGAGTGCCGGGGTGATGCTCGCCACCGGCAACCTGCATCTCGCGCCGTGGTCGGGGGTGACGCTCCCTCATGTCACGCGCCTTGCGCCGCGTGAGCAGTCCGTGGGCCTGTCCGAAGATGATGTTGCCATTGTGTAACCAGGATAGTTTTTTGCAAGACGTGATATCGCTCGTGCGGTAGATTAGTACAACCTGAAAGGATATTGACAAACCATGAACTCACGACTGACGCCGGAGCAGATCGGCCACTACAACACGGACGGCTATACGCTCTTTAAACAGTCTGTCTTTCCCTCCGATAAGTTCGCCGAACTGAAGGCAATTTTCGAGGAAGACCTCGCCCGCTATCCGGAGTGCGATCTCGACATGATCCACACCCGCGACGCGCGGCTACTGCCGTTCCTGCTCGCCCCGGAAGTGCTCGACCTAGTGGAACCGCTCATCGGCCCGAACATCGGCCTATGGGCCTCGCACCTGATCAGCAAGCCGCCTTTCACCGGCAAGGCGACCCCGTGGCACGAGGACTCGGCGTACTGGGACGGCCGCGTCTCGACCATGGAGGGCATCTGCACCGTGTGGCTCGCGATTGACCGCGCGACTCCCGAGAACGGCTCGATGGGCGTGATCCCGGGGAGTCAGGTCGGCGGCTTCTCGGAGTATGAGGCGGTTGACGGGGGCAAAAACATCTTCGGGACGCAGGTCAAGCAGGGCGCGTTCGACGAGTCGAAGTCAATCTACTTCTCGCTGGAGCCGAACGAGTGTAGTCTGCACGAGGGGCGCATCATCCACGGTGCCCAGGCGAACACGTCACCCAACCGACGCGCGGGGTACACGATGCGCTACTTCCCGCTCACCAGCGAGGTGTTCGCGGACAACCCGCGCAACGCGGGGCACAAAATCTACCTCGCTCGTGGCACGGATCAGACGGGGCGCAACCGCTTCGCGAACTGACGGGGCGTTGGTGCGACAGTACGATAACGCATGAATCGAGCGGGGGACGGAAACGCCCCCGCCCGATTTTTCGCTCCTCGGGAATCGCGGGCGACCACGTCACCTCCGTCTAAGACAATTCACAGACGCGCTACAAAACATTCTTGCGCCGCGCGGACTATAATGCTTCGGTAGATCAGCCGCGCGAGCCTGTCGTTCGCGCAACCGAATGCGACCGACCCGTTCGACTACTTCCCTTACTCAGAAAGCAAAACCTATGAAGCATTTTCCGTCTGTTCTTCTCGCGATTACCGCGCTCGCCGTGCTGACTCTCCCCGCCGCCCATGCCGCGCCCCCGGTGGACGCCGCGAAGTTCCACGAAATCAAGCGTTTCGAACTCGGCGGCGAGGGACGCTGGGACTACATTATTCTCGACCCGGCCACGCACCACCTGTTTATCTCCCGCTCCTCGCATGTGATGGTGGTGAATACAAAAACGGGTAAAGCCATCGGCGACATACCCAACACGACCGGTGTTCACGGGATCGCGCTCGACACGGTGATGCATAGGGGCTACACCAGCAACGGCGGCGACAATACGGTCACCGTTTTCGACACGAACACGTTCAAGGAAACGAAGCGGATCAAGGTCGGCACCGATCCAGATTGCATCATTTTCGACCCAGCTACCTCGCGCGTTTTCACATTCAACGGCGACGGCGAATCGGCGACCGCGATTGACACCGCGACCGGGACCGTGGCAGGTGAGATCCCGCTCGGCGGCAAGCCGGAGTTCGCCGTTTCGGACAGCAGGGGCATGGTCTACGTCAATATCGAGGACAAGAGCGAGATCGTCGCCATTGACGCCAAAACGCTGAAAATCAAGGCCCGCTACCCGCTCGCGCCGGGCGAGTCGGCGGCGGGCCTGTCTATAGACCGCAAGAGCCGCCGCTTGTTCTCGACCTGTCACAACGAAAAAATGATCGTGATGGACGCCGATACCGGCAAGGTGCTTGCCTCCCCGACAATCGGCAAGGGCACCGACGCCAGCGCGTTCGATGAAGCGGCGGGCCTCGCGTTCTCCTCGAACGGCGACGCCACTTTAACCGTTGTCAAGGCGGACGCGGGCGGCAAGTACTCGGTCGTGGCGAACACCAAAACGGCACCGGGCGCGCGGACGATGACGATTGACCCGACCACGCACACGATCTACCTACCTATAGCGAAGTACGGCCCTGCCGTAGCGGGCGCGAAGCGACCGACGGCGATCCCCAACTCGTTCGCTATCCTGGTCATCGGTCAGTAGAGGAACGGCGTCATCGCCCTCCAAAAAAAGAAGTAGGAGTTATACGGGTACGCATTCTTGCGCCGGAGTTCCTCCGTCCGAAGAACGTCCGGCAACGGAGTTGCCTATTCGGGCAATCGTCAAAACAAGTTTTGACTGTACTTGTTTTGCCGATGACGTGGGTTTCAACCCGCGTTTTTCGGTTGCGTAACTCCTATGAAACAGAGCCAGGACATCCGTGCCCCGGCTCTCGAACTGCTGCGGCTCCAACCGCCGGACAAATCGACCCATGAACACACATAAAATTACCCGCTCACTGCTCGCGTTCGCCTTGCTGGCGGCGAGCCTGACGGCAACCCTGGCCGCGAAGATCCAATCGCCCGCGACGGACACAACCGGCGTCGTCAAAGGCCCGTATCCGATGCTACCAACCATGGATTCCGTGACGGTGTGCTGGGTTAGCGACGCGGAGACGACCGGGGGATCGGTTCGGCTCGCTCCCGCAGTGACTGCCAACCCTGCAACCGGCAAAACGGTTACCGAGTCCGGCGCGAAGACGCGCTACCACCGGCTCAAGATTGCTGGATTGAAGCCATACACCCGCTACGCCTATCAGGTGACGGAAGGCGGGAAGGCGAGCAAGCCCGCGACCTTTCTCACCGCGCCGAAGCCGGATCAGCCGTTCCACTTCATCGCCTACGGCGATACGCGCACCCAGCCTGATAAGCACGCGTCCGTGATCGCCCGCGTCCTGACGTTCCACCCCGACTTCGTGATCCAGACGGGGGATCTGGTCGCGGACGGCACGAACGAATCGCAGTGGGATGTTTTCTGGCAGATCGAGACTCCTTTGCTCCGTGACACCGCGTATTACCCGGCTCTCGGCAACCACGAGAAAGAAGGCGCGCCCTACTTCCGCTACTTCGGTGTCCCGCAGGAGTACAGTTTCGACTACGGGAACACCCATTTCGTCGCGCTCGACACCAACCGTCCGGATTCCGAACTGAAGCAACAGGAGGAGTTCCTGCGCAAGGATCTGCTCGCGCACCAAAAAGCGACATGGCGCGTCGTATTCTTCCACCACACGCCTTATACCTGCGTGGACAAACCAGGGAGGCGGGAACTCGCGAAGGCGTTAAGCGCACGGCTGGAACCGATTCTGGTCGAGGGCAGAGTGCAACTCGTCGTTAACGGCCACGATCACGACTACCAGCGGCATGTCCCGCCGTCCGGCATCACGTACCTCGTGACGGGCGGCGGCGGTGCCCCGCTCTATCCGGTCACGCCGGACACGCCGTACGTCAAGAAAGCGAAGTCGGTGTATAACGACTGCGAGATAACTGTGGATGGTGGAACAATCAAAGTTCGCGCGGTCGAGCCGGACGGCACGGAGATAGAGCACTTCACGCTAACGGCTAACCGGTAGTGTTCCCCGACCCCAGTCGCGGCGGGTGCAAGGCTGGAAATAAGCCGCTGATCACCGCGGCGAGCGAATCAGAAGCAGAACGGAGGCTGAAAGCATCATCGCTTTCAGCCCCCGTTTTGATGAGGATCACCGGTATGAAACCGGAGATGACGGGGCTCGAACCCGCGACCTCCGCCGTGACAGGGCGGCGCTCTAACCGACTGAGCTACACCTCCAAACGAACCGTGCCCGCAGATCCGGGATGGGCGAAGAGGGATTCGAACCCCCGACCTTGACTGTGTAAAAGTCCTGCGCTACCACTGCGCCATTCGCCCGTATCCGATCCGGCCGCGATCAAGAGCGAATGCCCCCTGTTCCCGGTAAGAGAAGCACGAAGCAAAGTATAACGTGCTTAGCCCCCGCTGTCAAGTCAACTTCGGAACTTTCACTGGGTGGATGGTCGGATGTACCCCGGCTGGCCGTCGCTCCTTGACAACGTAGCACGCTCACGGTAGCATAACGAGGCTCCCCGCGAACCATCCGGTTCGCGCGTATTGCCCGCCTTAGCTCAGTTGGATAGAGCAGGCCCGTCCTAAGGGCAAGGTCGGGGGTTCGAGTCCCTCAGGCGGGATGAAGCGGGGAGAGGTCGCATAGTGGTCTAGTGCGCTCGCCTCGAAAGCGAGTGTGGTGATGAGCCACCGCGGGTTCGAATCCCGCCCTCTCCGCTTACAAAGAAAAGGGTCGCTCCGCGCATACACGCGCGGA
>JAYUUO010000158.1:0-11562 GCA_043754515.1 Armatimonadota bacterium
CTGCCGAAACTCCAGTTCATCGCCACCACGGCGTGGTTTTTCTTCGCGCTAAATCTGCTCAAGGTGCCGTTCTCGGTCGGAGCGGGGATGATGAACGCGGAATCGCCACTCGTCGCCGTGACGCTACTACCCGCGGCGGTGATCGGCGGGCTGGTAGGCAAGTGGCTCCTGCCCCGGATCGAGCAGAACGCGTTTGAAACTTCCGCGCTGGTTCTGACCGCGCTGGCTTCACTGCGACTACTGTGGGGTTAAAAGCGTAGAACGTGCTACCCAATCCGCCGTCGCCGCGCCGCCGCGACACCCACCTCAATCAGTTCGACTTCCGCACCAGTTAATTCGTCGAGATCGCCCCGTTTGTTTTTCGACAGGCGACCGTTATTCCGTAGGAGCACACGTACTAACAGACTTGCTCGACGATCCGGCATATCCACTACCGCCACCGCGGCGGCGAGTGCCGCGTCGGACTCTCCCGGAAACCCCAACTCTTCCCGGTACTCGGCTTCTATAGTGTCCTCGGCCCGGCCGAACAAAAACTCTCCCTATTGTGTCGCGTCGGAAAAACGATACAGATTGCGCGTATCATTGGACACCTCGAGACGCTTCTCGTCGTCGAACTCCCATTAGAAAATACGGCTCACCATTTCTAACCAGCCGTTCGTCAGACCGGGAACATCGTCCGGTCGTGAGCAAGCGTAATCGGATAGGACAACAAAACCTTAAGGGAAAGCGAAAATCATGCGAAAAGGTTAGCGCGGCGGGGCGGACATAGGAGGGTAGCCGGATGACTCGAATCGCTCGCCGGGGGTTCCTACTGCCCTTGCTAATCGAGCAAGGGAGCTCCAATAGTCATAGCGCGCGTTGATCGCATTCACCTCGGCTTGAACAAGAGTCGCCTGCGCGTCGTACAAAGCCAGTTGCGTGCCGGAACCGACCTTCAGGCGTATCTCGCTCAGTCGGTATCCTTCCCGCGCGTCCTCCAGAGCAGGCGTTGTGCTTCGCGCCCGGTCATGCGCGTCTCGCACCGCAACAACTGCCTGCTCAACTTCGGCCTTGATACCGTTTTGATACTCCTCTTCTTGAGCGGCGGCGAGTCGCTCATCCGCGCGGGCGGAGCGTATGTCGCCTGCTGTCGCGCCGCCGTCACTGAGTGGGAACGCGAAGGATAATCCGATGCTTCCCGTGGAACGTCTTGAGGAGACTGTATCCTCCGTTCCGTTGTAATTGCCGCTGATGGAAGCGGACAGCGATGGCTCTTGCCCCTGCCGCGCGATGCGGACGTTGCCGGTTGCCTTCCGCCTGTTCAAGGCGGCGCGGATCGCTTCGGGCCGCTCGGCGAGGGCCTGAGCCAGCAAGCTCGCCTCGTCTAGCTCTGGAAGCGCGGGGAGGGCCGTGACTTCTTCCGCCTCCGCCAACGTCATCGGGGTCGCCGGGTCAACACCCATGCCGTTAGCAAGCATGCTGAGAGAGATGATGGCCTGATTTCGCGCGGAAATAAGCGATTGCTGATTGTTAGCGAGTTGTGAGCGTGCTCGGAGGACATCGCTTCTGGCGTAGGCTCCCTGATCGAACTTGATCCGAGCGATGCGGTTCTGCTCTTCACTCTGCTTCGTAGATGCTTCCGAAACACGAATCAGAGCCTCCGAGCGCAACGCGGTGTAGTACGCGGTCGTGACGGAGTAGATGATCTCCTGGCGTGTCTGCTCAAGATCCTGGCGGGCGAGGGCTTTCTCCGCGTCGCTCACGGATTGATATGCTCGCCCCAACCCGGTGATGTCTATGCGTTGCGATAGCGAAACGCCGACCGATTGCTGGCTCAAAGCGGTGCTCAAACCGAATCGGGTCAGGTCCGCGCTACTCGACGTAAGCGGCTCCGATCCTGTCGTGCCGCCCGTCGTTTGGCGCAAGCGAGTCGTGTTCGTCGCGGTTGTCGTGGTGGCATAAGTGCCCGTTGTGCTGTTGGACAACTGCACCGGCTGTGTCCCGGGCGTGGTTCCGCTCAGCCCGACAGTGAACGGGTTCTGTGGCCCCGCGCCCCCGCCCCCGCTAGAGGACTGCGCGCTACTGGACGACAGGCGCGTATAACTGCCTGTCAGGGTGAGTGTCGGTCGGCGGAAAGGGGCGAGCGTTTTTTCTACTTGCCCCCCGGTCCGATCTACCCGCGCCCGTGCCTGCCGTAGCTTCGGACTTTTCCCCAGGGCGATTTGTAGGACATCTGCGAGGTGCCAGCGCAACGGTGTGTCTTGCCCCTTAACGGCGGGGACACAGATTATCCCGATCCCCGTTATAAAGATGGCGACGACCAATCGGAAGGCTAAATTCATGTTGTTGTTTCTTCGGGAAGATTCCGACCGGGTGGGGGCGGTTTCTCCGCCCCTCACCCGTCCAGGTGAGGGCGTGCCACAGGAAAAAGGGGCGCGACCTATTCGTTTTTCGGGATTTTTCTGCTGATCACCGCATCACCCGCGGTGAGGCCCGTCGGTTCAATGATCACCTTGGTCTCCAGCGTGATGCCGTCCAGTACGGGGATGCCACCCTCGCTGATCGGTGCCGCCTTGATCCTTCTCTTGACCACCTTGCCGTCTTCCACAGCCAGTAGACTGGAAACGCCACTGACGGTGCTAACCGCCGTGGTCGGCACGACGAAGCGACGCCTCGGCGGACCGAGGACGATATTGACCGTAAACGTCTGCCCCGGATGTATCCAGTCCGGGGGATCTTTCGGGGTGAGACGCACCTCCACGGTGCCACGATCCGTATCCACTTGCGCGCCGATCGCATGAACGATCGCCGTGAAGCGCGAGTCCGGGAAGGCGTCGTTGGTGACGATGGCCTCTTGACCGACGTGCAACTTGCCCAGATTGGATTCGTCCAGGTCGATACGGATCTCCGGGGTTCCCGTTCGGACGAGGCGTGCCAACGGGGTGCTCGGTCCCGTCACAGACCCCACCTCGGTAACGATCCGTGTTACCGTTCCGACGAAAGGTGCGGTGACTACTGTCTCGCGCTGCCGCTGCTTCGCTAATGTGAGAGCGACTCCGGCTTCCTCCAACCTCGCACGGGAAACATCGCGAGAGAGTCGTGCTTCTATGAGCCGTCGCCGCGCCACCTCGACATCCTCCGGGCGGGGGGATGACAGGAGGGAGGCGAACTGCGCTTCTCCCGATCTCCTCGCGCCGCGCAGGGTCGCCGCCCCGGAAGCGACATCCGCTTCCGCGGCCCGGTAATCCGCCTCCGCCCCCGCGATCTCCTCGGGCCGCGAACCCGCCCGGAGTTGCCGGGATTTGGACTGTGCGTTCGCCCGCGTCTGCTTACCCGTGAGGAACAATGTTTCCGCCTGTTCGGCCTCCGAACGAGGGATTACTCCCTGTTTATAAAGTTCCTGCTGTCGCACCCAGTCCCGTTCATACTGATCCAAGCTTGCCTGTGCCTGCTTTACCTGAACACCAGCCTGTTCGATCTCTTCGGGACGTGCTCCCGACTTGAGTTCTTGATAGTGCTGGTAGAGCGAAGTCGCCTTCTGCTTCGCGGCCGTCAGCCTTGCCGCGTTGACGGCGTTGGCTTGGGTTATGTCGGCGCGAAGGCGGGCGATGTCAGCGGCGAGTGGAAGGCGGGCGACCTGTGCCAACTGGGCCTGGGAGATTCTAACCGATGCTTCCGCCTGAGCGAGTTGCCCGCGCGCGGTTCGCGCGGCGACCTGCGCCTGTCGTACCTGTGCCTGCGGAACGCCGTCATCCAATCGGGCGATGACCTGTCCGGTCACGACCGTATCCCCTTCGTGAACAAGAATCGCGGCGATACGCCCCTGGCTCTGCGCGCCTATGTTGCTTTCTGTTGCCCCGCGCAACCGCCCCGACGCGGCGATGGACTCGGTAACTTGCTTAAAGGTCGGTAGCGCAACCGTGACAATCCTGGGACGGGCGCGGATAGCTAACACCGTCCCACCCCCAACAAGAAGAGCCAGCACCCCGACCAAACTCCTGGGAATTTTCAACGCGATACCTCCTGTATAATGCCGTCCTCGATTCGCAGAACGCGGTCCGCGGCCCCGGCAAGTCGTTCATCGTGCGTGACCATCAAGAAAGCCACTCCGGTCTCGCGGGCGATCTCCCGCATCAGGGTGAAAACCTCTTGCCCGGATCGGCTGTCCAGATTGCCTGTCGGTTCATCCGCCAGAACAACCCGGGGGTGATTCGTGAGGGCGCGGACGATGGCGTTGCGCTGCTGTTGACCGCCGGACATCCGGGCGGGGCGTTTGTTCATCTGACTCTCCAAACCCACGCGGGTTAGAAGGCGTCGGGCGTATGCCGTGTCCTCTTTGTCCGGCTCGCCTTTCCGTATAGCCACGGGCATGAGTGCGTTCTCCAGACAGGTAAATTCGTCGAGCAGGTGATGGAACTGGAAAACGAACCCGACCTTTTCGCTTCGCAGATCCGCCAAGCCGTCCGAATCGAGGCCGGCGATATTGACACCATCAATCCACGCTTCACCCCCGGTCGGCGTGTCGAGCGCCCCCAGAATGTTGAGCAGAGTAGACTTGCCCGACCCGGACTGCCCCACGATGGCGACGAATTCGCCACGAGAGGCGGTCATATTGATCCCATGTAGCACCTCAACCTCGTTGACAGTGTCAGGGTTGTAAGTCTTTTTCAGGTCCACTGTTTCCACAGCGAACTGTTTCGGGGGGGGTAAAGTACTATCCACGAATGACCTCCACCGGGTTCAACTTCGACGCCTGAAGGGCGGGAAGGATCGCCGCGATGACCGTTACCACGATCACGATCAGCACCAACCAGGCCATTAGGATCGGGTCATAAACAACGGTGACGACCGCTCCCGCCCTGCCACCGTAGGGGTTCGGTTGGGCCATGCCGCCGATAGTACTGAGCGCGACGAGGGCCAGGATGACCCCCATAGCCGCCCCGGCGATGGCGACGCCGAAGCCCTCCAGCGTGAACACGGTCAGTATCTGCCGGTCCCGCGCGCCCATGCTTTTCAGGATGCCGATCTGCTTGTTCTTCTGCAGGACGGAGACGATCATAATCGCGGCAACCGCGACCGACGATGCCAGCAGGACGAAGCCGGTCAGGAACGACTTAATGACGTCCATGGAGTTTAACTCGTTGAGAGACGACGCGGAATCGCTCATCCATGAGTCCACCCGATACGGGAGTACTGCTTTCAAATCGCTGGCGATCCGGTCAGCCTGGTACGCGTCCGCCAGCTTCACCTGAACCAGTGAAACATTCTGTCCCGTCGCCATCAGGCTTTGCGCGGCCCGCAGGGTCAAGTACACCTGCGAAAGATCCGTCTCCCGGCCCGTGTAGAAGATGCCTGCGACGAGAAGCGTCTGTGTCACGCCGCGCGAGGATTGCAGGGTGAGGCGGTCGCCCAGTTTCAGCCGCAGTTCATTCGCTAACTTGATCCCTATAACAACGTCGTCAGTCGTGATATCCAGCCAGTCACCCATCAGCATATCTTTCTGCAAGGGAGAGACCTGTTCCAACTCGACGGGATTGCCCCCCGTGATCGCGACAGAACTGCGCTTGGAACCCCGGATCGCGAAGGCACTGCCGGTAACCGTAGGGGCGACGGTTTTGACGCCGGGAAGGCCCGAAAGCATCCCCGCGATCCTTTCCCACTGATCTATATCGGTGCGTTGCTGGAGTCGGGGTTGCTGGTCGGAAACGAGCAGGTGATCGGGGTCGCCCGACGGCACTACCTCCCCCAGTGTGTCCGGCAGGGTATCGGATGGCTTGATTGTCACGTGGGACAACGTCCCGATCAGCGTGTTCTTCAGGCGAGTTTGCATCCCCGAGATGGTTGACTGCACGAACAGAACAACCATCGCCGCTATCGCGACCGCGAAGATCGTCAAAAGCGTCTGTTTGCCTCCGGCGATCAGGTGCCGCCAGGCAAGTTTAATCTCAAATCGCATTCGTTTTTCTTTCTATTATTACGGCCCTCCTCTCCCGTTCAGGGCAACTGGAACTCGGCCCTGGCCATGGGGCCGTTCACGCTCACCTGATTAACATGCATTCTGAGTTTCACCATGCCTGGCACTTGATCGTTCTTGATGGCGATTTCGGTCGGCACCTTTATCCCCCCGAATGTCTGGAAGCGGTCATAACTCACCTGCACATCCGTAACACGCCCGGTCTGAGTCTGGGTGACGCGCTCGGCAATCAGCGTCCCATCCGGCGCGAAGAGATAGGACCATGTGGTCTGGCAGAAGGCGCGAACCAGGTCGCCTTTACCGACTAGTAGAAGTGTTTCTTGTGGTTTAGTCTGCGTGCGGACTATCATCGGCCCTTTCTTGGCCTTGATCTCGCCTTGCTCCACGTAGGCGAGGGCGTCGGTCGTGTGCTGGAGAGCCAGCAATCCCAGAACCCCTGTTTTGGTCAGAGGTACGAATGCGGAGGGAGTGTCCGCGTCGCGCAACTTTTCGGTCCTACTCTTTCTTGTCCAGATGAACACACCCGCGGGGGTTTGCTGATAAATGACCGCTGGCTCACCCTTATCCGTCAGTTGTTGCCAGCGACCAGTTTGAGCGTTTCGGTCCAGCAGCACCTGGACCTTCTGGGCGGGCAACCGCATTCCGAAGGGAGCGGCCGCCCGCATTTCCGCCGTCTCCTTGAATGTACGAAGTTCGGTCAACGACCTCCCGCCGTGGGCGGAGATCGCCCTGTCCAGGAGCACCTGAATTCGCGGGTCCGTCTTCGAGCCGCTCTGCGCGTAGACGATGCTCGCCGCGACTGCCAGAACACCTACTACCGCCGACGCGCTGTAATTCTTATTCATTAGTTTTTCGCCTTTCCGGTTGAAATGATTGGTTGACCAGTCAAATTTATGTCTGCACTTCCTTATGACTCGCTCCGTAAAACCTACCATTCGTCGGTCGGTCTTGAGAAATGGACGATGGTCTGATTCCTGGTTGTTCGGACAGTCAATTTATGACGTTGTTGAGATGCACGGTATATCCTTCAATAAGGGGCGCAGATGAAACGAAGTTTACTTCGCCAATACCCCCCGCAAAAAATCTTCGACCATTCCCCGCTCGATGGTATCGAAGTCCAGCTCCCGAACGGCGGGAATTTGGAGTACCTCGCGCATGATGAGTACGCTAGTAAGGCTCCCGACGAATCGCAAGGTCATCAGCGCGGGGTCGCCCGGTTGGAGGTTTCCCAGTTCTTGATGATGACGAAAAAAAGCCATCACCCCGGTGAACATCCGCGACACCAATACTTCCGAAAGAATTTTGGCGAACTCGGGGCGGCGCATGGCCTCGCCCATGAGAACACGGACGAACGCGGTCGTGCCTGGATTGCGAATATCCTCGAGAAAATGGCGCGCGACCCTGTGCAGTCCGTCTTCGAGCGACATTTGTAACAAGGCTTCCCGGAACTCCTGCTCCGGGCGTTCACCTAATTGCATCTCGATCACGGCACGCAGTAGCGCGATCTTGTCCTTGAAGTAATGATAAATCAGCCCAGTCGAGGATATACCCGCGGTGCGTGCGATCTCCTTGTTCGTCGTGGCATCGAAGCCTTTCTCGGCGAAAATCTGGAATGCCCCTCTCACGATCTGTTCGCGGCGTTCTTCGGGCGGAAGATGAATTCGTTGATTCATTATTGACTGTCCGATCAATCATACCCGAAGAATCAGGGCGTGTCAAGGATAACGATGATGCCCATGCGAATTAGACAGGAGATCGCCCCGAAACACTCAGGATGAGTTTGTCAGATTCCGGAGTAATTTACGAGGCGGCTTTTTCAGACTGATTTTCAGGGAAGGGGCCTCCCGCGATACAATGAGGCGCGGTTGCCGGACGATGTTCATGCCCGGCGCGATGAGACGCTGAAATATGCCCGATACAGACCCGTCATTCACCGACGAAAACTTCGACGATACTGATTTCAGCGAGGCGGAGTGGCAACGACGCACCTACACCCGTTGCTCGTTCCGCGCCGCGAACATGAGCGAACTCGTCGCGAGCGATTGTCTATTCGAGGAGTGCGACTTCTCCCTCGTATCGCTGAACAGCGCGCGGTTCACGGACTGCGCATTCAGCAACTCCGAGTTTCGCGGCGCGGAGTTATTTCTGACCGCGTTCCAGAACTGCCGACTGATGGGCGCGTCGTTCGTGGACGCTAAAATTACCGGCATCACGGTGTCAGGCGGCGACTGGTCCTATGCGATACTGCGACATGTCGTGTTAAGCAAGATTGACCTGCGGAAGGTACGACTGATTGAAGCAGACTTTTACGGTGCCGACCTGCGCAAGGCGGATCTGCGCGACGCCGACCTTACGAAGGCAAACTTCGCTAAGGCACTGCTCAAGGAAGCCAACCTGCGCGGCGCGATCGTGGACGGCGTAGACTTCCGAACATTCGACCTAACTGGAGTGAAACTGGACATGGCGCAGGCGGTGCGCGTCGCGCAGGCGTACGGGGCGGTTGTGGAATAGGTGACAAACCCGGCGACGCGTGGCCTCCCCGCGCGGGGGACGGCCACGCGCCCTGGCCTAGACAGGTTTTGCCACCGCCGCCGGGTAAACCCCCTCCTCAAGGAGCGCGTAAAACGCGTTATCACCCGCCGTGAGCGGCATGTCCACGCGCCCGCGACGGCGCGCCGACTCGTAGGCGGCGAAGATGATCTCGGTCGTCGGGAGCGCGTTGTCCACGGAGCAGAGCGGTTTGCGCCCCGCGCGGAGCGCATCCACCAGATCCCTGACGCCGTCCGTGCTCGCGTCGTTGCCGTGAATGCCATCCGCGACATCCGCCTCGGGCACGAAACCCCAGTCGGCATCCCCGGTCTTGCGGTAGCGAAGCCAGGGCTTATCCCACAGCACTTCGACCACACCGTCCGTGCCGATGATCCGGTTCGCGCAACCGACTATCTTCCGCGAGTCGTCGCCGGTGTAGAGCGTCGCGAAAACACCGTTCGTGAACTTAATCAGCGCGACCGACTCGGTCTCCATCTTCAGCCCGAAAACGCCGTGCGGGCGGCGGGCGTCAATCTGCGCCAGCACATATTCGGCGGGGGTTTCGTTGTTGTAAAACAGGAACATGTTGATCCAGTGGGTGCCCCAGTCAATCAGGTCGCCGCACGCCGACTCCATCCTCACGACGCTCCCAATGGTGCCCGATTCAATCAGTTTACGGGCTTGCTGGAACGGCCCGTTGAACCGTCGCTGGTGGTTAAACGTTAGCTGAATGCCTTTTCCCCGGCACGCGGCTGCCATCTTCTGTGCGTCGGCCCAGTTCGGTGCCATCGGCTTTTCGCAGTGTACCGCCCGAACGTTCGCCTCGGCGCACGCGAGCACCATCGGCGCGTGGAGCGCGGGCCACGTGCAGACCGAGACGATGTCGGGCTTCGTTTCCGCGAGCATCCGGGGGTAATCGGTGAAGACACGCGCCTTGCCGCCCGCGTTCTCCTGGTTAAACGCCTCGGCACGCTCGGTGACGAGGTCGCAGAGCGCGACGATCTCGCAACCGGACTCGTTGTAGCCCTTCGCGTGCGCGTGCGCCATGCCGTAGCCGGTCGAGCCGTCGGAGTTGAGCGGTCGCCCCGTGCCGATGATCGCGACCCGGAACGGGGTGTCATTATCTGCCATGATGAGTTTGATTTCCTTGCTGATCGCGCCGTCGGGCGCGGGTTCGCTTCGTTTCGCGGGTTAACGCGGAGTAAATTGTCGTCTCCGTCAGGGCGCGGCGTACCGAGTCGCGCCAGTCGCATCCAGGCGGGCAGGGTTCAGTACTTCGGTACTGACGGGTCTACCGTGTCCGACCACGCCAGAACACCGCCTTTGAGATTGGCGAGGTTCGTAAAGCCCTTCGATTGCAGGATGCCTAACGCCTGCGCCGAACGCGCCCCGCTCCGGCATTGCAGGATGATCTCCGCGTCGGCGTCCAGTTCGTCGGCGCGCCGCTCGATCTCGCCGAGCGGGATCAGAACCGAGCCGGGGATCCGGGCTATCTCGTACTCGTACGGCTCGCGCACATCTACCAGCACGAACTTCTCGCCAGCGTCCTGTTTCGCCTTGAGTTCGACGGGGGTTACCTCACGCATTGTCGGAATCCTTTCGTCCCGCGGCGCCTCGCACGTCGCGCCGCAAAACCGCTCATAGTCTACGAGTTCGGTGAGGGTTTTTCCTTCCCCGCACGCGACACAGGACGGACCGCGCCGTATTTTCCACGCCCGGAACGTCATCGCGAGCGCGTCGAAGGTGAGTAGCCGCCCGATCAGGGGGTCTCCGACGCCGAGTATCCGTTTCAACGCCTCGGTCGCCATCAGCGTCCCGATAACGCCCACGGTCGCGCCGAGTACCCCAGCCTCCGCGCAGGTTGGCACCTCGCCCGGTGCGGGCGGCACCGGGAACAGACAGCGGTAGCAGGGTCCCCCGCGCCGCGTGTCGAGCACGGTCACCTGTCCCTCGAACCGGTTCACCGCGCCATGCACCACGGGAACGCCGGTTAGTACGCCCGCGTCGCTGACCAGGTAGCGGGTCGGGAAGTTATCGGAGCCGTCGAGAACGAGATCATAACGGGCGAACAGATCCAGCGCATTGGTCGCGGTCAGTGGCTCGGCGAATGTTTCGAGCCGCGCGCCGGGGTTCAGATCCGCGAGCCGCGCCCGCGCCGCGTTTGTTTTCGCCGCGCCGACTTCGGACGTTACGTAGAGCACCTGCCGTTGCAGGTTCGACAACGACACCGTGTCGCCGTCTATGATCCCGACGCGCCCGACGCCCGCCGCGACGAGATAAAGGAGTGCGGGCGAGCCGAGTCCGCCCGCGCCGACGCACAGAACGGACGCGTCGCGGAGCCGCTCCTGTCCGGCGACCCCGACTTCGGCGAGGGTCAGGTGGCGGGCGTAGCGGGCGGCTTCTTGTGGGGTCAGCATCGCTCTATTTTAGCACACGCTGCGGGAAACGGGTTCACCGCGCTTAAAGGAGAAGATACCCGGAAGGGGACAGACAAAATAATTCGCAGAAATCCTTGACATGAACAAAAAGACTGTGCAACAATGACATCACAGGCACCCTAGTTTCCTGTTGCGGAGCCAGTCTTGGGTTAATATCAATCGTGTTAGATCACACGTGAGAGGATCCTCATGGGCAACTTTATACTGGGTTCTGCATTGCTTATTTTAACCGTAAGTGGTTTCATGATCTCGTATTTGGCAACCAACATGGTGGAGTTGGTTACAGGTGGGGCGTCATTGCTCACTGTGTCGTTGCTAATTTTTTCACGGAGCAAGTCCATCACAAAGCGCAAAACTTAAAAATGCAACCCGAACGTCGTGCGCGAATGGGAAGGAAGCGTCGCGGGCGTGAAGATGATTAGCAATGCGTACTTGCTGGGCCCGTCTGGCCCGATGTACGCAGACAAAACGCAGTTTTCGTCGAAGCGTCCCGCGAACGCCGCCGACGTGCGCTGGTTCGCAAGTGTGCGAACGGGTATGTCTACGACGGGTTGGGTAGCGTCGTGGGCGAGGTGGACGTGAACGGCACGCTACTCTCCCAGAAGACGACCGACGTGTTCGGGATTAGTCGCGGCAATGTCG
>JAYUUO010000159.1:0-3800 GCA_043754515.1 Armatimonadota bacterium
CGGTATCGAAACCGTCGCAAGCGTTTCGGGTTGCGATTCAACCTGATAGCAGCGATTCACAACCTGGAGATCTGCAAATAGACTTATGCAAAATGTCTAGTTATTGTTTACACAAAAGAGCATCGAGCGGATAGCCGAGGACACGGGGTTCTGTCACCAGGCGCACTTCATTAACGCTAGGAGTTACGCGGTTGGCGGTTTCGGATGCCCGGATCTGTCCGTCCCACCCGCAGGCGGGTAACCGACGTCTGGCGCGGAACGCGTCTAGACAGGCAATCGTCAAAACTTGTTTTGGCTGTACTTGTTTTGCCGATGACGTGGGTTTCAACCCGCGTTCCTTGACGAACCGCGTAACTTCTAGCTTACAAATCACAGGATAAAGATTACCCCCGCCGCATTCGGGCGCAGTCAGATTCTGACGCAGGGCGCGGCGGAGCAACTCGAATCACCGCCCCACGGCGGGCTGACGGGCGTCCCGGAAGGCGGGCACGAGTACCACGCGCCAGAGTAGGAAGACCGCGATCCCGATCCACAGCACCGACCACACGGCGGCGGGTATAAGGGTCATCGCCTGCATATTCCCGGCGTCCGTCTGAGTCATGCCGGATACCGACAGGCTGAAAAGCGTGTTAAGGTCAAACAGGGCGTTCAGGATACATTGCACCCCGATGAAGGACGCGACAAACACCGCCGTCCGCTCATGTAGCCGAAGCCCGGCGATTATCAGGCCCGCCGCGATCACGACGCCCGCGCCGACAGTCAGCGGCAGGTTCACGATTTCGCTAAGGGGGTACGGGCGGGCAAAGCATAAAGTAAGTAACCCGACGACCGCCCCCGTCAGGAGAAGCAGGTATTTCGCCGGAACCCCGCGACGGAGCGCGGCGATAGTGAGCGCACCGAACAGCGTCGCGCCGAGGTACCCCGCCGAGGAAACCAGCGGGCCGAATCCCCCGCCCGACCAGGTAACGCCCGAGCCGTCCGGGCGGATAATCAGACTCGTTACCTGTCCTCCGGTCAGAATCGCCATGAGCGCGTGGCTTCCCTCGTGAATGAACGTCACCAGGAGGCGGATCGGGTAGGTCAGGAAACCCAGGTACGGCACGAAGTACAACGCCGCCGTGATGAGCGAGGCGATGATCAGATGCTGTAGCGAACGCAGGCCGGGCAAAGTGTCTAGCTTGCCGGACGCGGGCGGCTTGGGATACGACATAGTAGGCGGTGATTCTCCTACTATATTTTACCGAGCCAGATGGGGTTTCGTTCCCAGCATCCGTAATGACGTCCTATTGGACTGATTCGTCGCAACGCTCTAGTTGAGCATGGCCTGCGCGGCGGCGGACGGGGTACGCTCCACGGGGAGCACGATTTTGCCCAGCCGCTCGGAGAGCGTGTCCACCGTCATCTCGTCGAGGAAAACCTGCTCGCCGTCCCGGAGCATGACTGACGGGATGATGACCTGATCGCCGGTTGGGAAGTTCTCTAGGGCGTTCACGATGTCGCCGCCGACAACCAAGCCCGCAATGTTGATGTTGCCCTGGAAGAAGTGGTTATGCACGGTGCAAACGTTCACGGATAAGCCCTCGACCCGGTTCAGAACCTCCGCGAGCGACCGCACCAGATGCGACGCGGCCTCACCCGTCACCATCGTGAACGAACGCGGGCTGGAAACCCGCTTCGGCAGTTTCCGCTCCAACTTCGCCAGATCGTCCAGAAATAGGCGCACGAGGCCGATGCCGTCTTCGAGTTGCGGGAAGCCTTCGTACTCGGCGCGCGTCGGGATCGGACGCTTCGACGACAGGTAGAACTCGTCGGACAGGTAAACGAAGCGGGTGCCGAGGGATTTACGGTACTTCTCGCGGAAGGTCTCGGCGAAGTCGAGCAGTTCGCCCGCATACTCCGGCGAGACGACCGTGACGGGGGCAAGACGCTCGCGGAACTGGGTGATGCCAACCGGCACGACCGCTAGTGACAGGATACCGCCGTACGTGCCCCGCGCCTGGGGGTGGAGCGCGGCGAGTTCGGTGATCGTCTGTTCCAGATCCGAGCCGTCGTTATAGCCGGGGCACAGCACCACCTGCCCGTGGAACTGGATGCGGGCGTCCGCGAGCCGCTCCAACATCGGCAGGATCGGCTCCGGCGTCCGGCGCCCGAGCATCTTGCCGCGCACATCGGGGTCGGTCGCGTGGACAGAAACGTACATCGGCGAAAGTTTCTGGTCGCAGATGCGGTCCAGTTCACCGGGCTTCAGGTTGGTCAGCGTGACATAGTTGCCGTGCAGGAACGACAGCCGGTAGTCGTCATCCTTGATGTAGAGCGACGGACGTAGCCCCTTCGGTTGCTGATACAGGAAGCAGAAAACACACTTATTTTTGCAGATGTGGATCGAGTCGAACAGATCATCCTCGAAGCGCAAGCCCAGATCTTCGTCGTACCCCTTGACGACAGTGACGGTGCGCGGGACCAGTTCGCCGTCCCGCGTGAACGTGATCCGCGCGGATTCGCCCGCGACGTTGAACTTCCAGTCCACGATGTCGCGGAGCGGTTCGTCGTTCACGGAAAGCACGCGGTCGCCGACCTGAAAACCGGCCTCCTCGCCCGCCGTGCCCGGCTCGACCGTGACCACGATATTTTTAGCGCGGCGACGCTCGGCGGTGATTGGAGACAAATGCGGTTCGTGACTTGCAACAGGTAAACTTAACGCCATAACGGGTTAGTATACCGCGTTTCGCGCTCGGAGTTCCTCGGGGCGAGATGAGTTGGGGCGATCACATCATAAGTCATGTTGCTAATGCGAGAAATACTCGCGGGGCGCGGGCGGCAGAACGGCTCGCCTTCCGCCGCAGCGGGTCGTTTACCACACGTGCGTCGTGGCGCGATAGGAGGACGTTATGAATCATTATCCCGACCCATACACAATTCTATACCGCCCGGTGGGCCAGCGCGAACTCGAACTGATCGCGCAATCGGGCTTCACTGCATTCCCGCCGCGTCGCCCGGAGAAACCGATTTTCTACCCCGTGCTGAACGAAGAGTACGCGACGCAGACCGCGCGCGACTGGAACACGAACGACGCTGGCAACGGTTATGTCGGTTACGTCACGTGCTTCGATGTAGCCGCCACATTCTTTTCGCAATATGAGATACAGACAGTCGGACGCGATGGACTGCACGAGGAGTACTGCATCCCCGCCGATGATCTGCCCGCCTTCAACGCGGCTATAGGGGGGACGATTGATGTCGTAGATCGGTTCCGGGGGGCCAACGCCGCGCCGATTCGCGCGATGTCATTTGTCGGGACGGCGACGGACACCAACCACTTGTGCCGACTAAGTATCGGTTCTAAAATAGAGTATACTTTATTTTATGACCCGCTTGATTCGCCTGACTTTAAACGAGGAACAACGTGCGGCACTTGATCATGGGTATCGCCACGGTAAAACACACAGCTTCCGCCTACGTTGCCAGATGATCCTCCTTAAGTCACAAGGGCAACCTTCGCACCAAATTGCCGAGCGATTAGGTTGCTGCATGATCTCGGTGAATCGCTGTGTGGTTCGCTATCTTGCGGAAGGCATTGAGGGTCTTCCCATCAAGACGGGGCGTGGTCGCAAAGCGATCCTTTCGAGCGACGACGATCTGGAAAAAGTGCGGCTCGCGATTCAGGAAAATCGTCAGCGCATTGGACTTGTGCGCTCACAGCTAGAGAAAGAGTTGGGCAAGGAGTTTTCGACGCTGACTCTAAAGCGGTTTTTAAAAAGCATTGCTGCCGATACAAAAGAATTCGGCGACGGGTGAATGGC
>JAYUUO010000160.1:0-36102 GCA_043754515.1 Armatimonadota bacterium
ATTCGGCGTCTTCTACGTCGGAAGGATAGCGTTTCTTGATTTTTAATGTGGTTTCCACATTATTTGATACACTATTTGACTAGAACTAGTTCATAACACTGTCTAAAGAGCAAGGGGTTGTGTTGTCGTATTCCGCCGTGCATCAGAACTTCGCCCGGCGGGGCTACACGTTTAAGAAGAGACAATTATTGCCAGTGAACGCGACGCCGTGAAACGCGAGGCATTCCGGCGGGAGATCCGCGCGGTTCCGACATCAAAGCTCACGTTTTTGGATGAGTCAGGATGTCATCGAGCTTTCACACGCTTGTACGGGTGGGCAAAGCGCGGTGACCGGTGCGTAGAAGCAGTGCCGTGCAATCGTGGTAAAAACCAGAGTGTTATCGGCGTTTGTAGCCTCTCAAAAATGCTCTGCTGGCGAATCCAGGTAGGATGAAACCGACGCTAAAGAGCATCAGGTAGCCGACGAAAATGCACCCGTACCGGCCATCCTCCCGCGCGTCCTCATGCGGCAAGAACCCCCACTCCTCCCACCGCTCGGGCTGACGCGTCCCGCTTCGGAGCAGGTACGCCACGGTCGCGACAATAACGGCCGCCATCACGCCGGGGAAATAGCGCGACGAGAGCGGCGCGAATGCTATCACGAGGAACAGCCCTAGGAGCGTGGCCACCAACTCCGTGGAAGTTTGTTTTTCGCTGTTCATAAAGGGACGTAACGCCTTCAAGAAATAGTTTTGATATGCTCGTCGCGGTGTTTAGCAGACCTCGCCGTCGCCGCGATATAGCCCCCGAAGAGTAGCCGATACACGACCATGTACACCACGCCGATTTACCACAGCCCGATACCCGCGCCCTTTACCCTCTGGCAGCCAATGCCCTGGTTTATGGTCATGGTGGCGCGTACCCAAGCCGCGAGGCATCCCCGATAGCGTAACAACGAACGCGGGGTTTCTCCTCTAAACGGCTCGGGGCGTACATCGGTTACGCGGACGGGCCGTTTTTGTTTTTCATTTTTTACACCGTACGCTTCGTTTGTCGTTTCTGATCGTCGTTTTTTATAGGGGCGTGGCGCAACCCGGTAGCGCAGTGGATTCCAAACCCACCGGTTGCAGGTTCAAATCCTGTCGCCCCTGCTCGGCTCACTTCGGGATGTAGTGAAATGGTATAACCGCTGTTTTGGGAACAGCAATCGCTGGTTCGATCCCAGCCATTCCGATCATGTTTTGGTGCCGCGTAGCTCAGTCGGTCAGAGCAACGGTCTCATAAACCGTAGGTCACGGGTTCGAATCCCGTCGCGGCTATCGCGGAAGGTGTCCCTTTCGCGTGGCAGGTGTGTCATTGATCCGGTGTAGCTCAGTCTGGTAGCAGCGTCTGTCTGAAGAACAGAAGGTCGGCGGTTCAAACCCGTTCGCCGGAATCCGTTTCGTCCGTAGTACCCGCGACTAGCGCGGCGATCTGCCCCTGCACATTGCGCTCGCGGTCGCGGTAGATCATCAGAACCTTGATGTCACGATGCCGCGAAAAGTCCATCACTTCTTCGAGCGGCATTCCGGCGGCTTGCGCGGCTTTGCACGCCTCGGTAATCGCGGTGTGCCGCAAACCGTGCGGCGCGACCGTCACCCCGACATCCGCCCCGCGCCCGCGCACCATACGGTAGATACTCGTCCCGGTCAGTCGCCGCGTCGCGCCCTTGTCCGCGTGGTCGAAGTTCACGAACAGCGGCCCCGGCTGGCTACCGCGCACCCCCAGCCACTCCGACAGCGCGGTCTTCGTCGCCGGGGCGAGCGTGAGCAACGTCCGCGTCGTGCGCCGCTTCCCGAGCACATGAACCGTGCCCCGGCTCAGATCCAGATCCGCGACATCGAGCGACGCCACCTCTGCCCGACGCAGTCCCAGATCGTACAGGAGCCGCAGGATCGCACGGTCACGCCGGTTCGCCCGGTCGTTCTCGCCAACCGCCGTGGTCGCCAGCACCCGCTTCACCCCAGCCACGCCCGGCCCGCGCGTGTCTCTGTAAGGCTCGTCGGGCATGTTCGGGACGTCGAGCGTCCACGGTACGACGCCGAGCATCCGCGCCAGTTTCAGCAATGCACGGAGCGCGGACAACGCCCGGTTTATCGTGGACGGAGCGAGTGCGCGCTCGCTCAAGTGGGCGCGGAAACGTAGCACCTCGCCGTTCGCCGCGCCCTGCCCCCCGGCGATCAGCGCGTGTACGGCGGCGGCGGCGGTCAGCGCACCGGAAAAGGCGCGGAACGTTTCGAGGTCGCTTTTATACGCGCGGAGCGTGCGCTCGTTGCGCCCGGCGAGGAACGTTTCCAGCAGGCGGAACGCGTCCGGGGCGACGACGGGCACCGGAACGAGTGGAGCGGGTTCGGGGGGCGGCGCGAGGTCTGACATGGTGCGAGTTCCGTGCGCTATTTTACCGCGATAGGGGTTAGGGCGGTGTGAGCGGGCGAAAAATTGTTCCCGTTTGCGAGCCACAAATAGGAAGCCTCCGGCACAGGTTTTTTCGCGCCGGAAAAGACCAGGTAGGCGCATAGCGTCGCGCTTGTATTTCTATTGGGAATTACCGCGCTTGGCGGTTCGGACGGAGTGGCGTTACTCGTTCGTGAAAACACCGGCGATAGGCCGGATAGGAAGCACCGTGTTTATGTGGGATAACGTTTCGTCATCATGCGCCTGACCTCATCACCTTCGCGACGGCGGCGGGGTATGTCCGGTATATTCCCCTTGAGGCCGACTCGTTTTTCGTTAATGTAGCGGGAGTGGCCCTATCTGTTAATGTTCACGTTCTGACTATGCCGCCCGCCGACGAGAGTCGCCAGGCGATTCCTTTGACCTGAGAAGAACACACCACCGAATCATGTACATCACCCGCGTCGAAATCAAAGCCATACGCTCGATAAAGCATCTCGTGTGGGAGATTGACGTCGCGAGTGCCGCCGGCTGGCACGTCATCCTCGGCGATAACGGCTCGGGTAAGTCAACGTTCACCCGATGCGTTGCGCTCTCCCTCATCGGTCAACGGGACGCCCAATTTCTGAGACTGGAATGGGATTCGTGGATCCGAGTTGGCGAAAGACAAGGATCGTGCGAACTCAATATCAGTATTCACGAGAACATAGATTTTGACACAGGTTCAGAAATCGCGCCGGGGCCGTTTCATATGGATGCGAATAATAACTACACAATGGATGTGGGCGTGATGGTTCTTGAAGGATACATCCAGAACAACGGATCAATACGTAGGATTCCCGCGTTTCTGACAGATGCCACAAACGCAACCCATAATCATCTGATTGCCGAGAAGAAGTTCGCGGGCTTTAGTAATTCGTTCGGTCCCTTCCGGCGTTTTACAGGGGGCGAATTGGAGGACGAGAAACTCTCCGAGTCGAACCCGCAAGCCTACAGGCATCTTTCCGCCTTTAGCGAAAGGGTGGCATTGACCGAAGGACTGAAGTGGCTTAAACAGCTACAGTTCGAGGCCATAGATACGGTTGACAGAAATCCCGACGCGGCATTGTTAATTGAAAGTGTGCGGAACTTCGTGAACCAGGGGGGATTGTTGCCAAACGGTGTGCGGCTACTGCATATCTCATCCGCTGGCGTCAAGTTTCAGGATGGTAACGGGAGCGAGATACTCGCCGAGGAGATGAGTGACGGCTACCGCTCCGTGCTCGCGTTGACCTTCGAGCTGTTGCGCCAACTCTCCGTCGCCTACGGCCCCGATATATTTCAGACGCAAGACGGCGGGAAGGTGACGGTGAGTTTCCCGGCGTGGTGCAGATTGACGAGGTGGACGCGCACCTGCACCCGACGTGGCAGAAGCGCATCGGGTTCTGGTTCCGCGAGGATTTCCCGCAGATGCAGTTCATCGTCACCACCCACAGCCCGCTCGTTTGCCAGGCCGCCGAGATTGGTAGCATCTTCCTTCTGCCTCGTCCCGGCTCCGAAGAAAATGGTCGGATGCTCGCGGGTATGGAGCGCGATAGGCTCATTTACGGCAACATTTTAGACGCGTATGGCACCGAGGCGTTCGGGAGTGGGGCCGCAGCGCGTTCTGACCGGACGGGGGAACTGCTGACCGAACTCAGCGGGCTGAACATTAAGGAGATCCGAACCGGGCTCTCCGACGCGGAGAAGAAACGTCAGGCAGAGTTGCGGGCGATGTTGCCCACCGGCTCTCCCCTGTTACAACTTCCTGCCACCACCCTCCCTGATCACGCATCCCGTGCGCTCCAGTTGTGGCAGTCCGACATTGACGTCTTGCCGGACTACGCCAGCCGGGTCGCTGAGGCGAAGCGCTCATGGTCTTTGAGAAACACGAAGGCGAACAAGACACTCACCGCCGTGAAGGAGACGTTGGCGTCCATGCAAGGCATGTTGCGTCGTTATGCCTACTGCGAGGATTCTTGCGCCGATGAGGTGGGGCATATTCGTCCTAAAGACCTATATCCCGAACTAGTCTTCGCCTGGGCGAACTACCTGTACGCATGCGGCTGCTGCAATGTCGAGAAGCGCAACGACTTCGCCGTCTTCGCCGGCGCGACGGACGAATGGCACGATGTGAAACGTGGGCGAGATGCCCCGGTTCTCCCGCCTCGAACCGGAGAACCGGTCCTCATCAACCCTCGTCATGAAAACCCGGTTGACTTTCTGATACTCGATCTTGGCACATTCCAATTCGTCCCACTGGCCGACCCCGGAACACGCGATCATACGCGGGCAGTTTACACGATGAGTGTGCTCTCTCTTGGACGTGAACCGCTCCGGAAGGCACGGGAAAACGCGGTGCATGGCTTCCGTGATCGGTTATACGCTTACGGACGGGCAAAAGCAGAGGGTCACGCCGCTGGGGAGTTGAGCCGAAGTCAAACCTCGCTTCTGCACAGTCCTCACCAAACTGTCTGGCGGGAGATGCAACGGCAATCGCTCATCTCGCCAAGGTTAGCAACTCTCTATCGAAGCCGCGCCCGAAGCCCTCCAATGGTGAACCGCGAGTCGCTCGCCTGCGCCATGACACGATGCCCACTAAAAAAGTCGCTCCGTTTCGGCTCACCCCCTCAGTACTTCTACCGCCAGAATATCGCCCGCCCTCTCCACCGCGAGCGCATTACTTCCGCAAACTCCGCTCATAAAGCAGGCGCAATCCCGTCAGCGTCAGGTTGACGTCCACGATCTCAATGGAGTTCGTGTACGGCGCGATCAGCGGCGCGATGCCCCCGGTCGCGATCACGCGCACATCCGCGCCGCGCTCCGCTAGCTCGCCGACGAACCGCGCCGTCATACCGTCCGTCTGCGCCGCGAACCCGTACAAGATGCCGCTCCGCAATGCCTCCGCCGTGTTCGTCCCGATCGCGTTTCCGGGCTTCGACAACTCGACCTGCGACAGCATCGCGGCGCGGGCGAACAGCGCGTCCATTGAGATCCCGATGCCCGGCAGAATCGCCCCGCCCAGATACTCGCCCTTCGCTGTCACTGCGTCCAGCGTGGTCGCCGTGCCGTAGTCCACGATCACGCAGGCGGCGGTCGCGAACGCGCTCTGCCGCGCCTCCCCGGATCGCGCGTACAGGGCGTGGGCCGCGAACGCGTTCACGATGCGGTCCGCGCCCACCGCGTGCGGCGGATTGTACAGGTTTTTCAGCCCGGTATCGGTGTCGGCGGTAACTATCAGCGGCTCCACATTGAGGTGTCGGGTCGCCAGTTCGCGCAGGGTTCCCCCGACCGGCGGTACCACGTATGCCATCGCCATGCCGGTTATGTCACCGAGGCCGTACCCTTTCGTGAGCAGAAGGGACGCGATCAGCGCGGCGAACTCGTCCGCCGTCCGGTCGCGACGCGACTGCAAACGGAAGTCGCAGAGCAGGGTCTCCCCATCGAATAGACCGAGCGTGGTGTTCGTGTTCCCGATGTCAATGGCGAGTAGCATGTTATAAATTGACGCGGACGTCGGTGCCTTTCTTCATGCCCCGTTCGCGGTAGCGCACGATGGTGTAGACGAGTGCTTTCGGCTCCCATGCCGCGGGGACGCGGAAGACCAGGGCGAATCGGATGTTGGCACCGGCAAGCGCGTAGGCACCGGGCGGGTTGAACTCGTCGGCGGCGACATCCACTGAAAAGGGTGATAGCGACTGACCTTCCTTATCGAACAGCACCGTGTTCTCGGCGTACAGGTCGCGCGAAAAGCAGAACTCCTCGCGCCCCGCCGTCGCGTTCGTCAAAACGCAATCCAGCACCACCAGTTTCTCGTTCGCCTCCGCCGTTATGACCTCCCCGGACGGCTTCGTGTACCTGCGCTCGTACTTCGGAACCTCGGCGATGGAGACCACGCGGAAGCGGCAGTTCTCGGCGCGGATTTCGTCGCCGCGCGTGCCGGTCGCCATCCCGGCGGGCGCGAGCGACGTATTGCCGCCGCGCGCCACCGGCGGAACGGGCGGTTGCAGACTGATCGCATTGCCGACGACTTTTAACTTCCAGCCCATCGCCTTCGCGACGTCGGCTATCGGGACATACACCCGCCCGCCGATCTTGCGGGCGTCGGTCGAAACAGTGTTAGATAACACGGTCAGCCGGGCGCGGCCCTGCGCCACCGCCGCGCCGACCGCGACGCCTAGCGCGAACAGGACGAATAGGGCGAACAGAGACAGCGTGTGAGCCGCGCCGCGAGTAATTTTATTCATGGGTTTGTAGCAGGCGTTGTCAGGTGGACACGCAGATCGGTGCCCTTCTTGTCGCCGCACTCCTGTACCGAACGACGGTGAATACGAGATCCTTCACCGAGGCGGTTTTGGGCACCCGAAACACGATCACGAACGGGATGGCGGACCCGGGCAGCGCGTGCTTGCCGTAAGGCGCGCCCTCATCGGCGGCGACATCGTAGAAGGCGGGCTGATACGACCCCTCGTTCGTGTCCGTAAGCGTCGTGTTCTCGCCGTACTCGCGGGAACTGAACGCGTACTCCTCCTTTTCCTTCGTCCCGTTCTTCAGGCGGCAGGTAACCAGCACCAACTTCTCGTCGCCCTCCGCATTCGCCACGGTTTCTGTCATAAATCGGTTCGTGTACAGGAAGTTATACGTGGCAGCTTCCTTAACGCTCTGAACCTGGAAGCGGTACCGGCCGGTAAATATCTCCTCGCCGATAGCACCCACCGATTTCGCGGCCAACTGGTTCGCGCCGCCCACCGGGGCGAGCGTGATCCGACTACCGGTTGTGGTGACGCTCATCCCCAGTGCCCTGGCGACATCCTTCACGGGCACATACACCGTGCCGTTAATACTGGTGCTGCTGGTAGAAATGGGCGTCCCTCCGGATATTATCAGCGTAACGGGGGTGCGGGCGGCGGCGGCACCGACCAAGAGGGAGACGAGCGACGCGGCGACCAGCACGCCGGGCGGTAGTAGTAGTCGAAGATGGGATTGGTTCATAGTATTCCTTTCAAATGTGAACTATGGGTCCGAGCCCGTGTCTGGCTGCGAACGGTTGCGCAGAGACTTGCGCCCGCCTGTTTCTAGAGGATACTGCTCCGCGCGACGCCTGACCTGTTAGTGTGGATTTATTCACCGAGTGCCGCCCGCACAGCGCCCGCCACCGCGTCTACTACGCTATTCACGGTGTCCGCGTCGGGACCTTCCGCCATCACTCGGATGCGCCGCTCCGTCCCCGACGGCCGCACGTTCAGCCGACCGGCACCCGCGAGCCGCGCCTCGCCGTCCTCAATAGCTGCCTGTATCGCCGGAATCGTCGCCCAACCCTCTTTCGTTCGGACTGGCACGCTAACCAGTTTTTGCGGGTACTCGGTCATGTCACCCACCCAATCTGACAAGGCGCGCCCCGTCTCCACGCAAGCCGCGAGCACCTGCAAGGCGGATAACATGCCGTCCCCGGTCGGCGACAGGCGCGGGAGCAGGAAATGTCCCGACTTCTCGCCGCCTAAAATCGCGCCTTCGCGCTCCATGGCTTCGGCGACATAGCGGTCGCCGACGGGCGCGGCGACAAAGCGCACGCCGCGCTCGCGCAACGCGACGCCCAGGCCCATGTTGCTCATGATCGTGCCGACCACCACGTCGCCCGCCAGCTCGCCGCGCCCGTGCAAAAAGGTGCCGAGAAGGTGGAGCACGCGGTCGCCGTCGAAAACGCGCCCCGCGCCGTCCGACAGGATCACCCGGTCGGCGTCGCCGTCGAACGCCAAGCCCGCGTCCGCGCCCGACTCTTTCACGCGTGCGAGCATCGCGGCCGGGTGGAGCGAGCCGCAATCGTCATTGATGTTCACCCCGTCTGGCTCGCACGACAGCGTCTCCACCGTAGCGCCCAGCCCGCCGAACACCTGCGCCGCGAGGAACGACGCCGCGCCGTTCGCGCCGTCAATCACCAGTCTCAAGCCGTCCAGCCGCGCCGGGCACGACTCCCGCAAATGCCGGACGTATTCGGCGACCGGCTCGGCGGTGCGCGTCACGGAGCCAACCGCCGCGCCGGTCGGTCGCGCCCACGATTCCCAGGCCGGTAGGCCCGCCTCGATACGCGCCTCGGTCTCGTCGGCAAGTTTCCTGCCGTCGGAGCCGAAGAACTTAATCCCGTTATCCGCCATCGGGTTGTGCGATGCCGAGATGACCACGCCCGCCGCCGCGCCGCGCTCGCGGGTGAGGTACGCGACGCCGGGAGTCGGTAGCACTCCCACGCACAGCACGTCTACCCCTTGCGAGCAGATCCCCGCGACCAGTGCCGCTTCGAGCAGGTCGCCCGAGCGGCGCGGGTCGCGCCCGACCACGATCTCATTACTGCCGGGTTTGTTCTCGCGAAGCACGTGCGCGGACGCCGCGCCGATCGCCATCACGAGTGTCGGTGATAGCTCGCTGTTCGCCACGCCGCGCACGCCGTCGGTGCCAAAATAATGTCTCTCGGTTGCCATACGCCGGTAGGATTCGCCGCGAGGGGGGCGGGTTCCTGCGTCCGTCGTGCCCCTACCGAAACGGTTTACCGCCCGCCCCCCACGAGCCGGGGGGGGGGCGCTACAAACCACATACGCCCGCTCCCCGGCGAATATGCGCACACCGTGGAAGCAGTGTAGGGCGATCGCATCATAGACCGATCGCTCGACTAGCAATCGCCCTGGGAAGCAGTATGGGGAACCCATCCCGCCCTCCGACTGTATTATTAGAAGGAGATATTGACCGATGAGTACCGAAACCGCTATGTTCGGCGCGGGTTGTTTTTGGGGCGTGGAGATCACGTTCCGCGATGTGCCGGGCGTTCAGGACGCCCTGGTCGGCTACAGCGGGGGGCACACAGTAAACCCCACTTACCACGACATTTGCACCGACACGACCGGGCACGCCGAAGTCGTGCAGGTGACATTCGACCCGGCGAAGGTGTCATACGACACACTACTGGAAGTGTTCTTCGACAACCACAACCCGACCACGCTCAACTACCAGGGACCCGATCACGGCTCGCAATATCGCTCCGCTATCTTCACCTACAGCCCCGAGCAGGAAGCGGCGGCAAAGGCGATGATCGAGAAGTTGACCGCCGAGAAGAAGTTCAAGCGGGCCATTGTAACGCAGGTCGAACCCGCGAAGCCGTTCTACAAGGCAGAGGAGTACCACCAGCGGTACCTGGAGAAGCGCGGCCTGGCCAATTGCCACGTATAAATCGGTCGTGGGGGGCGGGCTTGACTGCCCGCCCCGGTCTGAGTCCGGCGTCCACTGGTCATTCCGCGTTATCAGAGAAGCCTCCACGGATACGACCGTGCATCGGGCTTTGAGAAGCTAAAGCGCACCCGCTCTGGCTGAGGTGGGCGGCGTTACCCGTGTCGTCTGGGATGAGAGTACACCGGTTTGGCGTTGTGGCACCGGGGGCATGAACCATTCCATGGGGTACGGATAGGTCCTACCCGTGGCGTGTCGGTACCGGTTGAGAAACCCGTCGGGCAGCGCGTACAACGCTCACCTCTCACGGGATGCCGCCTCCTCGACCGCTCGCAGTGCCACCCGCGCGGCCCCGTATACCGTGGGGCTACCAAGTGACACCAGTTGTTTTTGTTCGCGCTTTCTGAGACCATTATATTCAGAAGGCGACTTCCACAGTCACTTACCGTTGTCATAGTTGATGGTCCGCAGCAGGCCCTTCTTTCGCGCGAGAAAAACGATGCAATTCTCGCCTACGCGGTACCAGACGTTCGGGCACGCCGCGCCATCGTTGAAATACAGGGTCGAGCCGCGCCCCGTAGAACCCTTCAACTACCTCGACGGTGGCGACGCAGTATATATCCTGGGCGCGTACCGAGAACTCACCCGAGTCCTTTCCACGAAGTGGGTTGCGGCGCGTCGCGAGCACCCGAACCCGCACGATCACGTCCGATTGCGCGGTTATCTCGACATCCGACAGCGCGAGATAGTCGGCGAATGCGGGCGCGGCGAAGCCAATCAGTAGGAGAAGAATAGCAAGTGCAGTGAAGAATAGTAAGTGCAGTAACGGCGGATAGTTTCATGGGCGACTCCGGGCGTTCAGACACTCGTATCGCGCTGGTGCTTCATTTTGTGGGCAGGGGCCTCGCGCGGGTTTCGCCGCGCCTGGGAAGTTGTCGCCTGGTCGGCCCCGGGACCTCACCGCCATCTATCACAAGTGCCCTCCGACACGGAGAGGGCACTTGTGGTAGATCGCGGTGAGGTCCCGCATTCCCGCTAAGGCCGCGCTCCCCCCACGCCATCCGGGACCGTCACATTATCCATGTTGACGTTCTCCGTCTCCGTGCCGTCCGTCTTATGCCCGCCGAGCAACAGCGAGAGCAGCCCCCCGAGCGACGGCGCGTTGTTCGACTGGCCGAGCGTGATCCGCGCGTCCAGGGCGCGGTTGATCTTGTCCAGCGAATCGGCGTAGTGCGCCTTCGTGTACACGTCCAGCGTCGGCACCGATTTTGCCGTGACTAGTTTCGCCTTCATGCCGCGTAGTTCGCCCCACGCCAGCATCTGCGCGTCGGCGTTCACCCCGCCCTTGAGCGCGACGTCCACCATGCGGTCCACGTACGCGCGTTGCAGATTGCGACGGAGCGGACCGACGTTCTTTTTCGCTGGGATCTCCGCCCAGACGTTGCTCCCCACCGTCTCGAACAGATACGGGAGCGTCACCGGCTGTCCTGCCCCGCCCGCCTTGTACTCATTGTTTGCGATGCGCGAGAGCATCGTCGCCGAAAACAGGCGCGACAGGGCGGAACGTTGGATGCCTGACAAGCGGTCCAGCATCGGTGCCTCGTCCGCGCCGAACCCAGTCGGGTCGGAGGCGAGTTTGCCGAAATAGCGGCTTGGCACCGGCAACGCGTCGGGCGCGAACACATAGGTCACTAAAATGCTCAGTGCCTGCCGCTGCGTGTCCGCCGAAACGGGGGCGAGCGCGGGCCGCTCGCCGACGTCACCCCGGTGGGTGCGCGACAGATTCTGCCCGCCGATAAATCGGGTCGCGTATCCCGCCCCCCGCGCGTACAAGCCGAGGAGCGTGTTGAAGTCCTGCGTAAACTCCCAGTACGACTCGCCGTTCTTCGGCTCGCGCTTGTCGAGCGTCGTCAGCAACTTGCGCGACAACGCCATCGCCGCTTTCTGGTACGTCAGGTTGTCCTTCGCCATGTCGAAACGCGCCGCGTCCGGGTCGAAGCTATCAGCCACTTCGTCGGACAGGTACGCGTGTCCGGGTATCCCCGACTGCTTCGCGATCTGGGCGAGCGCGAACTTCTCGTCATCTGGTGATTTCGCCGAAGGTACCGACGAGTAGCCGTACAGAATCGCCCAACGGTCGTACGTGCCGATATTGGTCGAATAGAACGTCGCGCCCTTCTTATCTAAAGCGGCGATGTTGAACGCGTTGTAATCCATCAGAGACGCGCCGATACCGTTCTGCTCGGTGAGTTCCTTGTTCCCGAGTTGCGCCAGCGTGTACTCCTTCGAGGCGACGAAGTTGTGACGCAGCCCGAGGATGTGCCCGAACTCGTGCCCGACCACCTCCACGATGAACTGATCCGTGTACTTCTTCAGGTCCGTCGGCGAGATGGCACCCGTGCTCGAAAGAGCGGACAAAGCCTGGTAGCCGAAGAACGCCTGCGTCCGCGCCTCACGGGCGAGCGAGCAGTAGCGTGGGTCGGCGGTTTTGTTACCGGTCATGCCCGCGAACGCCGGGAGGGCGGACTCGGCGTCCGGGCTGGCGGCGCGGGCGATCTTCTGCCGGAGCCGCTCCTCTTCCTGCGGGATGCCCGCGCCGTACGCGAACGCCTGCGCCGGGTCTACCTCTTTCTGATGCTCGACCTTGGTGAAGCGGATGATGCCTGCGTCCACCGTGATTGAGGCGTTCAGGATCTGGCCTGTGATGGGGTTGACGCGGAACAGTGCCACCGCGTAGGCGTTATCAGGCGAGTGGACATAGCGCACGCAGTTGTAGCGCATATCCGCCGTATCGGAAGGCGTGTTTTGGTCTTTCGGGTCCACGTTGTCCGGCATCTGCTTGACCACGATCGCGTCCTTGATGCCGCCCTTCTCGAAAGCGGCGTTCCAGATTAGGAACGCTTTCGCGAACGATGGGCGATACTCCTTCGGGATAGCGTTGTCTAGCCAGAACGTGATCGGCTTCACCGGCTCGGAGAGCGCGGCGGATGGGTCCTTCTTGCGCAGGTTCCAGCGCAGGATGTAGCGCGTGATCGCGTCCCGTTTGCTGTCGTCGTCGAACGACTGGAAGCCGGTCTCGAAGAAGCCGACCCGGTCATCAGCGAGGCGCGGCATGTAATCCGTGCTCGCGGGCAGCACCGACAGGTTGTAGATCACGGTCAGCGGCGCGGAGCGTGCGTCCGCCAGTGCCGCCGAGGAAGGGCGACCACCGCGCATGAAGTGGTACTGCGTGGTGACGACCAGGTTCTCGGGGAAGTTCTTCACTTCCTTGATAAAGGTCTTGTCCCGGTCCATGCCGAACCCGCCCCCGCCGCCCATCGCGGCGAACGGGTTGCCGCCGCCGGAGAACGCCGCCGAAACCTGCGCGAGATCGCCCCGGAACAGGTCGGAGACGTCAATCAGCACCGACTTGCGTTCCGCCTGCTTCGCCTCGATCTTGAAGGCTTGCAGGTAGCCGTCCGCGAACGACCGGCGCACCGAGCGTGCGATCTCAGGGCTCATGGCGCGGTACGAGAAGTTCGGGATGGTGAAGAAGATGCGGTCGTCTATCTTCTCTAGCTTAAAAACGATGTCGTTGATCGGGTCGCCCGCGACGATCTGTTCGGCGGTGCCGGTCGAGGCGGTCGCCTGCAACATCATCAGCCGGCCGAGTTGCGCTTCCGGCAGTTCAGCGTAGATCTTATCGGAACCGGCCTCTTTCTTGCGGAACAGGGTGACGACACCGGGTATCTTCGTGAATTCCTTCACCACCTCGTCAATCGTCTTGTCCTTCTTGGTATCTCCCGGCTTGCTGGCTTCGATGGGACTCATGTCGCCCGGCTTCGGCGGTGCGGCGAGGTCGCCCTTCTTGCCGTCGGCTCCTGATGCCAGCATCTTCGGGGCCTCGGTCAGCGGCTTGGGCGTCTGCCCCGCCGCATATGGCCCGCCGTCAACGCGCTCGTCGTGGAAAGTCCCGATCGCCCGCGTGCCGGCGGGACCGACGGGAACCGGCACCCCGACCGCCTCGAAGTCATCTTTAATGGGGTCGCCGGTCGCCACGTCAACGTACACCGTGCCCCGCGCCTTGATCGCGTCCGCGCCGGATTCCGCGTAGGAGACCATTATCTTCGCGGTTTTCGTGCCGCCCACAGTCTCGAAACCCGCCAGTTCGTAGTCGGCGTGCGCATCCCGCGTGCCTAATACCTTGCCCCCCTTGTACTCGTGTGACCATCTGTCACCGACGCTTACGGTGTTCACGGGGAATACTACCGTCGTCGCCGCTTGCAGTCGCACTTCGGAGTGATCGTCGGTATGCTCATCGTCCTTGTCCTCACCTGTCTTCTTCGGCGGGGTGTAGGCGACGATTTCGCCGTTCGACGACAGCGTTATGGAGGAGGTATCGTCTTCGGGTGGCTTGGACGGTGCCTTCTGGCCGTTGACCGAAAACTCCTCGGACTCGGTTCTGTCTTCCAGGGTGACCGCGCCGCCGGGTGCCACTTTCACGAACGACGCCTTGCTCGTGCCCTTGTACTCAATGATGACGGACTGGCCGGATGCTTCCGCCTTCAGGGTGGCGGTCCCCGCCATCTTCTTCACCTGACCCACCTGGGCGCGGTAGGCCAGGTAGAACTTTTCGGCGGTGGAAGCCTTATCGGGAGCAGAAGCCTTGTCGGGAGCGGGCTTGTCGGCGGCGAACGCGGCGCGGGGCGACTGCGACGCGACCGAGCCGACGCCGAGCATGAGCGTCAGCACGGCGGAGGAGACGCGGAGCGCGGCGGGCGCGCGGCGGGCACGGGACACGGACAGGGACTTCGCCTTATCCGGGAAAATGGTACTGGTCAACGGGAATGCACTCCTAACCGGGATTATTGGGCACCAAAGAACGGGGCGCGGCGTAGCGCGTTTCGCGCGAAGGGCGGCGGTGAGGCCGTACGGCGGCGCGGTAATGAACATCGGCGGCGGCAAGTGTCGCCGCAACTTACTACCATGATACGCGCGGCGCGGGCGATTGGTTGCGGTTCGCGCGGAACTTTTTTCGCGGCGCGGATCCCGCCGCCGCTTCGCCCCCCGCGACACAATGCCGCTGGGGCGAAACGCGGGTAAGGGGCTCGCTTCAGTTTTTATTACGGGGAAGCGAGACCTATTTCAAATCAACCGCTTAGACAGGTATAAACGCGGCTAAGTTGCCGCGTGACTAGCCGGGGCCATGTCGCGATACAGGATTCCTCCCCTCCAACGCCGAATCTACCCCCGATGAACTTCCCCGACTTCGTAGCCGCTTTCTTCGCCCTGTTCGCCGGTTCCGCGTTCAACGGGCGTACCTACCTTGATTACCTCACCTCGCCGTAACCGGGAGACGAAGTCGCCGTCGTGGACGCCGCTATTACCGCCCCGATCCTTTCCCTGCTCGGATTCGCCCCCGCCGAACAGGTCTACAACTTAGCCAAGAACGGCGACCGGCCCGACTTCGCCCCGAACCCGCCCGGCTCCGGGACCTGCTTCCTCGTGGAGGATAAGAACACCTCGCTCTAACTTGACCTCGCTCTAGGCGACCCCAAAAGCCACCTGTCGCAGTTGCGTCGCTACGCCGCCGCGAACGGCGTTTCGCTCGGCTGGCTCACCAACGGCAGACGCTTGCAGGTGTACCGCTTTGCCGATTCGCGCGACGCCGCCCCGCTCCTGCTCGCCGAACTCAACGCCCTGCGCGACCTCGGCTATACGATCAAGCAGACCCGGAAAGGCGAGCCGAATATCGCCATCCCGTACGATCACCTGATAGCGGAGTTGCAACGCGCCGACCCGTCATACCCCGTTTTGACTCTGTTCAACGCCCGGTTCGCGGGCGTCTGGTCGCTCCCCGACGCTTGCGTCGCCCGCCGAACCGATACTGCCATTGCCGAAAACGTGTTCAGCCCGACACGGTTTCCCGACACGCTAGTGCTCAAACACAAACTACTCTGGCTCGAAGTCCCCGACGACGGATACCGCCGCTACCTCGAGCGACTGCTCCGTCTGCCGCGCTACACGGGGCGCACGCTCGCCGCGCTCGAACCCGACGCGCTGGTGCCGTCCGACCCGACCGCCCTGCAATCGTTGTTCGACGCCGAAGCCCGCGAGATAGCCCGCGTCCAGGCGTTGCAAGCCGAAGTCGCCGCGATTGACAGCGAGATTGATAACCGCGTCCTTGATCTGTACGGCGTTACCGACCCGGCTGACCGCCTTCGCGTGCTCGGCGCGGCTCCCGCCACGGAGGATGAGGTCGTGGGGGAGTCGGAGGTTTCGCCCCCCGTGTAGCCTCCAGGTTAGAGTGATTGCTTCGTCGCCTGGTTCCTAATGTGATACGTCGGTGGCGTGCCGGGTTAGGCGTGCCGTCGGCTTCCCGCGCGACCCCATTGTGCCCCCAACGCCACCTCTCCTACTCTAACACGCAGTAGCAACCAACGCCCTAGCAAACTCAACGTTGAGCCGGTGGCTCGGCTTCACCGCGAACACGTCCATATCCGGGAGCGGCAAACCCGCGAGCGCGAGATCGCCCATCAGGTCGAGGAGTTTATGCCGTGCTAGCTCGTTCGGGAAGCGGAGCGGCCGCGAGTAATGGTCGGGGTACACGATCAGGGCGTTCTCCTCGCTCCCGCCGAGGGCGAGTCCGGCTTTGCGCAGGGCTTCCACTTCTTCAATGAACCCGAAGGTACGGGCGGGGGCGATGTCCGCGAAATAGTTGTCGGCGGTCTCGTCGTAGCGGGCGATTTGGGTGCCGACGAGCGAGTGATCGAAACAGATCGCCGCCGTCAGCGTGAGTTCATCGGACGGGTACGCCGCTATAAACGCGCCGTTCTTGCCCGTCACGATCAATGGTAGGATGGGCACCGCCGCCTCGTAGGTGTGTATATACCGGGCACCAACCTGGGCGATAGCGTCGGTCCATATCGAAGCACTACCGTCCCCGATGGGAAGTTCGGAACCGTCTACCTCGACCGTTAGATGCGTAATTCGCAACCCCGCGAGGGCCGACATCAGATGCTCGACCGTGGAGATCGTCGCGCCGTCTTTGCCAAGCACCGTGCAACGCGACGTGTCAACGACGGAGGTGGTGGTGGCGGGAATTGTCACCCCGGCGGCGGTTCGGAAGGACACGCCGTCGTGCTCATCGGCGCGGATGACGCGGTTGTTGAAGCCGTCATGCGGCAGGAGAGTCACCCGCGACGCGGTTCCAGTATGGATACCGATCCCCTCGACCGTGACGGGGGCCTGGATCGTTCGCGCGCGGGTGGATGACTCCCCAGACTCATGCCGCAAGATCTACTCCCCCCGCGCCGCGAGTCTCGATTCGAGTTCGGCGACCCGCTTCTCCATCTCGCGGAACGCCTTGATCATCTCGGGCAACTGGTTCGCCGCCGCGCTCGCCTTCAGGCTTTCCTTGTGCGGGCGGGCCGGGTAGCCGGAGATATGTGCCCGTGCGGGGACGTCGCCGAACACACCGGACTGCGCCGCGATCACTGCCTGGTCGCCTATCTTGACCTGCTCCTTGACGCCGGCTTGACCCGCGATGATGACGTTTCTTCCGGTCTCCACGCCGCCCGCGAGCCCCACCTGCGCCACGATCAGACAATCCTCGCCGATCTCGCAGTTGTGCCCGATGTGAACCAGGTTGTCAATTTTCGTCCCGCGCCCGATGCGCGTGGTGCCGGTGCGGGCACGGTCAATCGTGACGTTCGCGCCGATCTCGACGTCGCTACCGACCGCGACGTTGCCGATCTGCGGCACTTTGCGGTGCTTGCCAGCCGATGTCAGGTAGCCGTAGCCGTCCGCGCCGAGTACCGCGCCGCTGTGAATGATGCAGTTATCGCCGACCACCGTGCCGCGCAAGAGCGAAACGTTGGGATGGACCGTGGTGTTGTCGCCGATCTCGACGTCGTCGCCGAGATAGACGAGCGCGTGAATCGTGACGTTCTCGCCGAGGCGTACGTTCTCGCCGAAGACGCAGTTCGCGCCGACCGAGGCGTTCGCGCCGTGCCGGAAATCGGAGCCGATCACGGCGGTTCGGTGAATCTCGCGCGTCTGGTACCGTTCCGGCGCGAAAAGGTCGAGGAGTTGCGCGAACGCGAGGCGCGGGTTCGCGACCTGGATCAGCGTCTTCGACGACAATCCGCCGTTCGCGAGCGCGTCCTTCAGGTCGGCTTCGGGGGCGAGGATGGCGGAGGCTTGCGACAGCGCGGCGTTCGCGAGGAATCGGACGCTTTCCGCGAAGGTGATGTCGCCGCTCTGTGCGTCCTCAATGGCCGCGATGCCGCTGATCACGGTATGGGGGTCTCCGAAGACGCGCCCCTGTACCAGATGCGCGAGTTCGCTGACCGTGCGCGCCTTGTTGGTTGAATTATCCTGGTTGACCATCGCTGTGTTCAGTTCGCTTCCCAAAGGGCATCTTTTGCCGGTTAACGCGTCGCAGGCAGTACCATCAATCCGCGCCCGTGATTCCCGATTCTTGCAAAGAGTGTCTTATCGGGGTTTCGCTTGATTTGACAGCGGAACTGTATCAACGTTACCAAAAATCCAGCGGCGGAACTCGGGGGTGCGATCCGGCAGATTCGGGGCGGGGGAGAAAACCGGCTCGACGTTGTGCGCCTGCCCCGCGTCGCGCACGGCGGCGACCACATCGCGCCGGATCGCGTCGCGGATGTCGGCGCGTTCGGCGACTATCTGGCGGTAAACGGCGTCGGAATCGGGGCGAGTGACCATGACGGGCGCGACCGCGGGGAGCGGCGGCAGGCGGGCACCGGCACCATCCGCCATTGCGGCCCGCGCTGCGACACGCTCGGTGGCTTCCAAATCTTGCAGAAGGGCGAGGAGTTCGCGGCGTAGCGCGGCGATCTCCGTGCCCTGCCCGTCGTCCGCCGGTAGTTTAGCGAGTTGTTTCCGCACCCACTCGTCGTTCTCGGCGCGGATGGTGGCAATCGCGTCCGCGATCAGGCCGTTATTGAATGTGACGTCCCGGTCGTTTGCGTCGCGGATGCGGTTGACTTCCTTCTCCCAGTCGCGCAGGAGTTTAGTCAGCCGCGCCTCATCGCTGGTCACGAAAGGGGTCGGGCGCGGCGGGGGCTTCTCCGCGTGTGCGCTGAGCGCGGCGATCTGCTCCTCCAGCCGCTTGTCGGAAGGAAGTTTGGTGACGGGATCGCGGGCGACGGAGACGACATTCTGATTGCTGAGGTTCAGTTTCGCGGCGTCGCGGCGGATGCGCGCCTGCCGCGCGGCGTCCGAACGCGAAACGATGGCGTCGCGGGTCTCATTCTCGATGCGGGTTCTGGCTGCCGCTTCGCGGTCGGCACCGCGCGCGCTGGCAATCCCCTCGAACTCGGCGCGCTTCTCAACCCGTATCCGCGCGCCGATCGCGGCTATCGTGGCGACATAACGTGTCAGGGTCGTCTCCGCGCTACGCCGCAGGGCGAGCCGCGCGTCCGCGTTGCGCTTCGCGTCGGTGCCGGAGCGCGTCGGCGTGTCAGAGAGAATCGGCGCGAACACCTCCGGCGTTCCCACTCGCGCGGGGACCGCCGCGTCGCCGCGCAGACGTTGCGCAGCGGCGTCGAGGTCGCGTAAAGACGCCGCGAGCGGGTGGGCGGCGACGAGAGTCTCGACGCCCACGTAAGCCCGCTCCGGCTTCGCCGCCGCTTGCGGCGCGGGAACGGCGCAACCACCGAGCGTCAGAACGGCCGCGCCGATAATCGCGGTCGCCCCCCAGGGCGGGGAACGCCGGTAGGATCCCTGGCTACTTGTTGACTTCTTTGAGCACTTCATCGGTGATGTCCACGACGGCGTAGATGGCGATATCGCCGGTGAACACCACGGAAAGGTTCTTCGCCTTAGCGACGCGAGCGACCGCCGCCCGCACCTGGGTCAGCGACTTCAGATCCGCTTCGCGCGCCCTGTCCGACAGCCGCGCTTCGAGCGTGCCCACTAGTTTCTGTAGCGAGGCACCGCCCTTCTCCTGGGTGTCGGTGAGTTGCGCCATCCGGGCGGTCTGCGCGTCGTCCATTTTGGGAGTGTTCTGGAGCGTGGTCAACTCGCGCTTCTGCTTATCGCCTTGCTCTTCGAGCTGCCCGATCCGCTTCTGCTCGGCGTCGGTCGGCTTCGCCTTCTCATACAAGGAGGCGAGTTCGGTGATCGCCGTGTCCGGGATAAACCGCGCGGACCCTTGATCGAGTCGGCGCAGAACGGCGGTCATGTTTTGCTTCATCGCCTGAAGATTATCGGACGCGGCGAGGCGCCCCTTCGATTCGTTGAGCACTCTGCCTACGTCCACCATGCCGAACTGCGCGGCGTCCGGCGGGGCGGCTTGCGCGGGCGGGATGGGCGCAACGGCGGTGACGATCAGGCCCGCTGAAACAGCGAGCGCGGGAACGAGAAACCTTCTAAACGCTTGAAATACGGTGACCAAGAACATAACTCCTTAACAAAACGGCGGGAATACCGCGGACCGGCTAGAACGCCTGGCCTATCGAGAAATGGGTGCGGTTCGTCTCGCCGATGCCGTAGTCGAGGCGCACCGGACCGACCGGGGTTTTGACGCGGATGCCGATCCCGAAGCCGACGCGCGGCGAGAAGGAGCCGTGTTGCGCGAAGCCAGAGATGTTCTCCTTGTTGAAACTGTTCGCGCCCCAGGCGTCCCCGATGTCTACGAAAAAGACGCCGTTCAGCGTTCCGGATTTGCGGTCCAGCGGGAACCGCACTTCGTTCGAGAGGAGCAGGGTGTTGTTCCCCCAGAAACGGTCGTCGTTGTAGCCGCGCAGGTTGTCCGCGCCGCCCATGAAGTACTGCTCCGAAAAGCCGATGTTGCCCGCCGACGTCCCGAACAGGAGCCGACTCGCCAGCACCGCCTTCGGCTTCTTGAGTTCGTCGAGTGACCGCTTCCTGCCGTCCAGGGGGTAGTAGTTGCGGATGTCAACGTTGCCTTTGGTGAATGACCCGTTTTGGCGACGGGCATCCACCAGCGCGTGCGAGATGTTCGGGGTCGTCGTGTCGTCCACGAAGGCCGGGTTCGGGCGCGGGTCCTGGTAGTCGTAGTTGCCGACGCCGAACTCGAGGGCGGGCGAGAAGTAGATGCCGCTCGCCGGGTCCGTCTCGACGTCACGCATGTTGGTCACGCCGCGCAGGGTCACTGACGAGACGTTACCCCGTGACACCAGCGAGCCGCGGATGTTGCTGATCTCGGTCGTCGTCAAGGCGTCGTAGTTGGCTTGCAGGTTGTTCGCGCGCACGTTCTCCGCCCGGAAGGACGCGAAAACGCGGGTGAAGTCGGAGATCGGCCGCGCGACGGTCACCGATCCACCGCGCCGCTCCTCGTAATACTGGTTGTCGTTCGTGCCGCTCGTGAGCGAGTTAGAAAGGGCACGGTTGAACCGGTAGGAGACCCGGTTATAAACGTTCACCGAAGCCGACGTATTGTGCTTGTCTATCCACGGCTCGGTGAACCCGACGTCGAACTGGTTCGCCGAACTCGAGCCGCCCACCGTCCACGACAGGTTCAGCGTCTGGCCACGTCCCTGGAAGTTGTTCTCGTTTAAGGAGAGCGTGCCCGTCAGCCGCTGGCGCACCGAGTAGCCGACCGAGACGCCGACCTGGCCCGACCGCTGCTCCTGCACGGGCACGACGAGGCGTAGTTTGCCCAGTTCCGAGCCGTCGTCCACGCGCCACCCCTCGACGTTCGCGAACAAGCCGAGGTTGTAGATGCGTTGCAAGTCGCGCTGAATCGTGTTTTTGTTGAACGGCTCGCCCACTTTAGTGCGCATCTCGCGCAGGACGACGCCGGGGCGGGTCTTCTTCAGTCCTTCGATCGTGATCGTCTCGACCGTGGTCTCCTGGATCGGGATCGTGAGCACGCCGGTCTTGGGGTCAATGCCGACCTCGTTCGTCACGAACGCCGCCAGGCCCCGTTGCTGATACTCCTGCTGGATTCGGAGCAGATCCTGGTCGAGAGTGACCGTGTTCAGTACCGTTTTGGGGACGGTCTGGAGTTTCGGTAACAGGTCCTTGAGCGCGACTGATTTGTTGCCGGTGATGATGACCTGCTGGATGACGGGGTTCTCGACCATCTCGAAGATCACGTGCAGGCGACCATCCGTCGTGGTCTCCGTACGCCCGACCACGGACTGGTACAGGCCGATCTCGCGGATGCGTTGCCGCGCCTCGGTGTAGGCGGCGGATGTGAACGGCGCGCCCGCCTTGATCCCCGCGCCCGCCGAGGCGGTCCGCGCGACCTGCGCGTTGGTGCTCGCCGTGCCGCGGATGCGTATCTCTACCTCGGAGACGATCTGCCCCTCCTGCGCCCACGCGATCGCCGCGCAGAGCAGGGTGGGTAGGGTTACGGCGAAAAGGGCGGGCGTGCCGCGACGAAAGCGATCAAACATCGGTGGTGCTACAATCTCCGGAAAGGTCGGAAGGGCGGGCCTGACGCGACACCCTCTGAGCGGCTATCGCGCGGCCCTGGGCGGAACCGCTACCCGGTTTTCGTACCCCCGCCGTTCATCCGCGCCGCCCCGCGCCGCCCGCGATTTCTCGCCCGCGGCAGGTGTTATGACTACAGGCCGCGGTAATACGGTTCGAGTTTTTGTCGCACCATGTTTCGCGCGCGGTGCAACCGGGTCTTGACGGCGGGCACCGTTAGGTCGGTGACGCGGGCGATCTCGTCATAGGACAGGTCATCTACTTCGGCGAGTACGAACACGACTTTGTAATCCGGCTTGAGCGATTCCACGGCGCGGTGCAGTCGCGCGGCGAACTCCTTGTCCATGAGGGCCTGTTCGGGGACGTTACGCCAGTCGGCCACTTCGCGCCCCAGCTCGCCCGAATCGGTCTCGATGTGGTCGTTCAGGCTGACCGGCTCGCGCTCGCGCTGTCGGTCGCGCTGCTTGAAGCGGTTTTTGCAGTTATTGACCGCTATCTGGTGGAGCCACGTCGAGACGCGGGCGTCGCCCCGGAACCGATCCCAGGCACGGAACGCGTTCAGGAAGGTTTCCACGGTCAGGTCCTCGGCGTCGTCGTGGTCGCCTATGATGCGCAGGATCAGGTTGTATATCTTGGCGCGGTACTTCTCGACGATCTGGTCGAAGGTGAGTCGGCGATCGTCATCCACCGAAGCCGCCATCGTGTCACGGGTGTTCGTCGCGGCGGCGGGCGTCTCGTCCGCCGCGCCCTGCTCGCCCTGGTGCGGCGGCGGTGCCGACCCGGACGGCGACAGCGGGCGCGCGGGCGGTGACAGAGGAGATGGTTTGGAGAATGACATGGCGCGTCCGTGCCGGGGCGCGGCGACCGCCGCGCTGATCGCGCCCCAGACGCTGGTCAGGGGGGAGTCATCTCGCTCGGTTGTCGCCATCGCCGATCCCATTATAGTTTGCCCGCACTCTTTCTTGCCAGGAAGGTCACTTCCCGCGTTTCGGTCTCGTTCAAATGGCGGATGATCCCGGCCCCATCTTTTTTCTAGACGTGTTTTGACGGGGGCAGTTTCAGTTTTCCCGCTAAAGTTTAACCGATATTTTCCCAATTGTCCAACGGACGCCGATATTTAAAGACGGCGTCCGTCGGTGGAACTCCTGCAAGACGCCGCCGGAGCGGCATTCGTGACATTTCCGGGCGTGGTAGGAGACGGCTCCTACCAGACCGTCGCCGAAACCTCCGGTGCCTTCCCCCCGAACGCCTGCCAGAACGCGGGCGTGTCCGCGAGCGGCCCGCGCACCCGGAACGGGGCCGGGGAGTGCGGGTCGGTGTTCATCTGGAGAACCGCCGCCTCCGGGCGTAGTTTCGCGCGCCACGCCTGCGCGTAGGCAAGGAAGAACCGTTGCTCGCCGGTGAACCCGTCTATCGCGGGCGGCTCCTTCCCGCCGAGGGACTTCTTGTAGGCGAGGTACGCTATCTTCAGGCCGCCCAGGTCGGCGATATTTTCGCCCACGGTTAGTTTGCCGTTGATATGGGTCCCCGGCACCGGCTCATAGGCGTCGTACTGCTTCGCCAGTGCCGCCGCCTTCGCCTCAAAGCGCTTCGCGTCCTCCGCGGCCCACCAGTCCTTGAGGTTGCCGTCCGCGTCGAACTGTCTGCCTTGATCGTCGAACCCGTGCGTCATCTCGTGACCGATGATGCTTCCTATCGCCCCGTAGTTCGAGGCGTCGTCGGACTGCGGATCGAAAAGCGGCGGTTGCAAAATCGCGGCGGGAAACACGATCTCGTTAAACGTCGGGGTGTAGTAGGCGTTCACCGTGGCGGGCGTCGTATCCCACTCGGCGCGGTCTACCGGCTTGCCTATCTTACCCAGGGTCCTTTCGAACTCGAACGCGCTGAAGCGCGCGGCGTTGGCGTAGTACGAATCCATCTTGACATCGAACCTGCTGTAATCGCGCCATTTCTCCGGGTAGCCGATCTTGATCGTGAGTTTGTCGAGTTTGCGCCGCGCCTCCTTTTTCGTCGCGTCGCCCATCCAGTCCAGCGTTTTGATCCGATCCGACAGAGCGGCTTTCAGATTCAGCACCAGGGCGAGTGCTTTCGCCTTCGATTCTGGGGTAAAGTTCTTCGCCACGTACAGTTGCCCCACGGCTTCGCCGAGCGCGGCGTCGGTGGCCGACGCCGCCCGCTGGGCGCGCGGACGCAACGTTATCTGACCGGTCAGTGCCGAAACGAGGCGGAGGTTTTCGTCCACGAACGGCTTGCTCAGGTAGCCCGCCGCCGTCGCCACGAGGTGGAAGCGCAAGTAGGTTTTCCAGTCGGCGACCGGCACGGACCGCGTCATCGCGGCGAACTCCGCGAGGAATGCGGGGTGCGCGACGTTGATGATGCCGGGATCGGGTTTTCCGATGCCGGCGAGGTAGGCGTCCCACGGCGCTGGCGCGGCGGCCTTGAGTTGCGCGAGCGTCATCGGGTGGTAGTTCTTGGCGGGGTCGCGTAGCGAAACGTTATCGAGCGCGGCTTTGGCGAGCCGTGTCTCGAACGCGAGAACCGTCTGAGCCTGCGCGTCGGCGTCGGCGGGCTTGTCGCCGAGTAGCACCAAGTAGCGCGCGACGTGACCCGCGTAGGCTTTGCGTATCCCTTCCGACGCCGCATCCGTTTTCAGGTAATAGTCGCGGTCGGGCAGACCCAAGCCGCCCTGTCCGAGCTCGGCGATATTGCGCGTGCTGTCTTTGAAGTCGGGACCGACGCCGATGCCGAAACCGGAATCTATGCCTATCCGGTCGAAATGCGCGAGCGTCGCCATGACATCGTTCGCGCTCAGTATCGCCGCGATTCGGTCGAGTTCGGGCTGTATCGGCGTCGCGCCCAGTTTATCGGCGAGGGCTTCGTCGGCGGCGACGCGGTAGTAGTCGCCGACCTTCCGCTCGTTGGAACCGGGGGCGGCTTTGCCGCTCGCCGCGTTCGCCGCCGCCGTGACCAGGAGTTGTCGCACCGCGTCGTTCGCGCGCTGGAACGCCTCCATGCCCGCGCCCGCCCGTGTGAAGGCGTCGGGAATCCGGGCAGTTTTAAGCCACGCGCCGTTGGCATATTCGTAGAAGTCGGCGGTCGGTTTCACCGAGCGGTCTATATATGCCGGGTTGATGCCGTGAACGGCGGGCGAGGCGGGAGCGGCGGCCACCGGGGTCACGGGCGGCGCGGCGGAAACGGGCGCGGCGAGCGCGGTCAAACCGAGTGTCGCGGCGAGCGGCGCGGCCAAGCACCGGCGGGCGGCGCGAGGCCGGGAAAACAGAATCATAACAAACTCCTTATCATTTTTCTCAATCGAACCTTTTTGTGTTGACGAGGGCAGGACGGAACTATCACGTTCCGTCCCCCTCGGTCTATCTGACGGCGTCACGCGGGTGTAAGTCACGAACGCGGTGGGGGAAGGCGTTCTGGAAATTGCCGACTCCAGAGGGCGACGTTTCCAGAAGGCAACAATTATGACTCAGCCCCCGTCGCGCCGTCATCCGGTAGCGTCAGGCGACCGATATAAAAACGCCGCCGGTCGGGGCGCGGCGCGTTGTCCTGAAATCGCCGGGTCACGGCGCGCATCTCCTTTCGTAGTTCATCCATCTCTTCCGGGGTCAGGTGAAGAACTTCCCCGTAGAAAGAGACTCCGTCGCGGTTCGGGTCGGTGTCCGCCCCCGCTCCCGCCGCATAACGACGATACGTCTGTCGCAGGCCTTCGATAAACTGGAAGAAATAGCGCAGGTAATCGTCCTGTGTCATGCCGCCGCGCTCGTCTGGCTCGATGTATGCTTTCGTCTCGTCGAGGGCATAGACACGCTCGGTGAGTGCGCGAGCCGGCTTCTCCTCGGCGACGTACAAGATGCCCGCCTCCGCGAGCACGGCTATATGGCGGTACACCGATGCCTGCGAGATGTCTGGGAGTGCCTGAGCGATCTCGCGGGTGGTCATCCGTCGCCGGCTGATCGTTGACAGGATACGCCCGCGGACGGGGTGCATGAGTAGGTCGGCTTTGGATAGTGGCATTGAAGTACAGTCGGTGATATTCTCACAGAGATTACATTATCATTGTGATAATGTCAAGGATCAGCGAACTTTTCTTGGAGGTACATTCCGATGCAGAGGCAGAAATGGACGGCATTGCTGTGCGCGGTCACCGTGGGGTTCGCGGCGGCGGGGTGCGTGGCGCGAGCGCAAGACGGGAACCCCGCGTCCGCTACGGTGATCCCCTTCACCGTCGAGCGCGGCGCGATTGTGGTAACCGCCATTACCAACGGCAAACCGGCGCGACTCAACGTGGATACCGGCTCGACTCAACGTGGATACCGGCGCGAACGCGAACGTGATCGGCGCGGAGGTGGCGGATTTGTTCAGCGTAAAGGGCGGCGGTAAGAAAGTGAAAGCCATGGGCGCGGGCGAGGTCCGGGTAACCCCGGTGACCATCGCGCACGCCTCGCTGGGGAACCTGCCGATGGACGGGGCGGATGCGGTGATCGCTCCGCTCGGCGAGAACTTCGGTGCCGACGGTCTGATCGGTCGCCCCTTGTTTCAGCAATTCGTCGTCACGCTCGATTTCGTCAGCGGCACCGTGACGCTCACGGAACCGGACAAAGCGGTCCCTCCCCCCGGCGCGCTCGCGCTCGATTTAACCTTCGAGAACGGCGTTCCGGCTATCCCCGCCGTGGTAGATAAATGCCCCCGTTCGGCTTCTCGTTGACTCCGGGCTTTACAACGCGCTCCTGATCTACCCCCGCTTCGTGAGCAAGCATCACCTGACGACGCGCCTGCACCCGCTTATCGAGGATAATAGCTCGGTCGGGGTAGGCGGTGCCATCACGACATATCTCGCCCGAATCCCGGAGATGACGCTCGGCGACACGCGGAACGGCGTCACCTTTAAGGGGTTCGAGGGCGGCTTGAAGCAGGCGCAAAAGAAGAGCGGGTTCGACCCGAAAAGCAAAGATATAGCCGGGTCCATCGGCACGCGCACCCTGCAACATTTCACGGTGACGTTCGATTATGGACACCGGAAGCTGTATCTAGTGAAAAACAAGAACTTCGACGCGCCGTTCCCGATGCTGCGCCACGGGTTCACCGCGCCGTTCGGCGGTGCCGAGCATGCCGTGCTGTCGGTAATGCCGAATAGTCCGGCGGCGGAGGCCGGGATGAGTGTCGGCGACAAGATCGTCTCCGTGGACGGGGTGACTTACGAATCGGAAAATCTGGACGCCGTTCGTGCGCGACTACGCCAGCCCGCCGGGATGGTGGTGGAGATCGTCATTGTGCCAAAAGGGGGCGGGGAAAAACGTTCCCTGAAACCGACGCTCCGCGACCTGCTTTAGCCCGCCGCCCGGTCGCGCGAACCGGGTGAGACACGGTCGGCGGGCGCGCCGAGCGGATGAAGGACGTCGCGATCTCCTTGCACCGGGGCGAAACACTAACACCGATCCCGATCGCTTTGGATCGTCAAGGTCGGGATCGCTCCTCATCAGTCGAGGGTCGAAGGTGATTGGTGCCGCATGCCTCCGGCACCAATCGCCGGAGATGTCGCGCTCGCCGTGAGGTGCCTTTAGAAGCGGTAGCCGATGTTCAGGCGGTAGCCGGACGGGTCGTACCCGTTCACCTTGCTGATGACGTCGTATTCCGCCTCGCCGAAAACGCCGAACGGCAGTTCGTAGCCCAGTGCTACTTTGCCGCCGAGCCGGTTGTTCGTGTTGCCCCCGCCCGCCTTGACGCTGTAGTAGCCAAGCCCGGCTTCCACGAACGGCGAACCGATGATGTGGAGCGCGGGGGGTATCAAGTTGAAGTGTACCGACGCGCCGAAGTCGAAGATCTGCAGCCGTCCGCCACTTTTACTCTGATCGGCGTAGTCCGCGTACGCCTCGAACGGGAGGAGCCGGACGAGGTGGTAAGACGCCCCCACGGCATACAGGTTTTTGCCGAACGCGTTCTTCGTGTTTCCGCTGGTCGGGAAGTACCCGCCGATCTTTAAGCGTAGCGGCTTGCTACCGGTGATGATTTCAGTCTGGGCGTGCGCCGCTCCCCCGAATGCGATCATTGCCGCGACGCCAGCCGCCGCGAAAAACTTGCCGATGCCGATCATAACTGGTTGCTCCTTACCAATAGGGCAGGTACGATCCCCGCGCCGGTTTTATAGATGCGGCGCGTCGCGGGTAAGTTTCTTTTAAGTGTCCGGTGGAGTCGCGCGAACGGCGACCGGTCGGCCCGGGCGACGATCCATTCCCACCCGCGCCGACCTGACAAAACGCTCGCGTCCCGAACTCGCGCAACACAATCCTCGGAATCCGCGGAGCTATGACGCAACCACTCCACTGGTTACAAACCCGGCTTATAGACCCGTCGCGCGAACCCGGCGCAAAATCGGATACTATAGCCACGGCTTGGACATACGAACCTACACCGATTTCGACGCGTTCGCCGCGACGCGCCACGCCGACCTGCGCCGCCTCGTCTCTGGCTCCCCCCGCGCCAGTGTTTTCCAGACCTGGGAATGGAACGCCGCCTGGTGGCGGCACCACGGCGGGCGCGGACGCCGGTTCCTCGCGCTCGCCTTCGAGGAGGGGGGGGCCGCCGCCGGGTTCGCTCTCTGGTGGCGCGACCCCCTGACCGCCGAACTGCGCCCCTTAGGCGACGGGGATGCCGACTACCTCGACATCGTCGCGCGACCGGAGAGTGAGCACCCCGTCGCCCTCGCGCTCCTCGAATGGCTGGCGGGCGACGGCGGGCGGTACCGCATAGACATCCGGCAGGCGCGGCCCGGCGGAATGCTCGCGGCGCATCTGCCGACCTGTCAGGGAAAGGTTTCCGGCGCGACGGTCTGTGTCGTCCTCGGCGAAACGTGCCCCGCCGCCGACCTGCCGCCGACCTGGGACGAGTACACCGGGCGGTTCGGGAAGAAACGCCGCGCCAACATCGGCTACTACGAACGTAACCTGCGCAAGCACTTCCGGGAAGTGGTATTCTCGCTTGCCGACGCCGACACGCTCCCCGAAGCCACCGAGGCGTTCTTCACTCTGCACCAACGCCGTTGGAATGCCCGCTGGCTCCCCGGCGCGTTCGCGAACGCGTCGGCGCGCCGGTTCCACTTCGACATGGCGCAGTCTCTCCTCGCGGGCGGTCACCTGCGGCTCCACACGCTGACGCTAGACGGGCGGATCGAGGCGGCCCTGTACTGCTTCCACAAGGGCGACACGACGTACTACTATCTGGGCGGTTTCGAGCCGGAACTGGCGCGCTTCTCGATCGGGTCGGTGCTAACCGCGCGCGCTATTCGGCACGCCATCGAGCAGGATGGCGCGGCGGTTTTCGACTTCCTACGCGGCAATGAGTCCTACAAATACACATGGGGCGCGACCGACCGACACAACGCGCGGATAATGGCGGGCAAGAAGGGCATCGGCGTGCCGCTCGCTTCTTTCGCGGCGCGGGCAACTTTAGCCGTTGAGCTGGGTCTGAAACAGGGGATGCACGCCCGTTTCGGCGGCGCGGGCGACAAAACAAAGGAAACTAAGCATGGGTAAGGCACTCGGGGCTATCGTCCGGTTCCTGTTCGCGCTGTTTATCGTCGGCCTAGTCGGGTACAACACGTATCAGGTCGGTCTGTTGCGGGCGCAAGTCGCGGAGCTTCAGGTGGCACGTCGCCCCGGATCCCCGGCCGTGCGTGGGGTCAGCCCGACGCACGGGTCAGGAACCGTGGAGCAGATCGCCGAGGCACAGTCACACGTGGACCACGCTTCGGCGTTACTCAAGCGGAAGAAGTTCGTCGAGGCCGCGGCCGAAATGCAAGCGGCGTCCGACGCTATGGCGCGGGCGGGCGGCAACGCGCAGGCGCGGAGCCGCGGTGCCATCGCGGAGGCGCAACGGTCGCTGACGAAACTGTCCGACCAGACAGCCGCCCTTTGGAAGCAGGCGGAGATGATGAACGGCGGCAAGAACGCGCCGTCACCTACGAGCGAAAAAAATGATAAACACTCCGAAAAGTCGCGATAATAACGTCGCGCTCACTATTAAGCGGGCGGGAGCATGCCTCGCAGCCACGGCGATGATGGCCAGTACGACACTCGGGACGTCCGGTTGCAAAGGGGTGAATTTCGGCAACGTTATGAGTATGTCGAAGTCACAGGAGATTGATCTGGGTCAGCAATCGGCAAAAGAAGTCGAGCAGAAGGCGAAGATCATCACCTCCGGCCCGGATAATGAGCGGTTGCAACGGGTAGCGGCGCGGATCCTGCCGCTGGCGCGACGCGACTACGACGTGCCGTTCTCTGTGAAGTTGATTGATTCCAAAGACGTCAACGCGTTCGCGCTACCGGGCGGGCCGATCTATTTCTACAAAGGGCTGATGGACCTCGCGTCGTCGGACGACGAAGTGGCGTCGGTTCTCGGGCATGAGGCCACGCACATCGTCAAGCGGCACTCGGTGAAGCAGATCTCCGACTCGCAAACCAAGGGATTAATCGCGTCGCTGGCACTGGGGAAGTCGAGCGACCTCGCAAAAGCGGCGACGGGCATCGTGCTCCAGCTAGACCAGTTGCGCTTCTCCCGCGGGGACGAGACCGAGGCGGACGAGAACGGGTTCAGATACCTGACTAAAGCGGGGTACAACCCTGAGTCCATGGCCTCGTTCTTCCGCAAGATGGGCGCGAAAACTGGCAACGGCGGCATCGCCTTGTTGCAGTCACACCCGCTCACCTCCAAGCGCATAGAGGCAGCGGAAAGGCGTGCGAAAGCCTACGAAGCGGCTCAGGCGAACGCCATCCCGAGCAGGGTAAACTAGCCGCGCATGACGTCCGAAACAGGAGCCACGGCGCGGACGTGAGCGGATCGAACGAGGAGACCAGACTCTCCGTCTGCGCGGTAGTCCCCGCCTACAACGAGGCGGGGCGCATCGGCGCGGTGCTAGACACGCTCGCGTCCGCGCCCGAAGTAGACGCTGTGCTGGTCGTGGACGACGGATCTACCGACGACACGTCCGCCGTGGTGTCCGCGCACCCGGCGGCGCAGGGCAAACAGGCGAAGGTGAGCGTGATACGCCAGTCGCCGAATCGCGGCAAGGGCGCGGCCATGGGCCTCGGCGCGAGTCAGGCGGCGGAGTTCGACGTGCTTTTGTTCTTCGACGCCGACCTGGTGGGACTGACCGCCGCGCACGTGATGGATATTCTAGAGCCGGTCACTTCCAGGCGCGTGGTGATGGCACTCGGCGTATTTCGCGGCGGGCGCGGCGCGACCACGCTCGCGCAGAAAATCGCCCCGAACATCTCCGGCCAACGCGCGATCCGCCGCGACGTGTTTCTGTCGGTGCCCCGCCTGAGCGAGTCCGGCTACGGCGTGGAACTCGCGATCACGAACCACATCCTTGGGAGCGGCCTGCCGATGATCCAGGTGATCCTCCAGGATGTAACACACCCGATGAAGGAGGAGAAACTGGGGTTCGTGCCCGGCTTCCTGTCGCGAATGCGCATGTACTACCAGATGCTCCCGCAGATTCTCCGACGCTTCACCCGGAATCGGCGCGGCTAAGCACCAGGCACGGGCGGTCGCGCGATGAACTCGTGATCGAGCAGGGCGAACAACACCGTATCTCGCCAGAGACCCTTTTCCCACTTGTGCTGTATCAGGCACCCTTCGCGACGCATCCCGGCCTTGTCCAGAACTCTGGCCGACGCCGCGTTTCCCGGATGACACCCGGCGGTCAACCGGCGCAACTGTAGCCGGACGAAGGCCGCTTCGATCACGACCCGCATGGCTTCGGTCGCAATGCAACGTCCCCAAACGGCGCGGTCCAAAACATAGCCGATGTCCGCCTCCCGGAGATTCGGGTCGCGTATGATCAGTGTAACAACGCCCAGCAACACTGACTCCTCTACGTCACGCCACTCAATGCCCCAAACGAAGACCGGGCGCGGCTCTTTCAGCGACTCTGTCCGCGCCCAACCTAGTAGCCACAGTGCCTGCGATATCCCCTGGAACGGCTCCCATTCGATGAACTCCACGGTAGGCGGGTCGGAGAAGATCGAGAACAGGGTATCGGCGTCGCCAGCGGCGAGGGGGCGCAGCCGATCCGTTTCCAGATCGGGCGACGTAACCACCGTCAGCCTTCGCCCAAGTACGCCGCGCGAACTTGCGGGTCATTTCTGAGATCGGCGGCGTTGCCGGACAGGTGGATCGCGCCGGTCTCCAGCACGTAGGCGCGGTGCGCGACCGCGAGTGCCTGGTTCGCGTTCTGCTCCACGAGTAGCACTGCGACGCCCTGCTCGCTGTTGATCTGCTTAACGATACGGAAGATGTCGCGCACCAGGTTCGGCGCGAGGCCGAGGGACGGTTCGTCGAGCATCAGCAGTTTCGGGCGGGTGAGCAGGGCGCGGCCGATGGCTAGCATCTGCTGTTCGCCCCCGGAGAGCGTGCCCGCGTTCTGCCCGATGCGCTCGCGCAGGCGGGGGAACAGGTTTAGCGCGTTCTCCACGTCCTGGGCGATGCCGTCCTTGTCGCTCCGCAGGTACGCGCCCAGTTCCAGGTTCTCGCGCACGGTCATGTTCGAGAAGATGCGGCGACCTTCGGGGCAATGCACGAGCCGCCGCGAGACTATGTAGGCAGGGTCGCGCTTCGTGATGTCCTCGCCTAGAAACGTAACGGTGCCGGACTTCGCGCGCACCAGTCCGGACGCCGTGCGCAGGAGCGTGGATTTGCCCGCGCCGTTCGCGCCGATCAGGGTCACGATCTCTCCGGGGTTGACCACGAGCGACACGCCGCGAATCGCGTGGATCGCGCCGTAGTAGACGTCCAGATCCATGAGCGCGAGCAAAGGCGTGACCTCCGCCGCCGCGTTACTACTCAACGTCGTCTTCCTCCTTGCCGAGATATGCCTCAATCACCTGAGGGTCGTTTCGGATCTGCCCCGGCGTCCCATACGCGATAGGCTTACCATAGACTAGCACGGTAATCTTGTCACAGATGCCCATCACGAACGCCATATCGTGCTCGATCAGCAGTATCGTCAGGCCGAACTCGTCGCGCAAACGCCGCACGATGCCGCGTAAATCCGCCGATTCTTTCTCGTTCATGCCCGCCGCCGGCTCATCAAGGAGTAGCAGTTCGGGCTTGGTCGCGAGGGCGCGGGCGATTTCGAGACGCCGTTGCGCCCCGTACGGCAGGTTTTTCGCCTCCTCGTTCTTGAGTGGCAAAAGGTCGAAAAGATCGAGTAGCCGTTCGGCGTCCGCAGTGACGGCCTTTTCGCAGGCATAAAACGCCGGAGTGCGGAACGCGGTAGCGAACAGTCCGACGGTGGTACGGGTCGAGGCGGCGGTGCGGACGTTGTCGAGCACGGAGAGTTCGGGAAACAATCGGATATTTTGGAATGTACGGCAGACCCCCGCGCGGGCGATCTGGTACGGCTTCCAGCCGCCGATGTTGGTACCGTTAAAGGTGATGGAGCCGGAAGTGGGCGCATAAACGCCGGTGAGCAGGTTGAACACTGTTGTCTTCCCCGCGCCGTTCGGCCCGATCAATCCTGCGAGGTCGCCCTTCTCTAGCGAAAGACTGACGCCGTTGACAGCCACCAGGCCGCCGAACTCCTTGGTCACGTTGTCGAGGGATAGGACAGGCATCTATAGAAAAAGGAAGGTGGTGAAAAAAGAAATTCCCAGACAGGGATTCGAACCCCAGTCTTCAGAACCAGAATCTGACGTGCTGCCGCTGCACCATCCGGGAGTAACGACCCGTTTTCGGGCCCCGTATATTGTATCATAGCTGATTCGGATTTCAAGTCAGCCCGAAACGAAAAAGTCTGCGGACCTCCACCGTCGCGCCAAACTCCTCCAGTTGTTCCTTCGCCCGTAGCGCGTCCGACAGCGTCACGTTATCAAGCACCGTCCTAGGGGCACGATCAACGAGTACCATCGCGTCCCCCAGGCCGAGGCCGGTGATCTCGCGAACCACCTTAGATGACCTGAATCTTCTTGTCACCCGATGTCAGTAATACTATGGCGTGAACGGGGTCGGTGCCTTCGACGCGCTCGGTGTCGTTGTACCGGGTGTTGTCGTCGAGCGGATAAAGTCGGGAATACATGACGGCCTCTGTTCTGTTTTGTTTGTGCTGTTTTGTAACGCCCTGCTTTATCGGATGGGTTTGGGGGTTTGCTAAAGGGGTCACGACTACCGCGGGCGGCCACCGGGGAGAGGGACCCACGACCACACGCAAGGCAAACCGACCACCGGTGCCACGACATCCACAAAGCCACCACGGCACAAATAAAAAACAGGGCGTAGTCATAACGACTACGCCCCGCTTCCTTCGCGCATGTCAAACTATGTGGGCCGCGCGATCTCGCCGGGCCACCCGGTCCGGTCGGATCGCGCGATACCGATAAACTACTTGATCTCGACCGAGGCACCTTCGGCGACGAGTTGCGCCTTGATCTTCTCGGCGTCCTCTTTCGACAAACCTTCCTTGACAGCCTTCGGCGCGGTGTCTACCACTTCCTTGGCTTCCTTCAGGCCGAGACCGGTGATCTCGCGGACGACCTTAATGACCTGAATCTTCTTGTCACCCGCCGCCGTCAGAATGACGTCGAACGCGGTCTGCTCCGGTTCGGCTTCAACGGCCGGGCCGGTCGAGGCGGTCGAGGGACCCTGCGCGACCGGAGCCGCCGCCGAGACGCCGAACTCTTCCTGGAGAGCCTTGACGAGGTCGGATAGTTCGAGAACGGTCATACCCTTGATCTGTTCGATCAGTTCTTCTTTAGTTACTGCCATCTGTTTTCAATTTCTCTTTCGTAATTTATCGTCGCGGGAAGTTCGGTAACGCCGCGCCGCGCGTGTTAGACGCGCCTACTTTACAAACACCGCCGGAACCGTTGTCCCGTCGCTTCGCCTACTGCGCCGGGGTCGCCTCGCCGCCGCTCTGCTTGTCAACGATCGCCTGGAGCGTAAACACGAAGTTGCTCACGATGCCGTTCAGCGTGCCGACGAGACCCGCTATCGGCGAGTTGAACGCGCCGAGGATCTGCGAGATGAGCACGTCGCGCGGCGGGATCTTGCTGAGTTGCTCGATCTGCGCCGGGGTCGCGAACTTGCCGCCGACCACGCCGCCCTTGACCTTGAACGGTGAGTTGCGCACGGACGCGATGTAGTCCGACACCGCCTTCGCGGCCGCTACCGGGTCTCCCGTCGCGAACACGGCCGCCGTGGGGCCGTTTAGCGCGGCGTCCAGACCGGCGTCCGAGATGGAGAGTTCGTTCGCCGCCCTCTTGAACAGGGTGTTCTTGATCACCGAGAAGTCCGCGCCGCTGTCCTTCAACTTGCCGCGAATGTCATTCACCTGCGGCACCGTCAGGCCGCGATATTCGGTCAGAATAACCGCCTGCGAATCTTTCATCATCTGCGCGGTCAGGGAAAGGGCGGATCGCTTGAACGTGATCGGCTTCTTCTTGATCTGATGACTGACTTTGGTTTTCTTTGCCATGGTATATGTTTCACCTCCTTCGTTTTGTCCGCGCCCCGCTCGAACAGCGGAAGCGGCGGGAGTTTGGAACCGAAACAAAAACGCCCTCCGCCCGATAGACAGGGCAGAGGACGCTTGTTTCGACACGCCGTGCTATTAAACACGGCGCGGCGGAGAAGTGTGTGTCTTACCTCGGCAGGCGAGCCATCGTGGGGCACTTTCGCGCCCGGCCTGGCTCATTATCCGCTCCGCCTATATCCTGGAGCGTACCGGCTGTCTTCGGTGAACGAGACGAACGCCTCGCGGCATTTATCCCAAACGAAAATTGGTTTTGTATCGCGCGGACCGTGGTCCACATGGGGAGGAGGTTACCACGTCACCCGCCCCATGTCAAGCCCGGAGCGTCCCCGCGCGTCCGCTCGTTCGGGTTCGTGCGCCGGTAGCGCGGGCGAGAGACGTCCCCGGCAGGCCCGCCTCGTCAGGCACCCGGCCCCCTATCCCGGACGGAGGAGCCGGTGGAGTGACGCTCCGCTGGTCGGACTCCCACCCCCCTAGCCCCCCTCCCTCAATCCTTGAGAGAGGGGGGA
>JAYUUO010000161.1:0-3776 GCA_043754515.1 Armatimonadota bacterium
GTCCCCGCGCCGAGCAGAAGTAGATCGAACTGTTCGCGGGCCGTCTCGACCAACCGCCCTTTATTTGCCGGGTCGCGGAGCGAGAAGCCCTGGTACAGGCCCATGCCGCGCACGTTGTAGATCGTTTCGGGGAACCGCGCGGCGACGTCGCGCAGGCCCGCCGCGAGACACTCCCCTTTTTCGGTGGCGAGCGGGATCAGGTTCTCATCCTCGACTATTTTAACTTCCTGCACCACGCGCACCATATCGGCGAGCGTTCCGCCCCAGGTTGAATCCAGGACGCCGATGTCTTCGAGCGGCTCCTGCATGAACACCGCGCCGCAACCGAACTTCTTGCCGACCGAGACCGCCATCGGCGGGTGCGGCAGGTCGAAGTTGTCAATCGCGAACACACGGCCAGTCGGCCCGAGCGACGTCTGCACCTCGTCGAAAGCGAGGTAAACGTCGTGCTTGTGGGCAAGCTCCGACAGGCCGGTGAAGAAGCGCGGCAGGGCGACGCGCTGACCGCCCGCGCCCTGAATCGGCTCGATGATGATCCCGACAATATCATCCGCCATCTGAGAAAGCACCAGTTCCACTGTGCGTAACGCTTCGTCGGTGCGCCGCTCGTTCTCGACGGCGGGCAGGCTGTTGTCCACGGCGGGGAACGGCAACTTGACGTTCCCGCCGATGTGCAAGCCGCGAAAGTCCTTCGTCGCGACCACGTCGGTGGTCTGCGTCACGCCCAGTGCGTAGACCGTGCGCCCGTGGAACGCCTGGTCGAAGTACAGGAACCGCCGCCCCGTGATGTCGCGATCCTGGGCGCGGCGTTTGGCGTTGAACTTGGCGACCAGATACTTCATCATGTTCTCGACCGCCTCCGCGCCGCTATTCACTGCATAGACTTCGAGGTTCGGAACAGTGCGCATGGTCTCCGGCGCGAGGCGATAAAGCAGACGGTAGTATTCGAGGCATTCGGGCGTCAGGAAGTCGGGGTTCGCGACCTTGTTGTTGGCGGCGCGGACGAGGCGCGTGACGTATTCCGGCTCGTAGAGACGCGGGTGATTGTGCCCAATGAGTTTCGAGCCGAAGTAGCCCGCCCAGTCGAAAAGTTGCTGTCCGTCCACGGTCGCGAGCGTCATTCCGAGCGATTTTTCAAGATCTACAACAAATGGATAAGGAGTCGCGATCACGTAACGGTTCAGTTCGTCAAGCATCCTTTTCGAGACAGGACCTGGGTAGCGGGGGGGGGCGGGGGGCGTCATGTGGTTGTTTCTTTCCTCGACTATTTTACCGCGTTTCGGTTTCGCGGCAAATAGGTCCAGGCCGCGCGACACTCGCACGCACCCAACCCGCGCTATAATAGCCCATGCCGCCGCTCTCCATTCTCAACTTGCTCGCGGAGGGTCCCATATCGTATACCGACGCGCTGGCGCGGCAACGCGAACTGGTGATGGCGCGGCAGAACAATGAAGTGCCGGACACGCTACTCCTGCTCCAGCACCCGCCCACCGTAACGTTCGGCAAGGCGGCGAATCCCGCGAACCGTCTGCTGACCGCCGATGAGTACGAACGGCGCGGCATCGCGCTCGTCCCGACCGACCGGGGCGGCGATGTGACGTATCATGGGCCGGGGCAACTGGTCGGCTACCCGATCATCGCGCTCGGGGAGAACAACCGCGACCTGCACCGCTACGTACGCTCGCTGGAGACAACACTTATCCGCGCCTGTGAGACACTGGGCGTCGTCGGGGCGGGACGCGCGTCGTTCCACGCGGGGGTCTGGGTGGGGGACGGCTACCTCGCCGCGCTCGGAGTCCGCGTTTCGCGCTGGGTGACGCACCACGGGTTCGCGCTCAACGTCACCGAGGGGGTGCGCGACGGCTTCGCCACTATTGTGCCGTGCGGCGTCGCGGGCAAGCTGATCGCCACCGTTTCGGAGCTAACGGGACGGGCAGTGACGGTGGAGGAAGCGGCTGTCGCGGTGATCAGGGCGTTTGAGGTGGGGTAAGCGGTAAGGGGAACAACGTTCCCCGCACCGCCTTCCCTGCCACCCTTCTAATCCGGAAGAATGCTACAATGGGCACGAACCGATCCCCGTTTTAACTCCCGAAAGCAATTATGGACCCTTATCTGATCATTGTCTTCGGCTCGGTCTTTGTCGCGCTTACTGTAACATTCGCGAACATGTCGCGCCGTCGGCGGGAGGCACTCGCCGATAGCACGCGCTTGGGAGAGGCGGAAGACAGATCGAGACGTATGAAGGCGTTGCAATCCTGTACACAAAAGGCGGCCATGCTTCGCAAAGAGGGGGATCCGGACGCGGCCATCAGAACTATGGAGGAGTGGTGGGCGACCGAGCCTGACGTGTCCGATGGAGACTCACTCTTAGTCGGCTACGATGTCTTGGGTATATATTACGCGACTCGTAACCGAATGGATGAAGCTGCCCCGCTCCTGATACGTGCGCTGACTTACCTGGAAAATACTTCTGACCCGTCGGTGCAAATGATGAGTCGTATTGCTAACGCGCACGATCAGTTGGCACGCTATTACACGATCAAGGGCGACCCTGCGTTTGCGCAGACCTACTGCCGACGCGCCGCAGAGCGGTGGGGCGAAGCGGGAGACCGCGGACGGGCGGCAAGGAGTTGGGGCATCTGGCATGCGAACAACGGCGAGCATCTGGTCGCCGCAGAACGGTTCGCTGAGGCACTGGCTCACCCCCCCGCTAATGCCGAGGCAGAGTACCGACTGCGATTGCTCGTGCAACGGCTGATTACTTTAAGGGAGGCAGGGCACTCCTCTCCCTCTCTCGCCGTAGCACGAGAGGTAGCAACAGAGAACGCGGCGGATGTGGTAGGCGTAGTGGCATATCAGCTGATCGCGATGGCGTTCGGGCGCGTCGGCCTGTTCGAGGAGGCCGACAAGCAGTTGCTAGAAGCGGCGAGCCGTGACAAGTCGCCCGCCGAAGAAGCAGCAATTATATGCACCCGTGGCTTGATCCTGCTGTGGCAGGGACGGTTGAGCGAAATCTTGTCGCTCTGCGAGGTGCATATCGCTACCGCTGCCCCCGTCTCGCCCCGAGTTCTGTCACATTACGCGAGTGCTCTCGCTGAAACCGGCAGGTTTGAGTCATCTGCGGTTGCCTACCAGCAGGCCATCGTGCAAACTCCCGTTACGGAGCCAATGGATAAGGAATTGATGATCGCTATCAAGCGTTGCGGACTGGCGATGGTACGGATCGAATTGCGACAGTTCGCCGACGCGGAGGCTTTGCTTCGTCAGGCAGAAGAGGGACACCCCTCGCCCAGGTTACGCCGGTTTGCTGTTCCATCAATTCGCCTGCTCATCGCGTCGCTCACCAGAGTAGTTGCTCCGCAAAATGTTATTAGTGATGTGGGAGAGTTGCTAAACGCCGTTGAAGCGGAGATGATCACGTTCCCAAACCAGACGGACGCCCTGTGGTACTTCGACGACGATTTATTTCATCTGGCACGCGCCCTATTCTACGTCGGCGATGTTGACGGGTGCCGACGACTGTTGCAACGATTCGATGTAGCAAATGGGCTTTCGCCTGTTATGATGCCGATGTGGCACTACTGGCGCGGGCGATGCCATGAGGAGACGGGCTACTGGGACGCCGCGATCACCGAGTACGGAGCAGCAGTTCGGGTTGCCGTCGACCCCCTCGCGCGGCACGCGGTCGCGGCGGGGGAGCGATTGTCGAGGTTGAGTCGGGAATGCGACGCCGATAAAGCAGTTTCGGTACAGGAAGAACTATCCCCATGAACATG
>JAYUUO010000162.1:0-11483 GCA_043754515.1 Armatimonadota bacterium
ACAGGATTGTTCACGAACGGCGTGATAAGCCGCGTGATGGCGGTCGGAAGCACGAAAGGTTCTGGTGTCCCAGGCGACGCCCGACAGATGGTTGGAGGCTTTGTTGAAGCGTTCCATCGTGTCGGCAAGTGCCGGCTCTGTCTCGGTTGTCGTACGCAACTTGCGAGTGACGATTTTCACGATCGTACTCATGTCGCCCGTATTGTATCACAGAAGGAGGCTTACTACAAGTCCTCCTCGGCGTTTTCGCGGCGAAAATCGCGAGAAGGAGAACGCGCCGTTTCCTCCCCCGCCTGGACCACAAAACGCTCGCGTTTGTGTGAAGGCATGGAGGGGGTTTCCACGGCGCAATTTTTATGAAACGTTACCTACTCTCATTCTGCCTCGCCACGCTCGGTGCCGCCGCGCACGCGCAGGACGTGCCGCGCCTTTCCGGGGTCTTCCCCGCCGGTGCCCAGGCCGGACAGTCGGTCGAGGTGACCGTACACGGCTCCGCCCTGCTCGGGGCAAGGTCGGTCTGGTTTAGCGGGCCGGGCGGCGCGATGGAGAACGGCATGACGGGCGAGATCGCGGGGGGGATTGTTTCCGTTGATGCCGCCGCGAAGCCGCTCCATCAGGCGAAGTGCGCCAACTGCCACGAACTGCGCTCCCCCGCGAACCGCTCGCTTTCGCCGGAGCAGTGGGCACAGATCGTGGAGCGTATGGTGAAACAGCATGCCGCGCCGCTGTCCGCCGACGAGGCCGCGAAAGTCACTGGCTACCTGCAAGCATTGACCCGCGCGGGCGAGTTGCACGTCAAAATCACCGTCCCGAAAGGCGCGCTACCGGGGAAGCGCGAACTGCGGATCGTTACCGCGAACGGCGTCACGACGGCGGCAAGTTTCTTGGTCGGCGCACTCCCCGAACGACTCAGCGAGGGCGCGAAAACGACGCGAGACGCGCCGCAACCGCTGGCGTTTCCGTCCGTTGTTAACGGCATTCTGCGGGAAAGCGGGCAGCGCGACTGGTTCCGGTTCGCCGCGAAGAAGGGGGAGCGGATCACGCTCAACCTCGAATCGTTCCGGCTGAACGAGGTCGCGACGTCCTATTTCAACCCCGCGATGTACGTCTACGACGCGAGCGGCGCGCAGGTCGCGAAATCAATCGGCGGCGACAGCATCCTGTACGGCACCGACCCGGTGATCGTCTGGGCCGCGCCCGCCGACGGGACGTACACGCTACTCGTGCGCGACCTGCTGTTCCACGGGAACCCGCTCTCGATCTATCGCTTGACGGCGGGCGTCGGCCTACCGGTGGACGCGCGGTTCACGACCGGCGTTATCGCGCGCCCCGGTGACACCATCACCCCGAGCCTCTGGGCATCCCTGCCGCTCCCGGCTGGCGTGACGGAGGCGACCATCACGATCCCGGCGGGTCAGCCCGCCGGATCATTTATCGCGCGAACCCCGCTCGGCGACGTGCCGATCGTGGTCGGCGACGCGAAAGACGGGGGCGCAGCGATCACCGGCGACCCCAAAACGGCTCCCGCGACCACGCTCCCCGCGACGTTCCACGGCGTGATTGCGCGCCCCGGCTCGCGCACCGACGTCGGGGCGCGGTGCGTATTCAAAGTAAAGACGACGCGACCGAACGTGGCGATCTACTTCACCGCGCTCGGTCTCGGCTCACGCTTGCAGCCCTGGGTGCATATATTCAAGCCCGACGGTACCTACGTGAGCGGCCATTATGAGGGACAACCGGCGGACTTCCGCTTCGGCGACGCGTTCAAGGAACCCGGCGAGTACGTGGTTCATGTCATGGACGGGGAGAGCAAGAGCGGGGCTGACTACGGGTTCGCGTGGGAGGCGTATGACACAACGCCAGAGTTCTCTCTGACCGCCACGCCGGACGCGGTGAGTCTGCTACCCGGCGGCTCCGCCGTGATAACCGTTGTCGCGACGCGGCGCGAGAATATCGCCGGCGCGATCACGGTCACCGCGCGGGATCTGCCCATCGGCGTCACCGCGCTCCCCTGTGTGATCCCGCCCGACTCCGACCGCGCGACGCTGGTGCTACAAGCTAGCAGGTATGCGGCGATGGGAGCCAGCCCGGTCGGCATTGAGGGCACTTACGCCCCTACGGGTGGCACGTCCGTCACGCGCCGCGCCGCGCCGCTGGAGATTTACCACTTCACAAACACCGGGGACCGGCAGATCCGGCGCGGGTTGCAGGCGGTCGCGGTCGCGAGTAGCGAGCCGTCGCCTGCCGTTTCGGTCGCCGTCGAAGGCGCGGAGAATGGGGTCGCGCTGGCGATAGACAAAGAGACCGAAATCAAAGTCAAGATCACGCGCCGCGAGGGGTTCAAAGGCGACTTGTTCGTGGTGCCGCTTAATTTCCCGCCCGGCGTCAGCTTGCGCGGTAACACCTACGTCGCGGGGGACAAAAGCGAGGTGTCGCTCTCCCTCTACGCGGACGGCAACGCGCGGTTCTTGAAAGGCGAGCGACCCGCGAAGAACCTGCCGCCGATGACGATTGTGTTCGCCATCCGCCCGAACGGCGCGGAGGAGCGCGACTACATCGCCTGCACCGCGCCGATCCCGATCACGGCGAAGTAGGTTAGTTGTCCGCGCGGTACCTCTCTCCGGGACGGAGAGAGGGTTGGGGGAGTGAGGTACCGCGCGGACAACTAACCTACTTCCCGAAATGAATCATCCCGAGCAGACCGCGCCCGACTATGAACACGACGAGTGCTCCGATCAGCGCGAAGCCGACCATGAACACGATGTTGGTTTGATCCACGGAAAGCTTGCGCCCGCGCACTGCCTCAACGCCCATCAGTGCCAGGTGCCCGCCGTCTAGAATCGGGATCGGGATCAGGTTGAACAAGCCGAGGGAAAGCGATAGTTGCGCCATCAGGAAGACGACGGACACCGGGCCCTCCTGGGACGCCTTGTTGGAAGCCTTGAGAATCTCGATGGGACCCCCGACGCTCCGCCCCAGATCCTTCGGGCGGGCGAACAGTGCGCGCATGGTATTGAACCAGACGCCGGTGATGTGGTTGCCGAACGCGAACGATTCAGGCAGACTCACCCGCTTAGCCAGCTCTACTTCCTCTCCAGGGACGATTCCGATCAGCCCAATTGACGGACGCTTGCCTTCGGGATCTGGCGCGGACACGGGGGTGACGGACACGGAGCGCGCCACTCCCTTCGCGTCGCGCACGGACAGCACCAGCGGTTTACCCGCTGAGTTGTGCAAGGTCGCGACCATCGCCTCGCCGTTCGTGACCGGCTCCGCGTTGATTGCGAGTATCCGGTCTCCTTTCGCGAGTCCGGCGCGGGCAGCAGGTTGGCCTTTGGCCACCTCGGCGATCACGTTGGTGGGTCTCTTATTTGGCAGTCCGAGGGTCGCCCCGATCAGGCAGAACACGAGCCAGCCGAGTAAAAACGAGAACAGGGGGCCGCCCAGAATCACCCAGAACCGCTGGTAGATCGGCCGGCTGTTAAACCCGTCGGGATCCTTGCCCGAAACTTCGGCGGTCTCCTGCGCCAGAGACGAAAGGTTGGTGGTCTCGAAGCCGGACGGCTCGTGAGCAGGCGCGACGGCGTCCGGCGCGGGTACTACCGGGCTCGGCTCCGTGTTCTGCGAGAGCACCGCGCCGGTGGGCACCGGTTCAGGGGCCGGGATTTTGGGGTGACTCGCGCCGGTCATGCGGCTCTCCACGGCATCCTCGATCTCCATTCCTTTAATGCGGACGAAACCGCCGAACGGCAGGGCGCGCAGGTTATACTCCGTCTGGCCGTCGTAGAAGAGCCGTAGTTTGGGGTTCCCTATGCCGATGGAGAACTCCTCGACCTTCATGCGGAAAAGTTTCGCGAACAGGAAGTGCCCGAGTTCGTGGAAGAACACGAGCACGATCAGAATCATTAAGTAGGTGAGTACGCCGATGACGCTCATAAATTAGCCGTTAAATACCTTTTACTTGTTTTCGCGGACGTTTCCCCGTCCGATGATCTCCGCGATCGTCGCGCGCGCCGCGCGGTCCGCGCCCAACACCGCTTCCAGCGTGTCCGCCGGGACGGATAAGTGACTCTCACACACCCGCGCGACCAGCGGACAGATGTCGGCGAAGCGAATCGCGCCCGCCAGGAACGCGGCGACCACCGCCTCGTTCGCCGCGTTCAGCGTCGCCGGGGCAGTGCCGCCCCGCGCGAACGCCGCGCGGGCTAGTCCGATCGCCGGGAACCGCTCGTTGTCCGGCTCCTCGAACGTCAGCGCGCTCATCATCGCCGGGCGAAGTCGCGGCAGGTCGGTGTCGGGTTTGTCCGGGTACGTCAGCGCGATCTGAATCGGTAGACGCATGTCGGGCGGCCCGAGTTGCGCGAGCAGGGCACCGTCCGTCATCTCCACGAACGAGTGAACCACGCTTTGCGGGTGTACGACCACGGACACCGTGTCCAGCGGCACGCCGAACAGGTGACACGCCTCGATGATCTCCAGCCCCTTGTTCATCAGGGTCGCCGAGTCAATCGTGATCTTCCCGCCCATGCGCCAGGTCGGGTGCTTCAACGCGTCCTCGATAGTCGCGCCTTCGATCTGCTCCCGCGTCCAGGTTCGGAACGGGCCGCCAGACGCCGTGATGTAAAGATGCGCGATGTCATCAGGGACATGGTAGCCGCGCGTACATTGGAACAACGCGGAGTGTTCGGAGTCCACGGGCAGAATCTCCGCGCCGCTCTCCCGCGCCGTGCGCATCACCAGTTCGCCCGCCGCGACCAGCACCTCCTTGGTAGCAATGCAGAGGCGTTTCCCGGCGCGTGCCGCCGCGAGCGTCGCCGCCAGGCCCGCCGCGCCCGCGACCGCGATCACCACCGTGTCCGCCTCGGGGAGCGTCGCGAGCGCGGTCAGCGCGTGGTCGCCGCCGTGCGCGGAAACGCCCGGCGGGAGCGCGCGTCGGAGCGCGGGCAACTCGGAATCGTCCGTGACCGCGACGTGCGACGCCCCGGTCGCCCGCGCCTGCTCCGCGAGCAGTGATACGTTGCGGCGCGCCGCTAAAGCGATGATCCGTGCCCGATGCCCGCCAAGGCGGCGTACGACGTCCACGGTCTGTGTCCCGATGGAGCCGGTCGCCCCCAGCACGACGATATTTCTGGTCACTTCCTATTGTACCGCTTACACGCCCGTCGGTGTTTCCTATGCCACAATAAGCTCCATGGACACCGACACGCCGCAACCCGTCGCTCATTTTCCGGGAACGAAGGAGCAGATCGCCATGCCGTTCCCGAAGTTCTACCTGCGAGATGACCGGGCATTCTTCGCGTTCTGCAACGACAATTCCGATAGCCCGCTCTTTTTCGAGCGAGAACCCGATGGAGAAGTCCGCCTCATGCCCCCGTCCGGCACCGACACCGGCAGAGCCAATGCCACTGCTTTAGGATTGTTGTTTGTGTGGAACGCGCAGAACGGCGAACCCGGCTACGTGTTCGACGCGTCCACCGGGTTCACGTTCCCGAACGGCGCGATTCGCGCCCCCGACATCTCTTTTACCGAGAAAGCACGATACGATTCCCTCACCGAAGACCAACAGGAACACCACGCGCCCATCGCGCCCGACTTCGTGATCGAGATCATGTCGCAGTCTGACCGCGTGCCGAAGCAACAGGCAAAACTACGCGGGTACATAGCGAACGGCGTGCGCCTCGGCTGGCTCGTGGATCGGCGAACGCATATGGTGTATGTGTTCCGACCGGGGCGGGCGATGGAGACATTAGCGAACGCAACGTCGGTGTCTGCCGCCCCCGAACTTCCCGGCCTTGTGCTTCCGACCGACCGGATCTTCCAGGGCGATTGCGTCATAGTTTAGTTGCTCGCGGGGCTGTCGCTCCGCCGTCTCGGATCGCGGGCCGTTCCCGGCTCGGGACTGTACGGGTGGCGGACCTTCCCAGCGGCGCGGACGGTGAACGATCCTGGCGGGCGCGGCGACAAGTGAGCCGTCCGTGTCCGGGAACATACACTGAGTTGCGACGTGTTTTATAGTGCAATCGCTCTGGCCGGGTCTTCCCCCCCGCGGCGGCAAAATAACCCGCCGTACCAACCGTCGCCGCGCCTCGGGAGGGTCAGTGCCCGTGATACCTCGAGCCGTGGTCGCGCCGACCGGTGCCGTCGCTACCACGGCGCGGATGTTGAGGCGAAACCCGAGGCACTCTTACGGGCTGGCGCGGGTGCATCACCGCCCCTCTTTACGGTCGCGACGGCCCCGGATCAACCGGCTTAGGGTCGCCGCTTGGCTTAGTGCCGTCGCCTGGCTTGGGCGCATCCCCTGGTTTCGGCGCGCCGGTGGTGGTGGCCGATTGCCGCAACTGCGTGATACGGTCGCGAACCGCGGCGTCGTCGTCGGCTTTCGGTAACAGTTCGAGATACTTCTCGAAATCGCTCGCCGAGTTCGTGTTGTCGTTTAATAGCGCGTAAGCGTTGCCGCGTTTGTAAAAACTCTCGGCATAACTCGGGTCGAGCTAGATCGCGGACGTATAGTCGGGGATGGCTTTATCATACTGCTTCAACTGGACGTAGGTAAAACCCCGGTTGAGAAACCCACCCCGGTTCTTGGGATAATCACGTACCGCCTTCGTGTAATCCGCGATCGCGTTGTCATACTGCTTCAGGTTCGAAGTAGGCGATCCCCCGGTCGTAGAACGCGTCCTCGAACACCGGATCAATCCCGATCACAGCCGTTAAATCGGAGAGCGCCTTGTCGTTCTCGATTCAGCGTGAGGTACGTATTTCCCCGGTTGAAGAAGGGAGACGCACTTTTGGCGTCGAGTGCCAACGCCTTGTTGTAATCCGCAATCGCCTTGCTATACTGTTTGAGTCCGTCATAGCAGATGCCACGGCGGTTATACGCCTCTGCGTAACCGGGACGCAGACGGATGGCGGTCGTATACCGGGCGGTGGCCTTCTTGTATTGCCTAATACTTTCGAGGTCTTCCCCCTTGCTAAACGCCGCGTCGGAGGCCGATTTATTAGAAACGGCTGGCTTCGTTTTCTTGACGACTGGCTTCGAGGCGATAGCAGGAACCGATGCCAGCGCGCCGACGACGAGGAGCAGAACGGCGGAGCGGGAAAGGTGCCCCATGATCCGGTTCGGCGTGGAATGGGGACTGAGTGAATTTTTGTTTGGACGCATGTTGTGACGCTTTCAGGGGTCACGCGAAGGGGAGCGGCGAATAACTCGCGGGATGATCTCGCCTTCCCGATGCCCATAGCTCATCGTACCGTGACGGCACTCTCTCCAAACCAGATTTATCAGGCCCACGTGGAAGTTCGTGGCGACGCGCCATATCGCCTAAACCGGATACAATAGGCTGGAGGATAGCAAATGAGTTTTGAACTGGGTGCGTTCTACACACGCGACGAAATTAACGCGGTGATCGGTAGCAAGGAAACAATGCCGTTCCTCGCGGTGAGCGAAGGTAAAATCGTGGGGGCCTTCCTGACCGACGAGTTGAACCGCAAGGCACCGAGGCTGATCTACGTCGGCACGGGACCGAACCGCGCCCGCCGCGCCGAGCAGCTCGCGACGCAGGAAGAGGCGATCCCGGTTTTCCGCAAAGGGAATAAGGGCGGCGCGTATGCGACCCGATTCGAGTACGTCGGCAACTGGGTCTGCGAGAAGTATGACACCGACGAGCAAATGATCCTGACCGCGCAGGAAGACAGCCCGAAGGCCATCGCCGGGGTGCTATGTATGCGCGAGGTGAAGCAGAGCAAGGTGTAAAAGGTAACCCACGCGTTCATGGCTCCTTTCTCTTTCTCGACCGAGCCGGACGCGGTCGGTGTGTGGGGTCAGATCACGCTAACCGCGACCGCGACCGATCCTCATCCCGCCGATGTAAACCCGTTCACCGACCTGGTGCTTTACGGCATCTTTACCGACCCTTCCGGCGATAGCACCACCGTGAGCGGCTTCTGCGACGATCGGGACGGCGGGACGTTCCGCGTCCGCTTCATGGCGCGAATAGCCGGGGTGCATGAATACCGGCTCACCCTCTCGGCGCGGGGCGAGGTTGCGGCGACGGCGCGGGGCGCGTTCACAGTGAATCCGAATCCCGCCGCTTTCGCGCCGGTCGTGCCCGACCCCGAACATCCGTGGCATTTCGTTCATCGCGGCACGAACCAGCACTTCTTCCAGAACGGCGTCACGGCGTACGCCATCCTCGGACTGCGCGAGGACCTGATGATCCGCGCCCTGGACCGGCTCGCGGGGCACGGCGTGAACCGCATCCGCTTCGCGCTTTCGATGGCGCGGGTGCCGAGCGCGCGGGAGTGGTTCGAGCCGGTGGACGCGTCGGACGACTTCACGTTCCTGCTCAACCCCTGGGTCGCCGCCGCCCCCGAAGCCGTGGCCGTGCCCGGCTTCGACACCACCCGCTTCAACATCGCGTTCTGGCGAAAGGTGGAGCGGCTTCTGACGGCGTGCCGGGAGCGCGGCATCGTGGCGTCCATCATCTTCTACGTTGACGGCGTGCGCCCCGGCGTTGATCCGTTCAGCAAGGAGCACGCGGGCGGGGACGACGAGAAGCGGTTCTACGCCTACGCCGCCGCGCGCCTGTCGTCGTTCTCGAATATCCAGTGGGACGTCACGAACGAGTACCGCCTGTTTCGGGACGAGGCGTGGGTGCGCGAGATGGCACCGTTCCTGAAAGCCTGTGACCCGTATAATCACACAATGTCTGTACACGGGCACGGCGACTTCCGCTTCTACGGCGAGCCGTGGTGCGACTACGCCTGCTACCAGTCGTGGGACGAGTACGGCGGCTATGACTTCATGATCAAGAACCGCGCCCTGCAAATCGCGTCGGGGGCGATCGTGCCGCAGGTGAACGAGGAGTACGGCTACGAGGATCACTACCCGCAGGGCTGGGGCGAGTCGCGCGTCGCGCCGTCTCGGGACGCGGAATCCCGGCGGCGGATCGCGTGGGAGATTTACATGGCGGGCGGCTACCAGACGACCGGCGAGACGGCTCCCCCGCTCGGCGGCTGGCTGAACGGCCTCGCGCCGGACGACCACGCCGCGATGCTGGACGGCAACCACCGGGCACGCCGGTTCTTCGAGTCGTTCGACTGGTGGCGGTGCGACCCGTCCCCAGACGTGATCGCGGAAGGCTCGGCGAAGGCGTACTGCCTCGCCGAACCGGGCAAGGTGTACGCGCTCTGGCTCCCGAACGGCGGATCGGTGACGCTGAACCTGCCCGAGGGCGCGTCGCTTTCGGCGCGGTGGTACGACCCGCGCTCGAACGCTGGATTCGGGGAGGCGATGCCGATGAATGGCGGGGCCGCGCCGCTCACGTCGCCGAATAGCGATGGCGACTGGGCGGTTCTGGTTCGCGCGGTTTAGCCCTGTGAAGACAATGTGCCGGGTCATAACCCGGCGCACACATGAAATGGGTGCCGGGGCGTTTCCGCCCCGGCACCCATTTTGATCTTACCTTCTCTCCCCGCAACCGATTTCAAGCCACTACGCGGCCTTCACGAAGCGGCGTCGGCTTACCATCCCTAGTACGCCGAGCATCCCGAAGCCGACGCCGACCAGCGAACCCGCGCCGCTTTCGGGAACGGTGACGGCACCACGGGATAGGCTCATCGTTCCGGCGTAGATGCCGTGGTTGTCGCCGTTGAACGTGTCGTTGACCGCGAGGTACAGGCTCCCGCCGCCCGCCGGTGCCGTGATAGTGGTGTCGGTGCCGACGTAGAACCAGTCGGCACTGTTCGCGGCGGGGTTCGGGTTGAACGTCCCAACTATCGCCCCGGCGCGGATGGTCGCGAGGTCGAGCGTGTCCGTAGTCGCCTTACCCGCGAACTCGAAGGCGGATGAGTTGACGTCGTAGTTCGTGCCGCCGCCGACATAGTGGTTGATGCCGTCGCCTTTGCCGCTCACGACTGGGTACACCGCGCCGTTGTTAGCGTAAGCGAACACGCCGGTCGCGGGCGCGGTTAACGAGCCGTCCGCGCGGACTTGATAGCGGCTGTCCACCAGGTCGCCGTTGCCGCCGAACTGCAAGCGGATCTGCTCGCCGCCCGCGAACGTGCCGACCTTTTGCTTGTTATCCGCGCCCGCCGTGAGGCCGAGCGACTGCGACAGCGTCTGCACTCCTGTTAGCTCATTCACCGATACGTTGTCGAGACCGATATATTGGGCTCCCGCCGTGCCCGTCAGGGTGAGCGCGGTCGTCGCGTCGGTCGCGGTGAAGGTCATCACCCTTTTTGACCATGACTGACCGGCTTGCGGCGCGTCGAGGTTGAACGTGCTGGAAACGCCGCCCACGCTCGCCTGAATGCCCACCGATGATCCGTATGCCGTGTTCACCCCGAAGTCGAACGCAAGGCTGTACCGATGACCCGCGACTGTGGCGAGCGTCTGCGTCACGCCGCCGAACGGCGCGGCGTCGTGGTAGCCAGTCAGGTCGAGCGAGAACTTGCCGTCGGTCGCGGAAACACCGTTGTAGTTGTTAGGCGTGTTGATCCAGGCTAACTCGGCGTTCGTGGTCGTCCAGCCGGGGATCGTGGTCGAGCCGAGGGGGACGGACTCGCCGCCGTTGCTGCCGGTGTTGTCAACCCAGGTGTTATTGAGGTTCTCGAACGAACCGTTAGTGACCAGGTCGGCGGCGAATGCGGACGGGGCGGCGAGTGCGGCGACGGCGAGCGCGGCGGCGAATAGGCGCGGCGACAGGGTTGTGAATGATGAGCGCATTAGGAAACCTTTCTCGAACGGTCAGTGGCGTGCACTTTTCGGTAGCGCGCCGGGAGTGATCACACTTATTTAAGCGGTTTTGCGGGCGCGGCGCACCACAAGACCGCCAAGCAAAGCGACACAGGGGAGCGCTAGGGCGAACGTTCCGCTTTCTGGCACGGCGGTGGCAACCCGCGACACGGTGCCGGAAACCGCTGTTACGTCGCTATTGCTGTCGCCGAAACGGTTGACGACGAAATCGAGCGATTCGCCCGCCAGCAGACCAGTGGACGTGTTGGCGGTGAATGTGTCGGGGTTCGACGACCCGTGCCCGCCTCCGCCCAGCACCGCGCCCGAAAGTGCCGTGGCGATGCCGGTTTTGTACAAGCGCACATCCACGCCGTTGCTGTTGGCGAAGAACGCGCACAGTTGCCACGTCGCGCTGACTGTGTGTCGCTTCGCCCGGCGCGACCGGGGCGATTGTGCTGTCGGCGGTTGGCGGGGGAAGCGCCCGATTGCGATCCCCTGGACGCCATTATAGCGGGGAGGTCTTAGCAAAGTCTTAGCAGAATCGCACTGTTGCGCGGCTATTTTTTGCAAACGGTTTGCGGGATAGGCGTCAAAAGCGAGCGAAGTCTTAGCAGACGTGATTTTTCGGGACTTTTTTGCAGCCGTGGTAGCGTACTGCCTCATCAAGAAATCCAACATTGGGGCATCGTTGCCTCACGAACAGAATCTTACCCTATCGTGTTTCCCCCGCCGACTTTGACAAGGGAAA
>JAYUUO010000163.1:0-35797 GCA_043754515.1 Armatimonadota bacterium
GATTCACCCGTCGCCGATGTTTTTCAGAGGAAGCCCCATCAAATAACGGTGGCTCTAAATGTCATGTATTTCAGATTGGGCACTTAGACTCTTTCACGTGACGATAGCGTCGCTAACTAGACGGGTTGGCGGGCGCGGCTAGTTTCCCCGGGGTGCCGTCACCTTCATTGTCGTGCCGGTATCCCGCGCGGAAATACGCCACTAGAAAGATGGCGGTTAGAGCCGCGAACACGAGTTTCAGTTCTTTGGGCAACGCGGACGGCGTGATGAAAGACTCTATAAACCCCGCCGCGATGAATAGTGGTACGGTCCCGAGTAGGAGTCGAACCGCATCGCGTCCCGCGGCAGACAGTGCCTCTTTGCGGGTGCGCTCGCCGGGCGCAATCAGTGCATGGCCGATCACCATCCCCGCCGCCCCGCCGATTATTATGGCCGTCAATTCGATCACGCCGTGCGGTAGAATAAGCGACCAGAACAGCGTGTCGCGACCAGCTAAATGTTGTTGCATCGCGAGCGCGCCGAGCGGCAACCCGTTGTAGAAGAGCAGGAACAGGGTCGGGAACCCGCCCAGCGTTCCGGCGGCGAACGCAAGAATGGCGACCCGGATGTTGTTGGTCATCAGTTGCGCCGCGAACGGTGGCTTCTGCTCGTCGGGCGGGTTATACGCCGGGTTTTTCTCGCGTTCGGCGTAATACGAGTCGTTGTCGGCGAACTGCGCGGGCACAACCACGCGGATATTTGCCGGTTCGACGGCTACCATCACGGCTGCGACACAAGCACCGAAGAGCACCATGAATGTGGCGGCAAAGACATAAAGTTGTCTCCGGCGCAGAAGGCGCGGAAACCCGGTGGCGATGAACGAGACTAGCCGCGAGAAGCCGGGGTTCTTTTCGGCGTATAGGGTGCCGTGCGCACGGGTGACGAGGCCGTTCAGGTACAATAAAAGGGCGGAATCTGCGCCTCGGAGCCGCGCGTAGGCGAGGTCGCTCGCGGTGCGGCGGTAGAGCGGGCCGAGAGATTTAAGGTCGGAGCGTGGGAGCGAGCGGATGCCGTTGCGCCCCGCCCCCATCGTGTTCAAAATGCGAGCCAGGGTGTCCCATCCTGGCTTACGTGTTTCGATCCAGCTGCTTAGCGCGGCGGTCGAAGGCAGGTTGAGCGGATTCGGCGGGGTAGGCGGTACGGACGGGATGGTCATGGGTGTGTTCTGTTCGCGAAAGGCTCTGGGACGATTATGGCACGCAGTATCGAGATTTTGACGCCCGAAAGTATACCACTCACGCTGGAACCGGCCGGTATCGGCACCCGATTCGGCGCGATTCTGGTGGACATTGTTATCCAGCTGGGTGTTGCCGTTGGAGGAATAACCCTCGCGGCCATTCTTTCGGCATTCGTCGGGTGGACGGGCGGCTCCGCCGTGTTCGAGGTAATTCTGATTGTCGGCGGCTTCGTGTTGCTATTCGGCTATTTTATCCTGTTCGAGACGGTTTGGAACGGGCAAACGCCGGGCAAGAAAATGTTCGGTCTGCGCGTGGTACGGGACGGAGGGCGGCCGGTGGACTTCTTCTCTGTCGCAACCCGCAATCTAGTGCGCATCGCCGACTTCCTCCCGGTTTCGTACGCGCTCGGTGCCGGGGCGATCTTCTTTCACCCGCAGTACAAGCGGTTCGGAGATATGGCGGCGGGAACCATCGTCGTGCGCGAGCGCGAGGCGAAAACTTTGGGCTTCGCGTGGAACAAGAAAAAGGACGCCGCCGCGCTGGTGGCGGCCTCCCTGTTTAAGATGGCGCGACTTCCGGAAACTGTAAATCCGCCCGCGGACGTTTTGCGCCCGGAGGAGCAGGTGTTACTTCGGCACTTCGCCATCCGGCGCTGGGAGATGACGCCCGACGACGCCGAGCGGATGGGCTACCGGATCGTTGTTCCACTCGTAGCCCGCCTGAACTTGACGTTTGTGCCCGGCGCGCCCCCCCACTACGCCGACCTCGTCTCCACCGTGGTCGCCGATCTCGACCGCGAGCAAGAAAATCGGGAGGCGGGGCGGACGCTCTAGTTCAGAAAGGCGAATCGCTCACCGCTCGCTCCCGAAACCACGCGCACAGTGCCTCCTCGGAGAGGCTTCCCCCAGCTAGCGCGAGGAACGTCCTATGTTTCTCCTCCTGGGTCGCCGCGACGCCGAGGCCATTCAGTAGCAGGAATGTCCGCGCTACGACCAGCGCGGTGCGTTTGTTGCCGTCAAAAAAGGGGTGGTTGCGGGCGATCCCAAACGCATACGCGGCGGCGAGCGATGGCAAATCCGTAGCGACCGCTTCGTCCCCGTAGGCGAACAGATGAATCGGACGCGCGAGCGCGGAGGCGAGTAGTCCTTCGTCGCGGGTGCCGTCAACGCCGCCGTGCTCCGCGACCTGGAGGCCATGAACTGCTACCACCGTAGCATCCATGACCCAGACCGGTTCCGCGCGGGGGTATTCCGCCTCCCCGGTCATTTTGCTAGCTCACTCAGAGCATCATAGTCTTCGCGCATCACCTTCGCGGCGACTGTTATCTGCGCGGCGAGTTTCGATTCGTGCGAGGAGAGTTCATACCCCACTGAGGCTTCGGCAAGGAAAAGCGTATCCCCCGTCACGGCACGGAGGCGTGCCAGAACTTCGGCGGGCAGGATGATCCCGACCGAGTCGCAGACGGCGGTCACCACGAGTTTGATCATGCGCTGATTGTAGCAGAAGCCACCCCGAACCAGCACGTAACTGTTCCTCAGCCATGTTGATGTTTGTCGTCTATTCGCCCTGGTTCTGAAACGTTCCTTTCTGCTCGTGGTGAACATCCCACTTCTCGGGCGGTATAATGGTTTTAACGAAACTGGGGCAACATCTCCAGCCTTGAAGAGGGCACCATTGTGAACAAGAAAGAAGTCCCCGCGTCGTCGGCATATTCCGAATTGATTGATTTCATCGCTCTCGGGGGGGGCGGAAGCGGTGATCGCATCATTCCTGAGATCGGCGTCGGTGCCGTCACGGAGCGGCTTCTCGGATTCAACACCATAGAGAGATGCGGGGAACGGAGAGGATTACAGGCATCCGGGAAATACCCATCAGGTGCCCAAACCGTTTAAAGCGGCCCGCGCCGCTTCCGTCTGCGCCGCCCGTTTACTGGGACCGCGCCCGGTGCCGAGTGGCTCCGCGCCCTCCGAGGTGTAGACAGCCGCTGTGAACACGATCTTCTGCCCCACGCCGTCCTCCGACAGGATCGCATAGCGCGGGTTTCCGTCGCCCGCCGCCAGCAGACGCATCTGTAGCTCCGTCTTGGCGTCCGGCTGGGGCGGCGTTTCGACTACAGTGCGCAGGACGCCTGCCAGCGATTCGCGAACGAACCGCTCCGCCACGTCGTAACCCTGATCGAAGAAGATAGCCGCGACTACCGCCTCGTACGCGTCCGCGAGTGGCGACTCGCCCGTCTGCCGGTTATCCTTCCGCTCGCCCACTCCCATCTGTAGTCGCTCGCCAATTCCCAATCCCCGCGCCGCTTCCGCCAACGTCTCGCGACGCACGATGCGGGAGAGCATGCGTGTCAGTGCCCCCTCGTCCGTCTCGGGCGGCAGTGCCTCTAGCAAAAACCGCGCGACGAACGCCGAGAGGAGTGCGTCGCCCAGGAACTCCAGTCGCTCGTTGCTCCCGGAAACGGTCGGCGACGCGGAGCGGTGCGTCAGCGCGGTGCGGACGCGCGGCGTGTCCGGTAGCGGCGGCAAGGGGTCTACCGGAGCCGCGATACTGCCTCCGCGATCCGCGTCAACCCCTTCTCGATAGCCGCCATGGAGGTCGCGTAGGAAAGGCGGACGTAATCCCCCGCTCCGAAGCCGGAGCCGGGCACGACGGCCACCTGAACGGCGGACAGGAGGTAGTCCGCGAACGCGTCCGAGTCGGCGAGTATTTTACCGTCGGGCATCGTCTTGCCGAGTAGCGCGGAGATGTTTGGGAACACATAAAACGCCCCCTCCGGCTTTCGGCACGTGATCCCCGGCACGCGATTCAGCCCGTCCGTAATGACGTGGCGGCGGCGGTCGAACTCCGCGACCCACTCGGTCAGAAACTCCTGCGGCCCGTTGAGGGCGGCGACGGCGGCGTACTGCGCGATGGAGGTCGGGTTCGACGTCACCGCGTCCTGTATCCGCCCCATCGCCGCGATAACCGGCGTTGCAAGTGCGGCGGCGTACCCGATGCGCCAACCAGTCATCGAGTAGGTCTTGGAGACACCGTTCACCGTGATGGTCCGCCTCGCGATCTCAGGGTTTAGCGCGGCGATCGAGATCGGGATGTTCCCGTCATAGACGATCTTCTCGTATATCTCGTCCGCCACGACATAGAAGTCACGCTCGACCGCGAGTTCGGCGAGCCGCTCGATGGTCGCGCGGGGCCACATCGCGCCGGTCGGGTTGGACGGCGAGTTGAGCACGAACAGTTTGGTGCGCGGCGTAATAGCGGCCTCGATCTGCTCCACGGTCGGGGCGAACCCGGCGGCGTCCGTGGCCTCAATGATTACCGGGGTCGCGTCCGCGAGCCGTACCTGCTCTGGATACGACACCCAGTACGGCGCGGGGATAATCACCTCGTCACCCGCCTCACACACCGCCTGGAAGATATTGTAGAGCGAGTGCTTTCCGCCACACGACACAATGATCTGGTTCGGCGCGTAGGTCAACCCGCTGTCGCGCTCAAACTTATCGGCGATTGCCTTCTTCAGCGCGGGAATCCCAGCGGACGGCGTGTACTTGGTGAGGCCTTTCGCCAACGCGTCCACGGCGGCGTCCTTGATATGTTGCGGGGTATCGAAGTCCGGCTCGCCTGCCCCGAACGCGACGACATCCAGGCCGTCGGCTTTGAGCTGATTCGCCTTCGCGGTGATGGCAAGGGTCGGGGACGGCGCGACGTTTCGCGCCCGCGCGGAAAGTAGGGAGGCTTCGGACATATTGTTTGAGAAATTCCTTGGATCGGTTAACGGGTTTCGCCGACACTGGCAAGCGTTAGTATAACGCCGCGTGCCGCCGGTTTCAACCACCCGGCTCTTTGCCGCGTCGTTCCAAGAAGCCTATCCATGGGCGCCCGCCCAACCGGAAGCGTTCGCCGTCCTCCTATACTCCCGTTCATACTCTGGGCGTGTCGTGTACCGAGGGCACGAAGCGGTCTATAAAAGTTCGGAAGTCGGGCGCGAGCTTGTAATACAGCACGGTCGGGTGCAGGTCCGCGTCCACGTACGCCACGGTCGGCTCCTCGAACCGTCCCCGCGCGGAGTAGTCGAGAACGACGCCGCCGTGATTGTAATGAGCAATGTTAACGGACTGGGCCGGGTAGCCCCAATTGCTTATCAAGGAATCGTTCACTATTCGCCCCTGGAATAATGAGTCTATGCCTTCTTCCCCGCCAACCCCCTTCAAGAAGAGGATGCCAACATTGGGCCTCTCGGAGTAACCCGGGATGCCGACAAACATCCGATTCACGACGAAGCCGCCGTTCCGCCTTTGAACGAGTTCTTTGTAGGCGTCAGGTAGACGGACGCCTAGGGCGGCCTCGGCCGCCTGTATCTCAGCTGGGCCCGCCGTCGGCGCGCCGAGTTCGGGGTGTTCTTCATCGAAAAGGATCACTATGTCGCCTTCGGGTGCATCATCGCTTTGTACCATAGAGTGCCTCTTTCTTGAAAAATACTTTGCCTCAGCCGCCGCTATTGTCGCCTCATTGATTGCCCGCTACCCCACAGCGATCACATAGCGAATGGCGTCGTCCGGGTCGGAGAAACGGTTGTACAAGCGTTGCGCCGCGACATTCCCCGGACGCGTGTGCCAGTAGACACGCGCCCACCCGTTCTCTTCAGCCAGTGCCACGAGGTGGCTAATAAGGGCGAAGCCAACCCCTTCCCCGCGAGACTGCTCGCGAACGAACAGATCCTCAAGGTAGACCACCTGCTTCCCGAGCCGCAGTTTCGGGTGCAGGATGTAGTTCGCAAACCCGAGCAAGTTGCCGGGAGCGTCTTCTGCCACGAGCGAACCGGTGGAAGCATTCCCGTCGCTGACTTGGTCCCAAACCGCTTCGGCGCGGTCTGGAACCGCGTCCCTGTAGAACAACGCGCACATTTCGCACCACGAGGACTGATCGCCTTCTCGGACGGGGCGAACCATCGGCAACGAGGTTCGATTGCGTTGTTCGGTCATAGCAAGAGTGTGTAGCGCACGAAATCGTCGGCTGGATTGAAGCGGTCGTAAAGCCGTCGCGCGGGAGCGTTACCCGTCTGCGTGTGCCAGTAGACCCGCCCCCACCCTTCGGACTTGCCCGTCTCGATCAGGTACGTAATCAGCGCGTGTCCGACGCCCGCGCCGCGTGCCTCGGGGCGTACGTACAAGTCTTCCAGACAACAGATCTCTTTGTCGCTCCACGTGTGCGGATGCAGGATATAGTTCGCGAATCCGAGCGCGGTTCCCTGCTCGCTCGTTGCGATCAAGGAGTTTGTTGCACTGTCCACGCCCCGGATTCGCTCCCAGACATTCGCCGTGACGTTCTCCGGAAGTGACTGAGCGTAGAATGCGCAATATGCCGCCCACATCTCGCGCCATGCCGCTTCGTCGCCGTTACCAATAGGACGTATAATCATCGTTTCATGGGGAAGAATGTTCATCGTGACCGTTATGCTACCGCGTTCCGCCTCCGAAACACAGTGGCGTGCGTACGCAACCATTTGCACGTCGCGTGTCGTATAATAAAGGCGTCCCGCGCTCCCCGAATGCGCCGTGCTACTTTGCCTTTGATATATGAAGATCCAAGTCCAGCCAGCCGTAACGCAGACCCCCCCGCCCCGCTCCACGTGGTATACGCAGAACGGCCAGGGCACCGTCGGCACTCCGCCAAGCGGGGTCGGAGTCCGAACGCCTCCTGTTCTCGCCGCCCCGTCACTCCATTGGCCCGACGCCGTGGCATACCGGGAGGCAATCCAAAACCCGCAAGCCTCGCTCGCCCCTCCCGAACTACGCGGCGGGGCGGTGTCGCAAGACCGGCGCGGGTTGCCGGTCGCCTATTCGGGGCGATTCGCGGTCGTGTTTCGCGTCGCTGACACCGAAGGTTTCCAATGGGCGGTTCGTTGCTTCACGTCCCCGCCGCAGGATGAAGTAATCCCGCGCACCGACCGTTACCGTCTGATCGCCGCGCGCGTCTCCGAACTTGGCGATGTTTTCGTGCCCTTCAAATACTTTGGGCAGGGGGTCCGCGTCGGCTCGGAGTGGTACCCCATCGTGGCGATGCGCTGGGCGAGCGGCGAAACACTGGGGAAGTTCACCGACCGTAATCTGCACGACCCCGATGCCCTGCGCATGCTCGCGGGGAGCCTGTCGTCGCTCCTCAAGCGGCTGGAGGACGCCGGAATTGCGCACGGCGACTGGCAACACGACAACCTGCTGGTGTCTAAAAGCGGTAAGCACGTCACGCTTGTGGATTACGACGGGATGTTCGTGCCGGAGTTCGCCGGTCTTGTCGCGGACGAACTAGGACACCCGAACTATCAGCACCCAGCACGTACCCCGATTGACTTCGGACCCGGCATGGACCGGTTCGCCTGCCTCGTGATGCAATCCGCGCTTCTCGGGCTGGCCCATGATCCGACCCTCTGGAGCCGCTTCTCGGACGGCGAGTCGCTCCTGTTCAAGAAGATTGATTTGCAGGAGCCATCCGTGTCGCCAGTATTCCGCGCCCTGCGCGAGATCGCCGAAGCCCGCGAAGACGGGTTGCTCGCCGACTCGCTAACACGGCTCGAGGACGCGTGCCGTGACGCGCCTGACGCGGTGGCGGAGCCAGCGGTCGAGTCGGGCGCGATGATTGTGAGCAACGCCGCGAGCGATTGGGACAGCCTCCCCAGCACAGCGACGGTTCTGACGACGGCGGCGCAGCAACCCGGCGTGCTGACGACCATCGTTGAGCAGGCGAAGGGGGCGAAGTGGTGGCAGGCGGGGCCGGCGGTAGCACTGCCCGATCCCGCGCTCGTCGCGCGGACGTCGTCCGCCTCCGCCGCGAAATGGTTCGCGAGTCACACGCCCGCCGTTATGGGCGGCGCGGGGCTGGCTCAGATGTACAAGCCGGTGGAGACATGGGCCTTCATCGAACGGGTGTACCGCGACGAGACCCTGACCGCGGAGCGAAAGCATTTCATGATGTCGCGCGCCGGGCTGCTTGTTCTAGCGTCATTCACGGCACTGCTGGTGATGTCGCTCTTCGGGCATGGCCACTCGTTCCCCTTCTACGTGTTTTTCTGGGTATTCAATCTTGGTAGTCTCGGCTACGCGAACTGGCCCCGCAAAAAGATCTATGACGAACTCGAGACGGAGATCGCTAAGATGGAGCGGCTGATGAACGAGCGGCGGGAGAAGATCGCGGCGCGGAGGCAGGCTTCCGGGATGGGTGCGAGCGCGGCGGGCGCGTTCGGGTCACTCGCGGACTACATCACGGATCGCCTCGATAAGACGCGCATTAGCGAGGTGCTACAGATACCCGGGATCACGCTGACCACGGTAAAAACGCTCCGCGGTGAAGGCGTCACCACCGCGCTCCATCTACAGGGTCGTGCCGCGATACCCGAGATCCCCCCCTACGAGTTCGCGGCGTTGACGCAGTGGTGCCGGGAACTCGAAATGCGTGCCGCCGATGAGTATCGTCACTCCGGCGCGACAAACCGGCCGCAGAACACCACCGCCGAGATCGCGCGATGGGAGCAGGAAGCCGCCGAGTTCGAGCGTGAGCGGGATCGTCTCCTGCGCGAGAAGGCGCAGTTCCCCGACGTCTCGTTCCAGGGCGTCTATTGGCGTAGGTTATTAGGTCTGCCGGAGCCGACATCCGTGACTACTTCACCGAGCCAGGCGAACCCCGCGCCGTGATTCCGCCGCCGTGGGCCGGTCGGCAACTTTTCCGCCGGTGGTATACTAAGCGCGAACCACCATGCTAAAACCCGGCATTTTCAAGAACGTTTTTCAGAGTCTCGACGCCATGATCACCGGGCGCGGGCGCATTGACGACGAGCTGTTCGACCAGTTCGAGGAAGCCCTGCTCGCCGCCGACCTTTCCGTACGCACCGCCGACAAGGTGCTGGACCAGTTGCGGCAGTATGTGCGCGACAACCGTCTCGTCGAGGCGAAGCACGTGCGCGAGGGGTTGACGCACGCGCTTGTCTCTGCCTTAGGTAGCGCGGGTGACACGAACCTACATTTCGCCCCGAACGCCCCATCGCTGTATCTGATGGTGGGCGTAAACGGCGTCGGCAAAACCACGACTCTAGGCAAACTCGCTTACCAGCAGGTGCAGGCCGGTAAGAAGGTGTTGCTCGCCGCCGGGGACACGTTCCGCGCCGCCGCCGCCGAGCAGCTCGAGATCTGGGCGAATCGCGCCGGTGCCGATTTCGTACGGCAGTTGGAGCGGGCCGACCCCGCCGCCGTGGTGTTCGACGCGATCTCGAAGGCGAAGAACAACGGCACCGACCTGATTCTCGTAGATACCGCCGGCAGACTTCACAACAAGGCGAACCTGATGGAGGAGTTAAAGAAGATCGCGCGCGTGTGCGAACGGGAGCTCGGGCGCAAGCCGGATGAGGTGCTACTCACCCTGGATGCGACGACCGGGCAGAACGCGATCAACCAGGCGAAGGAGTTTATGCGGACGGTGCCCGTCACCGGGATCGCGCTGTCGAAACTGGATGGCACGGCGCGGGGTGGCATCGTAATCTCGCTCCGGGAGCAACTCGGCGTCCCGATCAAACTGGTAGGCGTCGGCGAAGGAATCGAGGACCTGCTTCACTTCGACCCGGCGATCTTCGTGGAAGCGATGCTGTCGGTAGACTGAGCTGAGGGGTAACCGTGGTACACTAAAAATGCCATGGATCTCGAATCTCTCCGCCTTTTTGTTGACCTCGCCGACACACACTCGTTCAGCAAGACCGCCGAACGCTCCTACATGTCGCAATCCGCCGTTTCCCAACGCATCCGCTCACTCGAACAGGAGTTCGGTTATGTGCTGGTCGAGCGCGGGAAAGGCCGCCCCGGTGCCCACTTCACCGAGGCCGGTATACGCCTTCTGGCGGGTGCTCGGGAACTGCTCGCCCGCGCCGACGAACTCAAGCGGGAGATGGCGGAACTTTCCGGCGCGGTTTCCGGGTCGCTCCGGGTCGCCACCGTTTACAGCATCGGGTTGCACGCCCTGACACCCGCCATATCGCAGTACCTCGCCGAGTTCCCCCAGGTTAACTTGCACGTCGAGTATCTGCGCACGAACCGGATCTACGAGTCGCTCCTCGCGGGCACGATTGACTGCGGAATCGTTGCCTGTCCCAAAGTGATGCCACAGGTCGAGGTCGTCCCCCTGCACATGGAGACGCTGGTGCTGATTCTGCCGCCGGATCACCCGCTTGCCGGGCGGGAGTCGGTGCCGCTGATCGAACTAGACGGCATGCCTTTCGTCGCCTTTGACCACGATATCCCGACGCGCGGTCTGATAGACAACGCGCTCAAAGAGGCGGGCGCGTCCGTGGAGATAGTCCACGAGTTCGACAACATCGAGACCGTGAAGCGAGTGGTCGAGATAGGGCAGGGCATCTCACTGGTGCCCGAGTCAACCGTGCTCCGCGAAGTGCGCGACGGCACCCTGATCGTGCGGCCGTTGGAAGGGGTGACTATCCAGCGTCCGACTGGTGTGTTGCTCAAAAAAGGCCGCGTGCCCTCTAACGCTTTATCGCGGTTCATGCGAGTTCTAAGCGAGACGCTGGCAAGCGAGGAAACTCTTCCCGCCATGAAGCGCGAACTGCGGAAGGAGAACGCGGCTCGCCTGGTGAAATAACCGTGTGGAAGGGAGTGCGTGCCTCGGGATGATCATACACCACGCACTCGATTCACTAAAACATGCGTTCACCTGTTCCGATCCTAATCCGCACATTTTTATTCACAGCCACGGTTCTTTGTCTGGCCATTGTCGCCCACGCCGACGACTACGATTATACGTTCGGCGCGGATGCGCGTATATTCGCGATGGGAGGCGCGGGCCTCGCCGCGACGCGCAATCAGGGCACTTACGAGCGGCGATACAACCCCGCCGCGCTCGCGTCCACGCCTAAGGGATACGCCATCTACGCCCCTTCATTCAGTTTCCGCGCTGACGGCGCGATCTCGATCACCAAAGCATACTCGTACCTGTTCAGCGGCGCGAAACTCTCCGACACCACAGACCTTATCCGCCGCTATGGCACCGAAGACAGTGTGTTTGGACTGAACACGAGCCTCGGGTTCCGCGTCGGCTCTTTTGAGTTACTCGTGCAGGGCGTCGGGAAGTCGCGCCTTCTGCCGAATGCCACCCTGACAAATTGGGCGAAAGCGGGCGCGGATCTGACGAGGCTCCCCTCCGGTGCCCAGGCGGACGTACTCGCCGCCGGTTATATAACATTACCCTCGATCGCCTACGCGATAAAAATACCGATGCACGGCAAGTTGGTTCATAAGGATGACGCCCAGGCAGCGGACGCGCAGGCCAAAAACGCGGCGAAGGACGACGATAAAAAGGGCTATGACGCGGCGGTCGGCGTACGCGCGCGGGTATTGCAGACATATTACACGCGCTATTTCCTCAATCAGAACATCGTGCTCGGGAACGCCGACCCCGTTCGCGGTGCCGAGTTGAACGGCAAAGACTACCTCAAAAATACCGGTGTCGCCGCCGACCTCGGCTTCCTGTTCACCCCCCGCGCCGGAAAGGGCGTCAGCGCGGCGGTGGTCTTCGACAATATCGTCAAACCGAGCACGAAGTACCAAGCGAATAATATTGGACTGCTCCAGTATCAAGGGCGCGTGTCGGACGGCGAAGACTTCAACCTGTTGCAGACTACGGTGTCACTGGGAGCGGCCCTGGAAACAGGCGGACTTACCGTCGCCGCCGACCTGATGGATCTTTCCGGCGCGACACGCCCGATAGACCTACGGCTTGGGGTCGAGCAGAAGATCGGCAAGCCGCTCGCGCTTCGTGCCGGGTTCTCTTCCAATACTGGCATTACGGGCGGCTTCGGGCTGTTCGGGTTCGACTTCGCGTTCGGCCAGCGCCTACCGCTAGAGGTAAATAAAACGATCCGGTTTTAAAGTATTTCGGGTTTCGCGAAAATACCCTGTCAGATGCGCGCCCTCATTCTCGTTATTACAAGAGAAGGAAAACGAGAAGCAATGAAATCTATCGTAGGGCTTATTTGGACATTGTGCGCGACGACTTTGATCGGGGTCGCGCACGGTCAGGTGCTAACAACCAACTCGACGCGGATTATCACCGGGGTGCCGCGTACCCGGCGGCAACATGCCGTCACGCGCCGACCGCGCGTCACGGCGCGGGGCACCCGCGCGGCGACCGGGACGAGGAGCACGCGCACCACTACACTCACTGTGGCGGCTGTCGTGGAGTCCGTTGACGCCACCGGGCGAAACGTGCATCTGCGGCTGACTCCAGACGGGACACCGTCATCCACGCCCGAAATCGTAGTCGCGGTGCAGGATACCGTCTGCCAGCCACGTAAGAATAACCGCGCGGCTACTCTAGCGGATTTCGCCCCCGGAGAGCAGGTGATAGCCCGCCTGACGTGGCGTACAACCCCGGAGCCGGTAGTGATCCTACGTGACCTGTACGACGCCGCGTCCTATACCGAGCGAGAGCAGGACGGCAAAACCACGTGCGTCGGCACCGTGGAGACGTTTACGGCGACACAGCTGTCGGTGCGACGCGGGGATGGGATGACTACAAACTTCCGGATCGGTGAACGAACACTTGTTATTAAAAATGACGCCTACGCGAGCATCGCCTCGTTCCCGGTCGGGGCGTCGGTAGCCGTCAAGCCGCGCCGATTACCCGGGGGCGATTTGCAGGCGTCCATCGTTGGTGGCACGGCGGAAGAGGTCGCCTGGGCTTACCGGGATACGCTTTCCTCGTGGAGCGGCACCGTTTCCGGCGTTCAGGGGGATGAGCGATCCGGTGCGACTGTTACCCTGCGGCGTGAGGATGGTGCCGCGCGACGCTTTTTACTGCCGACGGGGGCGTTGTTCGAGCAAGGACGTGCGTTGCTACCGTGGCAGTATCTGAATGGCGCGGCGGTGACCGTTCACCTAGTGAAGGGAAGCGGGGCAGACGGGATGCGCTACGCGGACATGGTTAAGATCGCCTCGCGCCGGACGCGTAGATCGCCGGGGCTGCCCACATACCCCGCCACCACCCAACTACCGTGAACGATCTGCTGCTGGACTTACAAACGATCCGCGAACGGATAGCGGCACTCCCCGAGCGGCTACAGGTCGAGGGCGAGGAATCTACCGACTCGAAAAACGAGGGGCCTCTGGCGGTTATCGCACGTCAGGGACGTTTGATTCTGCGGTTAACCGCCGCAGTGGAAGCCATGGAATCTCGTGTCAAAGATCAGGAGGGCGCGCGTCAGGAAGCGGTGGTGGCGCGGAGCGCGGCGGACGACGCGGGCGAAGAAACGCGCCGGGTGCTTCGCGAAGTCGCCCTGCCGCTCATGGACGCTCTGGACTTCGCGGCGGAGACTGCGGCTACCCGTGGGGATGCGGGGCTATCCGATGCCCTTGCCGGGGCGCGGCGGGATGGGCTACGCCGCCTTGCTACCGTAGGCGTCGCGCGGATTCCGGCGACCCCCGGTACTCCTTTCGACGGGCGATTACACGAGGCGGTGGAAACTCGCCCCGCACCGCCCGGCATGGACCGGTATGTCATCCTCGCGGTCGTCCGCCCCGGATACCAGCGCGGCACGGAGATTTTACGCAGTGCCACGGTGATAACCTCCGCTTAGGGAATCGGCTTTCCCATCTGCTCGTAGACATCGGAGATACGCTTGACGTCCGTAGCGGCTTCCTGGTTGGACGGGTCAAACTTGACCGCGCGACGCGACAGGCGTAAGGCTTCCGGGTATTTTTTAGCGGGCGGGATCGTCGCGTCGTCCATGATCGCGCGCGCGAGCGCGGTCAGCGACGCGCTATAAGATTTCTTGGCGGCCGCACTATTCGGTGTCTTTTTCAGCGCGAGTGTCGCGGCGTTCGACTTCTTACGCAACTCAGCGACGGTTGTCTTTTTCGCCTCGGGCGCGGGCGATGCGACCGGGGACGGAGAGGCGGCGACCGGGGGTGTCACAACGGCGGGAGTTACTCCCGCGGGCGGCGTCAGCGACCTCGGCTTAGCGTCTGCGAGCGGGGCGACCTCGACACCCGCTGTCTTCGCCTCCGCGACGTCATCGAAACTAGCGAACGAAAGGCTGTTACGCTTGTAATACTTACCCCGGTAGTTGCGCGTGCCGCCCCCCGCCGCGTTTAGGTGGCAGTAGCCACACTTCACCTCCTCTTTTTTGGAGTAAGCGGGGAAAGCCTGCGCCGACTGCGGCTTGCCGACGAGGGCGACGGCGGCGACGCATACGGCAGCGACGGCGGTCAATCCGCCGAGCGCGGATCGGGTATCGAAACGAAATTTAGGCATCGGAATGAAAACTCCTTGAAAGCGAATGGGGTACCGCGCAAAAGTGAACGCGGGACGTCAGTGTTGACGTACCATTCCACCTAGGGGTTCATTTCTCCTTCCGCACCCCGGCGATATTGTGCCGCGTTGAGCCTCCCGGTGAGAAACGAGGCGACCCGTGCCAGACTCTCCCGCGTCACCTCGTGCCCCATCGGGTATTCCTGGTAGGCGAAGTCGAGCGGCAAGCGGGACAGTTCCATCTGGATACGCCGCCCTTCCGTGATCGGTAGCACCCGATCATGAAGGCCATGTACCGCGAGAACGGGCAACCCCGCCAGGCGCGCGTCGTCGGCCCGCTCCGCGAGCGTCGCGCCAATCAGCCGTCCGCTCATGGCGACGACCCCCGCCACAACTTCCGGCGCATGGAGCGCGAGATACAGGCTCATGATCGCCCCCTGAGAGAACCCGGCGAGGTATACCCTGCTCGCATCGAGATCGTAGGCGGTTGTCGCCTCGGCGATGAACGTCCGCAACAAGTCGCGGCTCGTCCCCGCGTACATCTCGTCGGCCACGAGCCCGTCGGGCGTGAACTCGACCGGATACCAGCCGAAGCCTTGCCCGTGGGTCAGCGGGGCACGGACCGACGCCACGAAGAACCTTTCGTCTAGCTCATCCGCCAACCCGAAAAGATCCCGCTCATGGCTCCCCACGCCGTGGGCGAGTAGAAGGAGCGGCGGCTTTATCCCGCCCGTCGGCTCGATGCGCGGCGGGCGGGTTAGGTGCTGGAGCGAAAATCGCCCGGTGTCTCCTGATAATGGCATCATTTCCCCCTGCGAGGTTACGCCGCCCGCCGCCATCGGGTTCCCGTTAGTGGTCGGGAGCCTCATACGGGTCGCCGTACTCGAACTGGTTTGTGGGTTGGAAGTTCCCAACCTTAATATGTCGGCGGAACGGAACCCCGCGATGGAACCCTTCCGCTGTCACGTCGAACACGAACTGTTGTAGTGACGAGAGCCGTACCCCGCCGAGCGTCACCGGGCGAACCACAGTATAGATACTGCCCCACGGCGTACAGAAGAAGTAGCCCAGGGGTTCGCCGCTCTTCTTCTTCGCGTACTGGATATCACCGCGCGTATAAGCTTCCGTAATTTCCGACTGGATGGTAAGAGTCTTAGCGGGAGCCGAGTCGAGCTCCCATTGCGTGTCAAGTGCCAGGCGCGCCTTGGGGTCACGCGCATATGTCCGACGCGCCTCCGGGTCGGTCAGGCACCACGGGTCGAATCCAGTTTCTCCAGGTGCCGGTAGCCGTCGCGGGGTGACAGTAACGGACGCAATCGGTTGGACGCGCGTCACGAGCGCGGGCACAGCCGCCAATTGCCCCAGCCGATAGAACTGCGAGATGGCGACTTTAAGATGCTCCTCGATCCGCTCATGTACCTCGCGACTCGGGTTCTGCCGGTGCATGTCATCTGCATAGCGTGCCTTCGAGCATGCCGCCGCATAAATGCCGCGCAGGGTGCCGCGTTCCGCCTCCCGTGCCTCCGAAAGGTCACGCGCGGCTTCGAGAACCGTCATCGCGGCTTGCGCGTGATCCCGTATCGCCTTCATCGCGTTCAGCATGCCGTGGAGGTGTGAGTTTGGACACGGCTCCACCTCGCTCCAGGCGGGTAGTTCCGCTGGGAGGGGTATATCGAGGTTGTAGTGGGCGTCGGCGTGTGCCTGTTGCGCCCGCGTCAGCCACTCCTCCACCGGCGCATAGAAACGGAGCACCTGATCCGCTGTGATAGCCGGTACGAATCCGACGGTCGCCGGATCATCCTGGTAGTCGGCGTCCAGAAACGCGTTGCCGAGGGTCTGCAACACGAACGCGTTCCAGGTACAGGCGAGTTCCGCCTGTTTCGCGGTAGGCATCGTCCAGGCATTCAATCCGTCGGCGGCGGCGGCGTTCCGCTCCGCCTCGGCCTGATCGAGCAGTTCGAGAACTGAAAGGCTGGCACGGCGGTACGCTTCGAGTGTGTTCGCGGACACTTCTCCTTTGACCAAGGATACCAAACGTGTCCAGGTGGTGGGCGTCTCGTTCATTACTTTCGTTCCTCTACAGTTTTATAGGCACCCGCGCGGTGCCGGCAGGATCAATGTTCCCACCGACTTCTGACCCGTAGAGTAGGGAATGGTTGCGGCGAACCGGTCGAGTTTTGCGCGGTGTGCGTACTAATACACGAAATGTGAGGAGTTCACGGGGTCGCATATGTTCGGCTCGTTCGGATTCGCGCTTTGCGTACTCGGTTCGTTGTATGTCATGGCTCCGGGTACGGAGTATTTGTAGATCAGGGCGCATCCGGTCAGATCCTTGCTCGCCTGAATAGTGCCTGGATCGAGTGCCTTCGCATGGCCGTCGAACAGCAAACAGCTCGTCCGCCCCTGGTGCCGGTTCCCGGCTTTGAACAACCGATTCCCCACCACGTCCGCACCGCTATCGAACAGGTTGCCCCGCATCTCGCGGGTAGGGTGGGAATAGGGGGGAGCATGGGCGATCCTTTCGGGCACGGCGAATGGGATATTATAACTGCGGCTTGTTAAGTCCGTATTAAGGATCCTGCCACGTCCCACATTGCACGTGACCTGCCCCGAATTTTTCTACCGCGGGTTATGAGATAACTGTCACCGCCCGCTCCCTTTTCTTGGAGTGAAGGATTAACGCGATTGGGGTAGCGGGCCACGCACACCGGAACGCCACGCCGCTATCAGACCATCCTCGTACGCACCGAAGTCGCCGCTACTCGAGTCGCCGATCTTTCCGGTTTCATCAAGCCACGCAATATTTCGGGCGACGCCTTCGCGGAACGGGATCGCCTGCCCTGTGTAGGGCGCGGGGCCGTTCGCGGTGTCCCGCTTGATCTTGGCGTTGTCGAAGATCGAGGTGTGCGCGAATATCTCTTTCAAGCCGCCGCTGTATTTCGGCGCAATCTCGGTCAGGATGTCAGTCGGGATATAGCACGCGTCAAAAGTGCCGCCCGCCGCCTCCGCGCATGTCGCGGTGTAGGTATTCCACGTGAAGTATTCGTCGGCGGTGATGTTGTAGGCTTGCCCCTTGCAAACATCCACGCCCATCGTTGCGATAAAGCCACGCCCCACATCATCCACATGACAAGACGCCCAAAGCGAGGTGCCGTCACCATGCACCACCAGCGGCTTGTTCTTGCGTAACCTGTCGAGGAACGTGTCGGAGTTGCCCCAGGAGCGGATCACCTGCCCGCCCTCGCCGTAGGAGTGTGATGGGCGTAGGATAGTAGCGGGGAAGCCACTGGCATTATGCGCGGCGAAAAGTAGCTCCTCGCACTTCGCTTTGTTCTTGCCATAGCCGCCGATGCTGTGGAAAGGCTCGTACTCCGGCGTCGGGATCAGAGTCGGCGGCCCGCTATAGACACAGACCGTAGAGCAGTGGATAAATTGCCCGCACCGCCCGCTAAAGGCGCGGATCGCGGACGCGGTGTCGTCCGGCGAGAACGCGACCATGTCTACGACGACATCGAATGTCTCATCCGCGAACGTCTTCTCGAACGCTAAATAGTCTTTGCGGTCGCCGATGATGACGTCGTAAGAGCCTTCCGGCAGTCGCGACTCCGACTTGCCCCGGTTGAAGCAAGTCACTTGATGACCGGCCGCGATCAGTTGCCGCGCCGTGGCGGTCGAGATGAGGCCAGTTCCCCCTATGAATAATACATGCATGAGGCTATTATAGCCGCAATTTAGAGGGTTCTGTAGCCGCCCGAGAATCTCATCCATCCAAGTGGCATCGTTTGGAGTCAACGGTGGGTTCAACGGGGCGGAGTAGTCGAGGATTTGTGCCAGCGACTCGCGCCGTAGCAACGGTCGCAAGCCTCCTGTAAGTCAAGGGCTACCGGCGCGACATCCGGCGTGAGCGGTAACGCGAAAACGGGCAATACGTTCCGTAAGCCGATCCGCTAGACGTTCCAGTCCGCAGGCAAATCCCTGTCACGGAGCGTGACGAGGTAGTCCCACCTGCCGAACGCGGCGATCTCGGCTTCGGGAACGAAAACGGTATGCGTTCCCCCACGTAACAGGTCAATCTCCACAAAATGTACGGAGCTATCGAGAAACTGCGCCTGCTTCCTGTGATGTCGGACCAGGGAATCTGGCTCTCGATGAACGGGGCGAATCCTGGAAATGGCGAGGGCATAGCGAACAGTTCTCCAGTCACATTCTATCCCATCGCCCGTGGACGACCCGGAATGCGAGCAAAAAACGGTGCACATCCCCGCCCTCTCCGCGCATATCAGCAACTTAGTGATAGCGGCGGAACGCGACGACTGCGTTGTGCCCGCCGAATCCGAAGTTGTTCGACAGCGCGACATCCACTTTTTGCTTGCGAGCCACGTTCGGAATGCAGTCTACCTCGCAGTGGGGGTCGGGCGTGTCGTAGTTAATGGTCGGTGGTAGCAGTTCATTTTGAATCGCGAGCACCGTAGCGATAGCCTCGATACCACCGGCACCACCGAGCAAGTGTCCGGTCATTGACTTGGTCGCGGACACCGGGATATTTTTGAAGTGGTCGCCGAACACCGAGCGGAGCGCGCCGGTCTCGGATGGGTCTCCTATCGGCGTACTAGTCGCATGAGCATTGACGTACTCCACTTGCTCCGGTTTCAGTCCAGCGTTCCGAAGACATGCCTGGATCGCGCGCGCGACGCCCTCGCCTTCCGGGGCGGGCGCGGACATGTGGTACGCGTCGCCGCTCATGCCGTAGCCGACAAGTTCCGCGTATATCTGCCTCGCGCCCCGCCGCTCGGCGGATTCCAGCGTCTCAAGAATGAGGACACCAGCACCCTCGCCGATCACGAATCCCTCGCGCCCGGCGTCGAACGGCCGCGACGCCTTCTCCGGGCAGTCGTTGAACTTCGACGCCATCGCCTTCATGTTGCCGAAGCCCGCTATGGACACCGGCGTCACCGCCGCCTCGGATCCGCCGACGATCATCACGTCGGCATCGCCGCGCCGGATAATTTCAAGGCTGTCACCGATAGCGTGCGCACCGGTCGCGCAGGCGGTCGCCACGGCGGAATTGGGGCCTTTCGCCCCGGTTAAAATGGAAACCATACCGCTCGCCATATTGACAATCATCATAGGGATAAGGAATGGCGAGACACGGTTAGGACCCTTCTCGATTAGGATGCGGATCTGCTCCTCGAGCGTCGCGAGTCCGCCGATGCCCGAGCCTATCAGCACGCCAACGCGCGTCGCGTTCGCGCTGTTAATCACCAGCCCCGAATCCTCAACCGCCTCTCGCGCCGCCGCGATAGCGAACTGGGTGAACCGGTCGGCACGCTTGGCATCTTTGCGGTCCATAAAACTACCCGCGTCGAAGTCCTTCACCTCGCCCGCGATCCGGATATCGAAGCCCGTGGGGTCGAACAGAGTTATCCCGGCGACGCCTGACCTTCCGGATGCGAGGGCGTCCCAATACGGATCTTTGCCAATGCCCACCGGGGTGACCGCGCCTACGCCAGTTACAACGACCCGCCTGTTGCTGTTGCTACTCATAGTGTTAGATGTTTGGATGTCAGACCGCGAGGCGTGGGGAGCCTAAGGGAGGCCGTATTGAGCGTCTCCCCCGACCCCGATCACTCACAGTCCGACAGCTACTATCCCGCCGTCTTACTGTCAATGTACTCCACCGCGTTACCGACGGTGGCGATCTTCTCCGCATCCTCGTCGGGGATCTCGATGTCGAACTCTTCTTCAAGGCCCATGACCAATTCCACGACATCCAGCGAATCCGCGCCCAGATCGTCCACGAACGATGCCGTTTCCGTAATCTGGTCTTCGCTCACCTCTAGTTGTTTAACAACTACTTTTTTAACCCGTTCAAACGTTGAAGCCATAGCTTTGCTGTCCACTCCTGTTTAGTATTGAATAACTCAAACCGTCATCCCGCCATCCACGGTCAGTACCTGCCCGGTGATGTAACTCGCCGCATCGGACGCGAGAAATCGTACCGTTGCCCCGACATCTTCGGGGGTCCCTAGCCGCGCGACAGGGATTTTTTTAAGTATGCCATCGCGGATATCGTCTGAAAACGCGTCGGTCATTTGCGTCTCGATGAACCCCGGCGCGACTGCGTTTACCGTGATCCCCCGCGAACCGAGTTCGCGGGCAACCGTGCGCGTAAACCCGATGATACCCGCTTTCGAGGCCGAGTAATTCGCCTGACCCGGATTCCCGATCACGCCCATCACCGAGGTAATACTTATGATACGTCCTGACTTCTGTTTCAGCATGATTTTAGCGACGGCGCGCGTACAAAGAAACGTCCCCTTCAGGTTCGTGTCCAGCACGGTGTCCCAAGTCGCCTCATCCATACGCAATAGTAGCGTGTCTTTGGCGATTCCCGCGTTGTTCACCAGTATATCAACCCTGCCGAGTAGCTCCTGAGATTTTCGTACCATCTCCTCAACGGACGCGGCATCCGTTACGTCGCAGACCATCGCGTATCCCTTGCACCCGAGCGCGTTCACCGCCTCCGCGACCGCCTCCGCGTCCGCTATGCTGGACCGCGCGGTGATCACGACATCCGCGCCCGCTTCGGCGAGCGCGACGGCGATACCCCGTCCGATGCCGCGTCCCCCGCGCCCCGCCCCGGTCACGATCGCCGTTTTCCCGGCGAGATCGAAATTCATATGCCGAGTGCCTCCCGCGCTTTCGTCAGCCCCGCCATGTCGCCGACACTATACGTCACTGCGTCCGGCGCGGTCCGCTTAATAAGCCCTGCTAGGACCGTGCCCGGGCCGCACTCGATGAATGTCGTGAAGCCGTCGGCGGCGAGCCGCTGAATCGTTTCCGTCCAGCGCACCGGCCCGGCGACCTGCGCGGAAAGGTTCACACGGATCTCGTCCGGCGTGGTCTCATACTCCGCAGAGATGTTCGCGATAATCGGTAGGGTCGGGGCAAGTATCGTCGCGTCTGCGAAAACGCCGCGCAACTCCACCGCCGCCCACTCCATGAGCGGGGAGTGAAACGCCCCGGATACCGCGAGCGGCAACACCCGCTTCGCGCCGCGCGTCTTGAGCAGTTCCGACACCGCAGTGACCGCCGCCGACTCGCCGGAGACCACCACCTGCCCCGGCGAGTTGAAGTTCGCGGGCACCACGACCCCGACATTATTCACGTCGGCGCAGGCCAGCGCGACCGCGTCCGGCTCCAGCCCCAGAACAGCCGCCATCGCGCCGGGGTACTGCGTCGCGGCAATCGCCATCGCCTCGCCCCGCGCGGCGACTAATCGCGCCCCAGTTTCAAGATCGAACGATCCGGCGGCATATAAGGCGGCATACTCACCGACAGAATGGCCCGCTACCGCGCCTGGCACCAGTCCCGCCTCCCGGCAAGCCGCCAGCGCGGCGACCGAAACCGCGTACAGGGCGGGTTGCGTATTCTTGGTCTCTTTGAGCCGCTCCTCGGGTCCGACGAAGCAGAGTTCCGATACGCTAAAACCGGTCGCGACATCCACCCTCTCGAAAGCGTCGCGGGCAACCAGCAAACCATCGTGCAGGTCGCGCCCCATGCCGACCGTCTGTGAACCCTGTCCGGGAAATACAAAGGCAAGTTTAGGCATCCGATTTTTCCTCTCGCGCAACGGGCGAATCTCGCGGCGAAACGTCGCCCCACCGGATAACGTTCGCGCCCCAGGTCAAGCCCGCGCCGAACCCGACCGTGACCACGATGTTGCCCGGTTTGACGCGGCCTTCCCGCCACGCTTCGCACAACGCGATCGGCACGGACGCGGCGGACGTGTTTCCATAACGATCCAAGTTGACCGCTACTTTCTCCATCGGAAGATTCATCCGCTCGGCGGCGGCGGTGATAATCCGGATGTTGGCCTGATGCGGCACGAACAGGTCAACATCGGCGGCGGTCAACCCCACCGCGTCTAGTGCCTGGAGTGCCGCCTCGCCGATGACATGTACCGCGAACCGGTAGACCTCGCGGCCGTTCTGGTAAATTAAGTTTTGTTTTTGCGCCAGTAGCTCGGCGGTGATTGGTAGGCGGCTCCCGCCCGCCGGTAGCAGGAGATGGGGTACGCCGGCACCGTCGGTGCCCAGGATGCTCCCCAGAATGCCCGCGTCCGAGTTGACTTCCGCGCGCTCTACGACCACCGCGCCCGCCCCGTCACCGAAAAGCACGCAGGTGTTCCGGTCTTCCCAGTTCACCACGCGGCTCATGATCTCCGCCCCGATGACCAGCACGGTCCGGTACCGGCCCGTCTCGATGTACTGCGCCGCTACGTCGAGCGCGTAGGCGAACCCCGCGCAGACCGCAGTGATGTCGAACGCGGCGGCCCGCTTCGCCCCGAGCCGCTCCTGCACCACCGCCGCTGTTGACGGGAATGACCCATAGTCGCCGGTGCAGGTCGCGACCAGAATCAGGTCGAGGTTTCCCGCTACCCGCCCCGCGACAGCGAGCGCGTCCCGCGCCGCGTTGACGGCGAGGTCCGATGTCGCCTCGCCCGGTGCCGCCAGATGCCGCTCCCGGATCCCGGTGCGCGAGACGATCCAGTCGTCCGAGGTGTCAACCATCTTCGCGAGTTCCTGGTTGGTCATCACCCGTGCTGGGGCGTACATGCCGATGCCGGTGATCGTCGCCGTCTGCAAAATGCCCTTCACGTTAGTTGCCCGCCTCGCGGCTCGCGAAACCGGCGAACGCTTCCTGCACCCGCTTGATATACGGCGACTGCGCCGCGAGCACCGACTGGCGGATGCCATTCATCACCGCGCGGGCGTCGGAGCGGCCGTGCGCGATCATCGAGACGCCATTAACACCGAGAAGCGGCGCGCTACCCGCTTCGGCGTAATCAATGCCTTCCGCGATGATCGCGTGCGCGGCTTGTAGCGCGGCATACGCCGAAGCGTCCGCCGTCTTCATGGCGTCCGTGAGTACTTTCATAGCGACCTCACCCATCCCCTCGACGCTTTTCAGGAGCACGTTGCCGACGAACCCGTCGCAGACCAGCACATCCGCCTCGCCCGCGAACGCGCGGTAGCCCTCGACATTTCCCACGAAGTTCAGGCCGTAGTCGCACGCCCTGGCGCGAAACAGCATATTCGTCTCGCGGGTGAGTTCGTCACCCTTAGTGTCCTCCTCGCCGTTCGAGAGCAGGCCAACACGGGGCGTGGCGTAGCCGAAAACATGTTCGGCATACAAGGAACCCAGCACCGCGAACTGGAGGAGGTAGGACGGCTTGCAGGCAAGATTCGCGCCCGCGTCAACGAGGACGAATTTGCGCCCGGTCTGGGTCGGCAGGAAAGCGGCGATCGGGGGACGTTTGACGCCTTCTACCTTCTCCAACACCGCGATAGAAGCGACCAGCATCGCGCCGGTATTCCCCGCCGAATACACCGCGTCCGCTAACCCGTGCTTGACAAGAGACATGGCGACCATCAGGGACGAATCCGGCTTTTTAAGGGCTTCGGTAGGGTGGTCGTTCATGGCGATGATGCGCGACGCCGGATGAATGACGATACTGGCGGGGATCGGCTCGCCCCCGAGCGCGTCGGCGAGTTCGGCGGCGACACGTCCGGGGTCGCCGACGAGAATGATAGTGGCGGGCGCACGAATGCCTTGTTCGGCGAGCCTAGCGTACAGCACCGCGCCGCGCACTATCTCCGTCGGCGCGTGATCGCCCCCGAACGCATCCACCGCGACACGAACCGGCACGGCAGGGTTTGAGTTGGTGTCGTCGTGCGGAAGACTCAAGCGCAAATCTCGCGTTTCCGAAAAATAATTTCCGCAATCAGGGTAGGGAGCAAAGGTTTATTTTTCCCGAACAGGGTGGAGCCACTTTAGCATTTTTAGAGCCGGAAAATCAACCCGGCATCACATTCGTGTTTGTGAACACCGCCTAGCACGGCGCGAGTCCGGCACGGGAAATGCCGGACCGCGTCATCGGGCTACTCGGCGGCCGCGACAGCCTTCACCTTGGGTGTGTACCAGATGCGACCGTTGTAGTACCCGCAGGTCGGGCAGATTTGGTGCGACAGGCGCGGCGAGTTGCACTCTTTGCAGGTAGCAATGCCGGGCGCGGCAAGTTTATAGTGAGTGCGGCGTTTCGCCTGCCGCGTACTGGAATGGCGTCGCTTGGGAAGCGGCATCGTGTTTAATCCTTCGTTTGATCAGTAAAATAGGTTCGTTCCGACGCCCCATCCGAATAGAAGCAGGGTGCCAAACAAATCCGCGCCAACGGGTGACCGTTTCGGCGCGGAACGGGAAGTTATACCACGCTTTCCGCGCTTTGCCAAACGTGCGCGGCGAAAATTATCCCCTCATGGGGTCGCCGGGCCACTCGATAGACGAAATCCGGCTAATCATCAGACAGCGCGAGCGCGGCTTGCGCGACCGGGGCGAACGACCGACGGTGAATCGGGCACGGGCCGTGCGCGGCGAGCGCGGCGAGATGGGTTGCCGCCCCGTAGCCCTTGTGCCCCGCAAACCCGTACTCCGAATACAGCGCGTCCTGCTCTATCATGTATCGGTCGCGCGTCACTTTGGCGACGATGGACGCGGCGCCAATGGATGCTGACAGCGAATCCCCCCTCACAATTGCCGTGCAGTACGGGTGCAGGTCGCGCACCGGTAAGCCGTCCACGAGCACCGCTCCGACCGGCACGCACAACCCGGCTACCGCGCGTCGCATCGCGGAGTGTGTGGCTTGCAGAATATTGATGTGATCTATCTCGTCCGGGAACGCCCAGCCCACCGCCACCGCGACGCCGGACGCCGCGTGGCCGCGCCCGGCGTCCGCCATGATCCGCGCGAACGCCGTCTCGCGCTTCTTAGCGCTCAGCGTCTTGCTATCGGCGATCCCGACGGTGTCGTAGCCGTCCGGCAGAATCACGGCGGCGGCGACCACGGGACCCGCGAGCGGCCCGCGCCCCGCCTCGTCCACCCCGGCGACGTTGATATGGCCGACGTTCCGCGCCACGTATTCGTAGTGCCAGAGGCCGAACACTGTAACTTCAAAATCGCCTGCGGCTGACTCCTTCGTTGATCTTCTCATTGTGGGCGGGTGTTTCCTAATTCGCGGCTATCTCGCATGGGACGCAGCCTCTCCGACGGAAAATAATATTCCTGGTATGGTTGGTCGCCGCGCCGCATCCTATGGTTTTCGCGTTCGTGGCGCGACGAACAGTAGATCGGCGGCGTCAGGGACATCGTACGGCGCAGAGACGGGCCGCATCCGCGTTCCCCCGTCATCAGGTGAACGCGGCGACTATGGTAATTTTTCCAGCCACGCGGGATTTCGCCGTCTCATAGAAAAACCTCCCGCTCGGATCGGAAGCGATGTGTCGCTCCCCGTCACCCGAGAATGCGGAGCGGAACTCACCCACCTGCCTTACCCTCCCGATGCCAACCCGCCAAATGGTGTACGGGTCGGCACCATTACCGCGATACACGACGAGCGGAAGTGTCGGATGCACCAGAAGCGTCTGCCCTACAGCGGAGCCCGAATTGGGATGGAGAGCGAGGCGTGAACCCGGCGAGAGAATCCGCCCTGCTTCATCCACGCGGCATACCCAGAGGCCGTCTGCAAAACCTTTCACGAACGCGGTGTTTTTTACAACGCACCAGACGTTGCCCGGATCGGCGGACACACTCATCGCGGTCCCGTCATCACCTGGACTAGTCCAGCGTACCCCATCGGGCACCAGCCTACCAGTTCTAAGACTGACACGGTAACGCCGTAGGTAGTTCTCGCGGTGATCCACAAAACCATCACCTGAAAAGTCATACAAGAATCTGCCCGAAGGCGAGAACTTCAGCCCCCAGTTGTCACGCTCTCCCGGTATATCGGCTAATTCCAATCCCGAGTCAACTTTTATGCGTCTCACGAGAGCCACCCCCCATCATTCCTTACTCTCAATAGAAACGCGCCGCCGAATGTTAGAGCGTACGCGAACCGACCGCCTGGACACGATTCGAGTTGACCGACTGGCCCCGGCACGGTCAGCATCTGTATGCGGCGCAATGCCCCACTCCTCGCGATTGCGAACGCAGTTATTGGCGTGGGCTTGGTTATGGCCGCGTTGATACGCTTCTTGTCGTCGAGTTCCTCCGTATTGTAGCCGTCTGCTGTTCTGTTGAATGAACGGCAAGCGTACAGAAATCGGCGGTCGGCTGACAGGGTCAGCTCGAACGGGCGTCGGATTCCCGTATCCATCGTGCCGGTCAGGCATGTCAGCCGCCCCGTGGCCCCATCGACGGTGAACCGCGCGATGGGGCCGTCACTTCTCGGTGAATAGGCAAACGTCGGAGGGAGCGGCTTTCGTCGCATGGATGAGACGGGCGGTAGCGAGGCGATCAACACTGCCAGGATTGAAGCGATCATGCGGTTATTATACTACACATGTAGTATGCGCACAAGGGTGGGTTCATCCCCCGCGACGCGTGACCACGCCCGCCCTGACCTCCCAGATCGTCGCCGCCTCCCGCGCCGCTTCCGGCAGAGCCTCCGCTTCTGTCACCGTCAGGAAAGTTTGCTGTCCCCCGGTGAGTGACAGGGCGAGTACCTCCTTGCGGCGGCGTTCGTCCAGGTCAGAGAGTACGTCGTCGAGGAGCACTACCGGCGGCTCGCCAACCATCTCCTCCAGCAATTTACGCTCGGCGAGGCGCAGGGCGAGCGCGACGGTTCTCTGTTGCCCCTGCGAGCCGTAGAGCCGGACGTCGGTCGCAGACGCCGCGTCGCCGCCCACCAGAAACGATAGGTCGTCACGTTGCGGCCCCAGTAAGGTGGAACCGCGCGCGAGTTCGTCTCTGCGCACCACCGACAGCGCGAGGCGGAATGTTTCGGCGATGTCGGCTTCGGTGACCGCGCCGTCCGGGATCGCGAACGACGGACAGTATTCTACCGTCAGCGTTTCCGCGCCGTCCGTGATGCTCCGTTGCACCGTGTCCGCGTGATGCGCGAGCTGGGTGATATACGCGCGGCGACGCTCCATAAGCCGCGCCCCGTGCCGGATGATCTGCTCCGTCCACGCGTCCAGCGCGTCGGCGGAAACCGCCCCGAACCGAATATCTTTCAGGAGGCGGTTGCGCTGTTCCAGTCCTTTGCGGAACTGCGCGTAGGCGATCAGGTAGGCCGGCGACACCTGCGCGATTTCGTAGTCTAGAAAGCGACGCCGCTCCGTGGGTTCGCCGCGCACGATGTCCAGATCAAGTGACGAAAAGAATACCGCGTTTAAGTGCCCGATCAGGTCCGCGATCCGGGTCTGCTTGCCGTGGTTGATCTTGACCAGTTTGCGCTCCACCCCGCCCCCGCGCTCCGTGGAAGAGGGGGCGTTGATCGCCATTTCGAGGAGCGTATCGCCACTGCCGGTATCTTTGACCACCTCGGCGACGATGCGGCAAGCCTCCGCGCCGAAGCGCACCATCTCGTTGTCGCGCCCGGCCCGCACTGACTTCGTGGTCGCGAGGGCGCAGACGGCTTCGAGCAGGTTCGTCTTTCCCTGCGCGTTGTTGCCAACGAAAACGTTCAGCCCGGCACCCGGCTCGATGCGGAGGTGGTTATAATTGCGGAAGTCGAAAAGTTCGAGGCGAGAAACGCGCATGACGGATTGTACACGATGGCGCGGCGGCGCGGGAGCGATGCCTCACGTAATCGGTCCGGGCGGGGGTATAACGAGCATGCCGAAAAAAAGTTCGCGCGGATGAGTGGAATCCTTAACCTATTCTTCGCGAACACGGTATATACTAATGTGGCAGTGACGCCGCGCCGTGCTGGTGACGAGTCGGGAAAGACGTGTTTTGCGTTTGATACGGTTTTACGTCGCGTACCGAGGAGGCCAATTACGGCGCACCCTTAGAACTGTCATAGCGACTGGGCGGGAACGGCAGATAAGCGAGCTGTTTCCGCGACATTACTCATGGAGGTGACTGAATATGGTGGGTACGAAGACGACCCTGGAACCGGCGGTGAGCGGCTCGCCCGCACGCTATATGGTTACTCAACTGATACCGCGTGCCATCCGCTGTCGGCACTGCGGATCACTCGCCCGCGAAGAAGTTCGCGAGCGGCTGAACGACGACGAAACGCGGGTGCGTTATGAGTGCGGTTCCTGCCGTCACACCCAGACGCGCCATTATTTCGAAGGCGGAATAGGTTAGAGGTACGGGGTTCCTATCCCGTACTTCGAGAGAAAGTCCCCCGGCGGAGAGTTCCGTCGGGGGACTTTTTTCACCTGGTGCCCGCGAGGAGACGCCCTGTGATCGCGTCCGCATCGTAGACGCAGCCGCCCCAGGTCCCGCCGCTCGCGTTCTGCAATGCCGCCCAGAGCCGCGTGTCATCCGGCAGGTCCGGGTCGGGCGCGAGGTCGGGGCGCGGGCCGCGTCGGGCCAGTTCCGCCGTCCCCCACTCCGCGCCGAATGTTTCGCCCGCTTCGCCGGTGAGATTGACTGATCCGTATAGTTGGTCGCGGTCCACGACGATCTCGATGCGGTCGCCGTCGCGCAGTTTACCTACCGGGCCACCCGCAAGTGCCTCCGGCCCCACGTGGCCGATACACGCCCCCGTTGACACGCCGGAGAACCGCGCGTCCGTGATCACCGCGACCGACTTGCCCCACGGCAGGAACTTCAGCGCGGACGTGATCTGATATATCTCTTCCATCCCCGCGCCCATCGGCCCGCGACAGATCAGCACCAGCACGTCCCCCGCCTCGACTTTCCGACCCGACGGATGAACTCCCTTGATCGCCGCGATAGCGTCGCGCTCCGTCGTAAATATCTTCGCCGTGCCGGTTTTGCGGTAAACGTTGTCGGAGTCCACCGCCGACGCATCAATCGCGGTCGCCTTGATAACGGAGCCTTCGGGGCAGATGTTGCCGACCGGGAAAATGAGTGTCGGCGTTAGGCCGTGCGACTGCGCCGCCTCTGGGGTGAAAATCACGCGGTCGGGGTCAACGCCGTCCGCCTCGCGCAACCGTTCCCGAACACGTACGCGGCGTTCGGACGATTCCCACTCTACTAAATTCTCACCCAGTGTTTTGCCACTCACGGTAAGACAGTCTAGATGGAGCAGTCCCGCGTTTCGCAAATGGAGCATGACCTCGGGCACGCCCCCCGCGAGATACAGGCGCACCGTCGGGTGGTCGGTCGGGCCGTTCGGGAGGACGTCCACGATCCGAGCCGTGGCGCGGTTGACGCGTATCCAATCGGAGACGGTGGGGCGCGGCAACCCCGCCGCGTGCGCTATCGCGGGGATGTGCAGAAGCAGGTTCGTCGAGCCGCCGCAGGCCGCGTGGACAAGCATAGCGTTCTCGATGGCGGCGGAAGTGAGAACATCACGCGTCGTGATCCCGCGCCGATCCAGTTCCATCACCGCCCGCGCCGAGTCCCGCGCCATCTGAAGCCATATGGCGGTGCCGGACGGTGCCAGAGCGGAGTGCGGGAGCGATAATCCGAGTGCCTCGCCGACGGCCTGCGCGGTCGCCGCCGTGCCGAAGAACTGACATCCCCCGCCCGGCGTCGCGCACGCCCGGCAACCGGCTTCGGCAGCCTCCTGGAGCGTAATCAACCCGTGCGCGAAGCGCACCCCGAGCGTCTGCACCTTGCCCGCGTCCTCGCCGCGCGTCGGCGGCAGCGTCACGCCGCCGGGGACGATCACGCCGGGCAGGTGCGTCGCACCCGCTATCGCCAGCATCATAGCCGGCAGTCCTTTGTCGCAGGTCGCGATCCCCAGCACCCCGCGACGGTTCGGGAGCGAGCGGATCAAGCGGCGCAACACGATCGCGGCGTCGTTGCGGAACGGCAACGAGTCCATCATCGCCGTAGTCCCCTGCGAGCGACCGTCGCACGGGTCCGAGACGTAGCCCGCGAACGGAATCGCGCCGTTTTCGGTGACGGTCTCCGCCGCCGCGGCCATCAGGAGACCAACCTCCCAGTGTCCGGTGTGATAGCCGAGCGCGATAGGCGAGCCGTCGGGTCTTCGCATCCCGCCTTGCGTCGAGAGTAGCAGGAACTCGCGCCGATCCAGTTCGTCCGGGTTCCAGCCCATCCCAGCGTTCTGCGACAGAGCGAAAACGTCGCCCGAGGGACGGTTCAGGAGCATATCGGCGGTTAGTGGGAGTGCGCCCGCCGGGCCGGGTGCCGTGGTCGGGACGGCGTAGATGTCGTCCAGTATGCTCATGATCTGTAATGCTTCCACTGTAACTGCATGTGTGTATTGAGTGTCATCAGTTTCGCATCCTTGCGCTGTGCCGCTCATTCCTGTTCTGGCGGAGCGGTGGCTACGTCACTTCTGTGTTCCGCGCACGATCAAGACAACCTTCTACAACAATCAAGGCATGTCGCACAGCAAGTCGTCCCACGTCTCGACATCGAATATCCGATCCAGCAGTCCTTCGATTGTTTCAAGGGAAGAAATCGCATCTATCCGCGCCACGACCGTAAGCGATGCAACGCCCAACCGTCGCAAACCTTGGCGCAACAGAATACGCCTCGCCTCCCGAAGCTCGCCCTCGACGCGCCCCTCGTCTAAAATCTCTTTATATGTTATGGATTCCCGCATTCGACGTATCCTCTGTAGCATTCGTGTTTTGAACGACTTATTGTACCGCAAGCCCATCAGAACGTCCGTCGCCGTCCATAGCTCCGCCGCCTCCGTTTCGCTATCGGCTTCGGCCTCAATGCGCGTTCGCATTTCCTTGATGACACGCGCGACGGCGGAGGGACGGACGTTCGAAATGGGCGCGAAAGGCAGAGTAGACAACCCGCCGACAAGTAGTTCGTCCACGTCCAATTGCCACACCGCACAAATCGGCTCCGCCGATTTTGCTGAACGCACAACGTTGTAGCGGAACGAAAGTACGCCACGCCGTCCGCGCCCGCGACATCGAGCGTGCCGGTGATCTGGGGACTGTTCGCGCCTTTGTGGAGCGGGAACACAGTGGAGACGACCGGCAACCTGGTTTTATACAGGGCCGCGACGTTGTAGTGGAACAGGCGGAGCGGAATCTCCGACGTGCTCAAGAAAATCGCCTAGGGCGATTTCTCTGATTTGCCGCTCTCTAGTTCATTATGCACGAGGTAAGAGCGATCAGGCGAGTCAACACGGATGATGCAGTCGGCATACAAAGTGATCGTAGACAGATCGGCGTCAACGAGAGAGACTTCCCCCGGCGGCAACTTTAGGGACTCGACCCAGTCGGCGGGGCGCATCTCTATTAAGCGTTTGGTGACCGCATCATAGGCTTTAGACATAGTAAGCTATCAAGGCGCGGCAACCGTGTCCCGATTATAGCACGGCTGGCAACGCGGCGACCGCTCGTTTCTTTTTCTTCTCGCGGGCTATGTCGAGAGGGATCTTCCCGTCTTTAGCGGCGAGCGATGTGTCCGCGCCAAATCGCAACAATACCACTATCGCTTCCGCGCGATCGTACCGCGCCGCCAAATATAGCGGTGTTCGACCCAGACGGTCCGCGTGGTTCGGGTCGGCACCCGATTGAAGACATAGTTCCAGCACCTTGACCGCGCCAAAGTGACTCGCCAAGTGGAGAGGCGTCATTTTGTTGCGCGGGAAAGTTGCTCCCGGTCGCACGCCGTGCGGTTCGAGGAGCCGAACGCACCCGTCGGCATCTTTATGAACTGCCGCGTTGAGCAACGTTTCATTCCACGGGAGAAGATCGGCTGTCGGTACAGCGGCCAGTAGCACGGCGAGCACGGCATCTTTCCCCCAATAGACGGCGGACTCGACAGCGCAGTGATTTTTGGTGCCTGCGAGCGGATCGGCACCGTGCGTCAGCAACTCGCCGATGAATGCGACGTCGTTTTGTATGACGGCTTTCGCAAGAGGCGTGTAGCCCGAGGCATCCACCCCGTTCACATCCGCGCCGCGCGAGAGCAGGAGACGAGTGACGTTTCGATGATCGGGGTAGGGCGCGGCATTCATCAGAGGGGTGTTACCAGACCCGTCGCGCGCGTTCACGTCCGCCCCGGCGTCCACGAGCAGTTCTATAACCTCCGCGACCCGCATCCCTGGTATTCCGTTCTCGGCGGGAGGGGAGTGCAAGAAGCTAGTGGCATAATGAAGTGGCGTCTCGCCACATTCGTGGCCTATACTGGGGTCTGCCCCGTGTTCGAGTAGGAATCGGATGATGCCTGTTTGTCCACGGAGCGCGGCATCGGCGAGCGGTATACGAGGGTTCAAAAAGCAAGGGGCGTTGACATCCGCGCCGCGCTGGATCATCATCTCCGCGATCTGTCGCGCCGCGTCCGGCATCGTCGTCTTATCCGCCCCGCTGAGTAACGCTTCATGGAACGGCTGACTCTTTTGCTCCTGCCGGTCCGCGAGCGGGTTCGCCCCCACTTCCAGGAGCCGTTCGGCGACGCGGACGAACCCGTTCCGGGCGGCGAGATGGAGCGACGTCAGTCCAGGCGGGTTCAACTCCGCATCACGCTCCAGACGGTCGTTAATCCGCGCCAGTATCTCCATCTCGGTGAGGGACGGATGGAAGGCACCCACGAGGGTGTCGTCGGGGAAAGCCAGCGTGTCGGCGGATGCCTTCCACCACCCCCTTCGCCGCTCCCCCGGCTTGCGCTCCTTCGCAATCTCCTTTTCCTTCCCACGACTCATCCTGCCTCTCTCCCAGAAATCCTGCGCTGCGCGGAACGCGATATAAGGAAAGCGGTTCCCGCCGTAGCGCAGCATAGCTTCTGTCAAAGCCTCATCAATCGGGCGGGTGAATGTGGTCCAGAGTGAACTGCCAATGTGCGGCATGCCCTCCCTCGCGACCACGCACAGAAATACAGCCGGCTCACCGATCCAGTCGTCGTTGAGCTCCAGGCGAATCTCTATAATGTCATTAGGCAGAGGAAGGGCTTCGATTGCGTGGGCTATGCGCGCGGCGTGCGGGTGGTCTATCTGATGCGCGGCGATGCGTACACGGTTCTTAGCGGTTCCTGTTGTCATCCTAACTCTATGTACGCCGCCGAGGTCTGACCCGTTCGCGAATGGCGAACCGTCATATGCCAAAAAAGTGGCGGCGGGAAATATTTCCCGCCGCCACCTTCCTCCACAAACCGTGCTAAGCGCCCGCGGACTACGAGCGTCCGAAGCGGTAGCCGCCGGGGCGCGCCGTCGAGGGGCGACCGACGCGGCGCGGCCCGTTGTTCGGGCGTCCGCCTTGCGCGTTGCCGCCCGAGGAGGCACCCGCGTACGAAGCACTACCGGTGGCACCCGGCTCGGGGAGCGGCGACAGGTAGCCGTCCACCGTGCGCCGCTCGATGGGCTTGTTGATCAGCTTCTCGATGTCGCGCAGGTACTTCAGCTCGTCGCGGCTGACCAGCGAGATCGCCTCGCCCGTTTTGCCTGCGCGACCAGTGCGCCCGATGCGGTGGACGTAATCCTCCGGCACGTTCGGGATCTCGTAGTTCACCACGAACGGCAGGTTGTGAATGTCAAGGCCGCGCGCGGCGATGTCGGTCGCCACGAGCACCCGGACCGCGCCCGCCTTGAAGTCCGCCAGCGCACGGGTGCGCTGAACCTGCGAGCGGTTGCCGTGGATAGTCGCCGACGGGATTCCGTGCTGATGAAGCACCTTGTCGAGCCGGTCCGCCATGTGCTTGGTGCGGGTGAAAAGCAGTGCCTGTCCCTGCGCCACATTGTGAAGCAGGTGGAGTAGCAGTTCCCGCTTCTGCTCGGTGGTGACCCCGTAAACGGAATGCTCGACGAGTTCGCACTCCAGATTCTCTCGCGCGATCTCGATCAGGGTCGGCTCGTGCAGGAACGCTCCGGCAAGCTCCTTGATCTCTTTCGAGAAGGTCGCCGAGAACATCAGCGTCTGTCGCTTCTCCGGGATGAGGGGCACGATGCGGCGGATGTCACGTACGAACCCCATGTCCAGCATCCGGTCCGCCTCGTCGAGCACCAGGATTTCGACTTGGCTTAGATCAACGGTGCCCTGCCCGACGTGATCGAGGAGCCGGCCCGGTGTCGCCACAAGGATGTCGGTTCCCCGCGCCAACGCCTTCATCTGGGAGCCGATGCCCACGCCGCCGAAGACGACGGTAGACACCAGTGGCAGGAACTTGCCGTAGGTCTGTACCGACGCCTCGACCTGCATGGCGAGTTCGCGGGTAGGGGTCAGGATCAGGCAGCGCACCGGGTGGCGCGACGTGCGCCGGTTGTTTCGGGAGTTGTGCTGGAGCGTCGCGGCGGATTTACCCGTCTGCGGCATGAGCAGGTGCAATAGCGGTAATGTAAAGCCGGCGGTCTTCCCGGTGCCGGTTTGCGCGGCGGCGAGGACATCCCCTCCTGCTAAAATGGCGGGAATAGCCTGTTCCTGTACGGGGGTCGGGACGGTATAACCGGCGGTATCGAGGGCGTGCAAAAGTTCGGCGCGAAGGCCGAGTTCGGAAAATAACATATTCGTCTCCTAAACGGAATAATTGTTTGGATGCGTGACTGTAATTTCGATCACATCGAGTAGTAATAACTCTTCAAAAACAGTCACACTTTTCTGAAAAATTATTCACCTGCAAGCGCGTGCGTGTTAAAGACACGGGCTATCCGGTTCAGGCAGACCAATGAATTGGTGCAAGGGTCGAAGGGCGGGCGTTCCGAGTGAAACGCGAGCCACAAACGAAGTCGAACGCAAACCGGGGTGCGAAAACGACCATTTACGCGCGGCGAATACCGCGTGAAGTCTGGCAACGTCCACCAGTATATCACCGCTTCAGGAAGTCCGCCAATTTTTATGTTTTTTTGTGCCGCCGGGCTCTTGCGCGGTGTCCGAGTTGGGGTATAATAGTGGAGTGTAGTTCGCGGAGAGTGTAGCTCAGTCGGTTAGAGCGTCGGCTTGTGGCGCCGAAGGTCGCGGGTTCGATCCCCGTCATTCTCCCTCCTCATCCCTTCCGTACGAACCACCGAGAGTGCAAACCTCAAATCAGTTCAGTTATTTCTATTCGCTTGCGGATCTAAATTGTTCGGTACGTCCCCTTCGAAGGAAGTTATCTTGAAAACCACCTGGTCCCACCGGCAAGTCCGACTTTATCTGGTTCTAATCCCTTCGCCATCTTCTCCGCTTCACAAGCCATGAGTCCCCACCTATACCGAGGGGTGTAGCGAAACTAGCTCATTGGAGTCAAAACCGACTGGTTCTCATATTAGTCAATTGCGAAAATAAGTACCCAATCTGAAATACATGACATTTAGAGCCACCGTTATTTGATGGGGCTTCCTCTGAAAAACATCGGCGACGGGTGAATCCCAAATGTCATGTATTTTGGCACACGCACTT
>JAYUUO010000164.1:0-11382 GCA_043754515.1 Armatimonadota bacterium
CGGTTCGCGGTGCCGACGCCGGTTGCATCGGTGCCTCTTTCCTGGTCGCAAGGGCAGGTAGATGATTTGGCGAAGAAGCTTGGCACTTTGCAAAGCGAAACGGCTTTAGTGGTGCCCGACCCCGTGAAGATCGGCTTCGATCTGAACAGCGGGCGGGTGGAACCGGCTAAGGCGTATGTGACGGCTATCGAGTATCACGACACGCAGATCGCGCGGGGGATCTTGGGGCAAGATATGACGACGCAAGGCAACACGGGAAGCCTGGCTTCGGCGGTGGTGCAACAGGATGTTTTGACGGACTGGGTGCAGGGGTTGCGGTCGGATATTGCGGGCGCGGTGTCGAGCCAGGTCTGCGGGCGATTGTGTGAGCTTCTTTGTGGTCCTGGCGTCGCGGCTCCGGTGCTGTCTTTCCCGAACCTTTCCGGCGTCGAGCTTGCCGTCAGAAGGGAACTTATATCGGCTATGGTTACGGGTGCGGTGGTCGCGCCTGGCGAGGGTTGGATCAGGGATTATCTCGGATTGCCGGAAAAACCTGCGGCAGGTTTGTTCCCGGAAGCGTCCACGGGGGTTAATTCTTGAGCGTAATTGTCGGGGTTTCTACGGCTCGTGGTTTGGCTATCGCGGCGGCGGTGGCGAAGTCGTACAGTTTGACGGGTTCGACGTATGGTTACCATCGTACCGGGCTTTCTTTATTCATCAAAGGAAAGCTTTCGATGGCACCGTTCGCGGACACTGCATCGCACTTTGACAAAGTGGAAACGGCGACCTGGTTAAAACCGGCCTATCTGCTCAAAGTGGCGGGCTATTTTACGCCGAGTGGTCCGGCTTTGCTGGACGACATGGCGGAACTGCCTTCATCAAATCGCTCAAGCCCTGGCGCCGCTGAGCTTGTCTCTTACCGCGTCCGTGGCATCTTTTATGATGTGCTCGGCGACGTGGTTATTACTACGCGCCTTTATCTGGCGCGGATCGGACCTTAGGTAGGACTATGGAAAAAAGGAGAAAAACCGAATGACGGACGATGAGTTGTTGGCGCGGAACGGGGCGATGCTAACGCAGTGTCATCCGTTCATTCGCGAGAAGGTGGCGGCGGTGCTCGGCGACTTGTCGGGGCACGGGTACCGCCCGCGCATCCAGCAGGCGTGGCGCTCGGCGTCGGAGCAGGCGGGGAATGTTTCGCGGGGGGTGTCGAAGGTGTCATGGTCGTATCATATGGCGGCGGGGGCGGGGGGGGTGCCGGAGTCGCTCGCGGCGGATCTCGTGGACGATTCCGACCCGACCCAGGCGGGGTCCGGGGCGGACCGTTTCTTTCTGATGCTGTCGGGTTCGGCGTGGGGGCACGGTCTGAATACGGGCGTGTTGTGGGGCTTGTCGGCGGGTGAGCGTAGCGTTTTGATCGCGGCGGTGTCGGGGAAGGACTGGGGGAATGGTTGCGCCCTGGGCTGGGACGCCGGTCACGTGGAGGTGCGCGGGATCAGCCTGGGGGCGGCGAAGCGCGGCGTTCGGGTCGCGCCTTGACGAGGGGCTAACGGCGCGGATCGCTCGTATACTCATTCCTGCGTCAAATTGTGTTTGGGGGGGAGTGGTTCCAGCACCCCCCCGAGCAAAGCAGATAGGTCAGTATCTCCCATGCCCACGACAATAGCTGCCTCCACGTCGCCAGTATACGCTTCTTCTCTTTAAGTTACGCAAATAAGTCGAGTTCTCACCGGGTGTTCCGTCGTCGCGCGTTAGTCTGTACTCTTATTGGGAACAAATTATACGCGGGTTTGTCTTAGTACCAACTTTGGGTATATACCAGACGATAAAAACGGCGGGGAACGAGAAAAGAATAGTAAACGTTAGGAGTTACGCGGTTGGTGGTTTCGGATGACCGGATTTGTCCGTCCCACCCGCAAGCGGGTACTTGACGTCCGGCTACGAAGTAGCCTGGACAGGCAATCGTCAAAACTTGTTTTGACTGTGCTTGTTTCGCCGATGACGTGGGTTGCAACCCGTGTTCTTAACGAACCGCTTAACTCCTAACGCTTGGCATGGTTTGCTAGCGAATCTGTCAACATGATCAATATCGCGAACTTTCGACCCGATGTAAAGACGCCCGTGTCCTTAGAAATAGTATCCCATCCCATGATAGCTTCCACCGAAACATTCGCCGACGCCTTCGTCGGTCCCACCAAGATCGCCGACCAGTCGGGCTTCAGTTTGCAATTCACGATACACCGGGACGGGGCGTTGTTACTCCTGAACCTGTGCGGCGAACTCGACCTGCATACCTGTGGCCCGCTACGAACCGCGCTCATTGAGGCTCTACGCGATAGTAGTTGCACCGACCTCGTCGCCGACATGAGCAGGCTGACGTATCTGGATTCGGGCGGCGTCGGGATCTTCGTCAATGCCATGCAGTTGCTCCAGCCACGCACCGGTCGCGTCTACCTTGTCGCCTGCCTGCCGCTCGTGAAGCGCATCTTGTCGGTAACACGCCTGAGCCGAATATTTTGCCTGCGTGACTCGCTCGACGAAGTTCATGCCTCGCCGCGTATGAACGCGGCCGTGTGATACGGGGCCTTTTCTTGCCCCTCCTATATCCTCCCTGCCCGCCCCGAATATAGTACGCGATTCGTCAAGAAACGCGAGTTGAAACCCACGTCATCGGCGAAACAAGCACAGTCAAAACTTGTTTTGACGATTGCCTGTCTAGACGCGTTCCACGCTGGACGTCGGGTACCCGCTTGCGGGTGGGACGGACAGACCCGGGCATCCGAAACCGCCAACCGCGTGACTCCTATCTATATTCGTTAGCGGGCCGGGAGCGGTTGTTCCTCAAACGGCGGGAGGGACTAGAGGGATCCCGTACTCAATCAGCGCGGCATCCACGACGCGCTCCTCTGTCCCAGTTAGCTCAACGAGCGGCAGGCGCACGCCGCCGACCCCTTGCCCGATCCGCCACAGAGCGTACTTGAGTGGGGATGGCGACGGTGCGCTGAACACGGCGCGGGTGAGCGGCAGGGTGCGCAGGAACAGCCGCAGTGCCCCCGACGGGTCGCCCGCGAACCACGCCTCACATGCGTTTCGCAGATCAACGCCGCACAGGTGCGATACCACCGAGATCACGCCCGCGCCGCCGAGGGCGAGCGTCGGCAACACTGTCGCGTCGTCGCCGGTGTAGATGTCGAAAGTGTCCGGCGTGGTTCGGGTGATTTCGGCGACCTGCGCGAGGTTCGCGGACGCTTCCTTCGTTGCCACGATATTCGGCACGTCCTTCGCCAGTCGCGCCGTGGTGATCGCCTCAATGTTGGTGATCGTACGTCCCGGCACGTTATACAAAATCACCGGGAGCGGCGTGGCTTCGGCGACGGCGCGGAAGTGCCGGTACAAACCTTCCTGCGACGGCTTATTGTAATACGGCGCGACGGCGAGTAGCGCGCCCGCACCGGCCTCCATCGCGCGGACGGCGGTCTTCACGACCGCGCGGGTGTCGTTCCCGCCCACCCCCGCGATGGTCTTTTCTTTGCCTATAGCTGTCGCGACCACGCGCACCATCTCGTATTTCTCGTCCCCGTCCGTGGTCGGAGACTCGCCCGTGGTGCCGTTAACGACCAGCGAATCGGAGCCGTTCGCGAGCAACCAGCGTGCCAGCCGCTCGGCGCGGGGGAAATCAACCGCGTCCGCCGCGTCGAACGGCGTCACAATCGCCGTCACCACCCTGCCCCACCGCCCGTTCATTCCACGTAACATTATGTATGCAAAGCCTTTGCGAGTCGAAAGATTCGGGAACGGAGGTTCCCTAGTGTCGGTATACGCCGGGCGACGGGGTGGCGCAACCTATACTGATTTTTTGTTGCGTCGGGCGTCGGGTCGGTGGGCTTGTCGGTTGTTGCGGGTAGCGGCTGGCTTGTGTGTGGTCGCGTATCCCTCTCCGCAATCTACCGCAAGTGCCCCATGTGCAAGCGTTTTTCGCGGCGAAAATACGGACATGGAGAAAGGGGGAGTCCATCCGAGCGTCGTCGGCGGGCGCGAGGGTGTGCTGGTGGGCTTGCCGTCCCGCGCACATCCCACGCACGCCCCGCGACGACCACCCCGCGCACTCGCAACCCGCGGGAGCGATGCCCCCGCGACAACACCCGCAACCAGACCGCATCCTCGCGTTTCTACATCGTAGCGCGCCACCCCAACGGCGCGGCACATCGAAGAAGGCGGCTCCCGAGAAGAAACGGCCCGTCCGAGAAAGTAGCGCATGATCGAAGCGGATAACCTCCAGAAATACTTCACCGACCCAAAAACCAAAAACATCGTTCGCGCCGTGGACGGCGTGTCGTTCTGTGCCAAACCGGGCGAAATCTTCGGACTGCTCGGCGCGAACGGCGCGGGCAAGAGCACTACCATCCGAATGCTGGCCACGATCCTGGAGCCGACCGGCGGCTCGGGCACCGTGAACGGCTACGATATACGCACCGATAGCGCGAAGGTGCGGGCGAGTATCGGCTACCTGACTGGTACCGCCGCGCTCTACGAGCGGCTGACGGCGCGCGAAATGCTCGTCTACTTCGGCGAACTATTCAACATGGAACCCGCGCGCCTCCAACGGCGGATCGAAGACCTCACCGAGATCCTGGAGATGCACGAGTTTCTCGACCGGCGTTGCGATAAACTTTCCACGGGACAGCGGCAACGCACCTCCATCGCCCGCTCCATTTTGCACGATCCGCCGGTGTTGTTCTTCGACGAGCCGACGTCCGGGCTGGACATCATGGCCGCGCGGACCGTGGTTCGCTACATCCGGCGGGCGCGGCAGGAGGGCAAGACGATTCTGTTTTCGACACATATAATGAGCGAAGTGGAGGCGATGTGCGACCGCGTCGCGGTGGTACACGGCGGCAAACTGGTCGCGCTGGGCACGCTTGCGGAGCTACGGGATCGCACGGGCGGGACGACATTCGAGCAGGTGTTTCTGCGCCTGATCGGGGAACCGGAGAATTAAACTATGAAACCGTTATGGCAGGTCATTTTCTTGAAAGAGATTCGCGAGGTGTTCCGCGACGGGCGCACCCGCTTCAACACGATTATCTCCCCGCTCCTGATCACCCCGATTCTGTTCGCCCTGCTCGGCGTCATGATACGAAACGAGGTCAGTAGCGCGATGAAGGAGACCGTGCCGGTGGCGTTCGTGGGCGTGACAGCCTCTAGAACGCTGTCGGACCTGCTCAAAGTGTCGCCGACCACGGATCGGCTTCAGGTCACTTACGCGGGTTCCGCCGCCGAAGCGGAGACGCTGGTGCGAACGAAGGCGGTCCGCGCCGCGATGATCTTCCCGCCCGACTCACAATCCGCGCTGGATGACGCGCGCCTGCTACGCGTGACGTTGCTCTCGGATCAGGGCCGGGGGACGTCGTCGGAGGCGGCGCGCCGCCTGCAAGCCTTTCTCGACGAACGGTCGGCGCGGCTGGTCGCCTTGCGCTTACAAGAGAACGGGCTGTCGCAACAGCTCGCGACCCCGTTCAAAACGGTGGAGACGAATATCAAGGGCGGGGCGTCGGCCGGTACCGCCCTCGTGACGATGATCCTGCCGTATATGCTCGCCATCTACGCCATTATCGGCGGGGCGTTTCTGGCGAACGACACGGTGGCGGGCGAGAAGGAGCGCGGGACACTGGAGACGCTACTGGTCTCCCCGGCATCCCGGCGCGAGATCGTGACCGGCAAGTTTCTGGCCGTGACCACGGTCGCTATGATCGGCGGGATGCTGTCCGTGGTAGGATTCATCGTGCCGTTCTATCTGAAGATATCCGCCTTCACCTGGATCGCGAAGTCGGGCATCACGCTGACGTTCACTGGGATCTCCGCGATGTTTCTGGTCATGATCCCGCTCGCCGTGATGGGCGCGGGGGTGCTACTGACCGTCTCGACGTTCGCACGCAACCAGCGCGAGGCGCAGTCGTACCTCGCGCCCGTGATGGTCGTGACCACGATGTGCGCCATGATGTCGCTCACGCTCAAATCGGAGTCGCCCTTGTACTGGGCCGTTATGCCGATCACGAACGCCGCGCTGGTGCTTAAACAAGCACTGGAAGGCGTCTGGAACCCCGGATTCGTGCTGATCGCCTGTATCACGTCGCTCGTGTACGCCGTTATCGCGGTGCTGTTCGCCGCCCGCTCATTCCAGAAAGAAAGTATTCTGCTCAAAGCATGATCTCCCGACAAATCACAATCTCCCGACTCTGTAGTTCGCTGATTCTCGCCGCCACGGTGGCACTGCCCGCGCACGCCGCGCCGCCGACCGCCGCACCGCCGACCGCCGCACCACCGACCGCCGCACCGCCGACCGTGGCACCGCGTGGCGAAGCGGCGCGGCTGTCGGACGCTTCGCCCGCCGTCCGCGCCCGCGTCTTCGACCTCGTCTGGCGCACCGTGCGCGATAACCACTACGACCCCAAAATGAACGGCGTGAACTGGGTCGCGGTTCGCGCCAAATACCTGCCCCGCGCAAAGGCGGCGCGGGGCGAAACGCCGTTCTACGCCGTGCTGAACGAGATGCTGGGTGAACTGAAGCAGTCGCACCTGGGCGCGATCCCGCCCGAATCGCTCCGCGCGGCGGAGGATGTCGGCACCGCGCCCGCTAAACCGGGCGGGAATACCGCGCCCGACGGTTCCGCCACGAAGGGCGCGTTCCCGAGCACGGGCGGTGTTGCCGGCGAAACCGGCATCACCGCCGAGTTGATTGACGGCGAGACGGTCGTGGTTCGGGTCATCGCCGGGGAAGCGGGCGCGGAGGCGGGCGTGAAACCCGGCGACCTGATCATCGCCATCAACGGCAAGCAGGTCGCCCCCGTCCTCCGCAAGATGACACAGAGCAAGTTGGTCCGGTATCCCGGCGAGGAGCGCGTTCTGGTGTGGGCGACTATGGAATCGCTCCTCGCCGGGTTCGTCGGCAACCCCTACACGCTGACGGTGAAGAACCCCGCCGCGATCAAACAAATGCCGACGGTGAACGACCCCGTCGGTGCCGAACGATCGCTGGCGGTGACGATTGCCGCGGGCGACGCACGCACGGTCACGGTGACCCCGCGCAAGACCACGGCGCAGATGATTTCGTTCGCCGCGCTCCCGCCCCTCGCGGCGAGCATCGAGACGCGCACGCTCGCGGGCGGCATCGGGTATATACGGTTCTCGATCTTCCTGCTACCGCTCTCGGAGCCGATCAAGGACGCCATCCACGGGTTCGCGGCACGGAAGGCACCGGCGGTGATACTCGATCTGCGGGGGAACCGGGGCGGGATCGGGGCGATGGCGAGCGGGCTATCCGGGACTCTGGTGGCGAAAGAGACCAACATGGGCAACATGAAGACGCGCTCGTATGCCCAGACGTTCATCGCCTACCCGCAGGAGCCTACATACACCGGGCGCGTCGTGGTACTGACCGACGAAGGGAGCATCAGCACCTCCGAGATCATGGCGGCGGGGCTACAGGAGATGAAGCGGGCGACGGTGATCGGGCGGCAGACGGCGGGGATGGCACTCCCCTCGCAGATCGTCACGCTCCCGGACGGTGGGCGGCTCCAGTACGTTTTCGCGGACTTCCGAACGCCAAAAGGGGTGTTCCTGGAAGGGCGCGGCGTGACACCCGATATACCGGTCACGGTCTCGCGCGCCACGCTATCCGCGTCCCCGAGCGGCGACCCGATCCTGGACACCGCCCTCCAATTCCTACAAACGAAAGAAAAAACGAAACAATAATGAACCAGTCAAAAATGATAGCCGCGCTACTCGGCGCGGTGTTGCTGCTCTCGCCTGCTCTCGCCCCCATCGCAGTCCAGGCGCAGACGAGCACGAAGACAAAGGCGGGACCGACTGGGTCCGCTTCGTCCGCGAAACTGCCGTCGGTGACGAAGATTCTGGCGGATGTGGCGGCGGCGGCGGGAGATAAAGCCGCGTTCACGAAGATCAAAACGCTCGTGATGCGCGGGACGATGACGCTGTCGGCGCAGAATCTTAGTGGGGCGATGGATATACAAATGGCGTTCCCCGACAAAATACATGTGTCGCAGGAGATCGGCGGGGTAGGTAAGTTCGAGCAGGGCTACGACGGTAAGCAGGGCTGGAGTCGCGACCCGCTCAACGGACTCCGGACGCTCGCTGGCGCGGAACTCGGCCAGATGCGGCGCCAGGCGGACGAGGTCCGTAGCAGTGATTGGCACCAACTCTACTCGAAGGCGGAGCTGATCGGGCTACGCAAAGTCGGTGCCGAGAGCGCGTACGCGGTGCGACTCACCCCGAAACGCGGCGGAAAACCGGTGATAATCTATTACGACACCCGCACGAAACTCCCCCTGCGCACCGACACCATCGTGGAAACTGCCCAGGGCGCCATTCCCACGCAGACCTTCGCCAGCGATTTCCGCATCGTGAGCGGCGTCATGATGCCTTTCAAATCGCGGCAGGTGATCGGCGCGACCGAGGTTTCCCTGTTGTATGACCGGATCGAGTTCAACGCGCCGATCAACGAGTCCGTGTTCGCCAAGCCGACCGCGGTTACAACGGTTGCGAAGCCCGAAGCCCCGAAGCCCGAAGCCCCGAAGCCCGTCGCGCCGTAGCGCACGTGGGCGGTGATGTAAGGGAGTCTGATTCATCCCGATCTGTGGAAACCGTTGGGTACCCTGGATCGGGAAGAGTCCTAACGAAGCTTGTTCACCGCTACCCGCGACACATTACGCGGGTCGTGGAAAGGATCCTCAATATTGGTGCTGATGGCCTAGCGTCCGCTCAACGCGAGTATGTAAACCCCGGATGGAACGCTCCTGAAGCGACAAATTCGGCGAGTGCGAATTAATTCGGCGAAAAGTTGTGTTGGCATACATCTTGCAAAAGGTTCGTATGGGGTGGGATATTTATCGCCCCCCGGACGACTCTGATATATCGCACGCTTGTTGAAACGACCGCGATATACAATCCTCCTGTACCTTTAGGCCGGAATAGAAAGACACTCGCAAAGTATTATGGCAAACCTTACCAACTCGCTCGCGGCGATTATGCAACTCCCCGGAGCCATCGGCACGGCTATCGTTGACCTCGAAAGCGGCATGAGCCTCGGACAAGCGGGCGGCGGCACGCTCAACCTGGATGTAGCGGCGGCGGGCAACACCGAAGTCGTACGGGCTAAGATGCGCACGATGGGCGATCTGGGCTTGAACGATGAGATCGAAGACATCCTGATCACGCTCAGCACTCAGTATCACATCATCCGCCCGCTCAAAAGCAAGGGCGCGGCGGGACTGTTCATCTACGTCGCTCTGGACAAGGCCAAAGCGAACCTCGCGCTCTCGCGGCACAAGATCAACGAGATCGGCACCACGCTGACCATATAAGTCGGCCCGCCTCGGAAATCGCTTCTGTCGCGCAAGTGCCAGAAGCGATTCGGGCCGGAGGTAGGCTTACATGATCTGCCGGAATATAAGCAGCAGACGCAACCCTGGATGTAACTCGCCGCTCGCGTCGCCGGGGTGGTATCCGGGCGACGTTTCCACCATCTCCTCCAGGTCCCCTTTACCTGACAAGCGACGATAGGCGCGTTCGTTCTCCTCGGCACCGCGTTCGTCCGCCGAGATGAAGTGCATAGTCCACTCGGGGAAAACACGCCGTCGGGCGAAACCGCTGGTCAGGGTCATAATCCCCGAGTGGCGCGGGTCGCAGTAGATTTTGCCCCTGAGTTCTTCGACCTCCTCTTCCGATCCTTCCAGCATCTGGACGAATATGCCATTTCTGTAAAGGAGTGCCCCGGTCACGCCGCGCCGCCCGTTCGCGGTGCACGACGTTCTGAGCAACTCGGATAAAGCCTCTTCGTCGAAAGGAGTCGTAGCGGTGCTTGTGTATACCAGGTAATACAACGAATTGCCCTGCCCCATGATACTGTTTTCCTGCTTCCTCATTAGCGACATAAGTAATCGGTCTGAATAAAGTTTAACTAAAAATCGTTCGTTTCACTCTCGAAGTAGGTCGAACTTAGTCAAACTTTATTCAGACCGATTACTTAATTCTCTTCCTGCGCGTTCAGATTGATGCCCGGGACCCCCAGGGCGGCATCGCTCCCCATGAACACAGGAACAAAGGCCCCATAGTACGTTGACGACCATCACGAGCCACGCACACCCGATGGGGAACGCGCGAAGCGTGCATACTCACCTGGCTATTCCTTCCAGGCTCCCGGCAACGATCCTTCTGACCGGGCTGCGATTCGCCCGATCGCCGCGCCGTTTGTGTTTCGGCTCACTCTTTGAATAGGGTGACAGCCTCTTGGATGGCGAAACGCGCTTGCATGAGCGTCACGCCGCTCTTCTCCAGCGCGATGAAGAAGAAAAGCTTCTCGAACTTACCTTTTTTTAATATTTGTAAATCTAGAGGGTAAACGAGATGATAATGTAAGCGCGAGGTAAAAACGATCTCCTCAATAGCATCGCTCATTCCCATCGCGTCTATTTCCCTTTGCTTTGCCCGGATGAATTTGGCGTAATAATCTATTTGCGAATCAATATCTATGCTCTTCCCGCCGATGAGGGCGAGGCAAGCCACGAACGTGACATCAACGAGCGCGGCACCAACGCACCCTGGCACCTGCTGCATTCTTTTCAACGCGATCGTCAAGCGCGAAGTAGTCATATTTTCTGTTTGTATTCCTATCTAATCTGTGCGTCGAGGCACGCAGAAAACTATAGCTACCCAATTGACCATTAAACGAAACAATTATAGCACGGTTTCGATTAAGTGCGTGAAATGCCTATATACTCCCCAGGGCGATTGCATTACAGTTTGGCTCCTTGTCCGGCGAGGGGGGGCGGAACAGCAACGTCCCCGGTGGAGGCGGGACGGCGGGTGGGAACCGCCCGCCGTCCGTACCCGCGAATATTTTTCGCGGGATCTTCGCGTTTCGGCTTGACAAAGCGGGTGACGTTTCGTACAATTTGATTGAATCGAAACAATAGCGACGGCGTTGTCAAACCGCCGTCAAGGGCTGGCGAGCCGCTGAATCAACCATCGTCGAAGAAGGTAACCCAATGCAACTCAAATCCTCCCCCACGAATACAGTGACCCGCCGGGCGTTCACGCTCATCGAACTGCTAGTTATTATCGCTATTATCGCGATCCTGGCAGCGATCCTGTTCCCCGTGTTCGCGCAAGCCCGCGAGAAAGCGCGACAAGCCTCCTGTCTGTCCAACGAAAAGCAGATCGGTCTCGCCTTCATCCAGTATTCGCAGGATTATGACGAGACATTCCCCTACGCGTTCGTTTTCCCGAACGGCTGGGTGAACACCAGTTGGCCCGTTATCGTGCAACCCTACATGAAGTCGCTCGACGTGATGGGATGTCCTTCGGACTCGGCCGCGAGAGACCTCG
>JAYUUO010000165.1:0-3745 GCA_043754515.1 Armatimonadota bacterium
TTCGCGCTTCAACTCGACGCCGCGATCCGTGCCGAGGTGGTCGTGGACTGGCACAAGAAAGAGGACGTCAAGAACGCTATGAAGGCGCGGATTGACGACCTTTACTTCGGCGAGTCCGAGCGCGGCTTGATCCGCCTCTACTGGAAACACCTGGACGAAATCTCCGCCGAACTTTTGCGCATCGCTAAGAGCCGCCTGTGAACATGCTTACGTGGGGCGACCGCGAGATCGGCTACGCGCTGGAGCGCGTGCCGCGCAAAACGCTCGCCATCACCGTGAAACCGTGCGGCGCGGTGGTCGTCCGCGCCCCACTGGACGCCGCTCCCGACGCGATAGAGACGATCGTGCGGAAGCGAGCGTCGTGGATACTGCGTCAGCAACACTACTTCGCGCAGTTTCGCCCGCGCACGACTCCGCGCGAGTATATCGGCGGCGAGACGCACCTGTACCTCGGGCGGCGATACCGATTGCGCGTTCGACAGTCGGAAACCGCCCACGTTGCCCTTCTTGCCGGGTACCTGTGCGTGTTCACCCCCGAACCCGCCCCGCCCGCCGAGCGCGTCAAGTCGCTGTTAGACGCGTGGTATGCAGAACGTGGGCCCGCCATCCTGTCCGAACGGTTCGCCTACTGCCGTCAGCTACCGATGTTCGCGGACCTTGACGAGATGCCGCTCGCCGTGCGCCGCTTGCGTCTGCGGTGGGGCAGTTGTGCCGCGTCCGGCAGGATAACGCTCAACACTGACCTGGTCCGCGCCCCGCGTGCCTGCATTGATTACGTGATCATTCACGAGTTGTGCCACCGCATCCATCACAACCACTCGCGTGACTTTTACCGCGCCTTAGCCGCCGTTCTGCCGGATTGGAAGGAGCGCAAGTCGCGTTTGGAACAACTGTTGTCGTAGCCTGTTCGTCGCCACGAACGCAGTTTTTTTAAACCTTCTACTGACCAGGACTAACCGCCTGTCGCGAGTCACGATCCCTTCCCGGATGGAAACTTAACACTCCCTATAACGTGGTCTTAATATCCGGCGCGTATACTCGCGACCGGCGTGAGATCCGGCATCGCGAACGGCGACCAGACGCGCCACGCCATAAGGAGTTTATTATGCTTTCATCGCCTCGTTTCTCTCAGGTAGTTTCCGTCACTTCCCTCTGCGCGCTCCTGCTCGCGGGCGCGACTACCACCGCGCATACCCAGCGAATCAGCAGTATCGGGCTTGTCGGGCAGGCGACGTTCGACTCGTCTAACCCGATCAAAGTGAGTAAGCGCGCGAACGGTGCCGACGCCACTACCACCGTCGGCGGGCTCTCCGGGATCACCCGCGACGCCGCGCGCCGTATACTACGCGATCAGCGACGACCGGGGCGACGCCGGAGCGATCCCAAGCGTCTACGCCCGGCCCGGCGAGAATATTGACCCGCGCTTCTATTACGATGGCCCTGAATACGGCGCGTACCGACGGCCAGGGCAAGGCGGTGTTTGGAAACCAGGACGTCAACATCCAGTCTTACACGACACTGCTCCGCGCGGACGGTACCCCATACCCGCACTCGACCGCGCCCGCGCCTACCTCGAACATGGACATTGACCCGAAGGCGATCGCGCTGACAGCCGACGGCAAGAGCGTCTATATCGCCTCGGAGGGGGACAAGAACCACAGTGCGAACGGCGTGGTGGTGGTCAACGACTTCGTGAACAAACACGACCTCGCCACCGGACAACAGAGTGCCGAACTGCCGATACCCGCCGCCTACCAGATCACCGACACCACGGACGCCACGTCCGGCTCGCGCAACAACCTGGCTTTTGAGTCGGTCACGATCAGCGGAAATACGCTCCTGACTGGCGTCGAGAATCGCTCCAGAAGGACGGCGTGCGTAACTCGGCGGCGGGTGGGACGTTCACGCGCCTGCTTACGTTCGATTTGACCACCAACCTCGCCGCGACCGAGTATCGCTACAACCTGGACGCGGCGGTGGAGGCACCGACCGGCACTAGTTTCGCTACGTCCGGCCTCTGCGACCTGATGGCACTGGGGGGCGGGCAAGTACATGGCACTGGAGCGATCATTCACGGTCGGCGACAAACTCGGCGGCGGACTCAAAGCGGACGGCACCGTCGCGGCGGCGACCGGCTACGCGGTGAAGTTGTACCAGTTCTCACTGAACGGCGTCGCGGCGGGCGGCACGGTGAACAAGGAGCTTATACTTGACCTGAACACGCTCGGCATCGCGCTCGACAACCTGGAAGGCGCGCCGCTCGGGCCGAAACGCGCCGACGGGCGTACGTCGCTCCTGCTGGTCAGTGACGACAACTTCAACAAAGTAGACGGCAACGGTGCCGGGTCGGCGGGCCAGTTCACGCAGTTCGTCGCGCTCGGCATCACGCAGACCGCGGTGCCCGAACCCGCGCCGCTCGTTCTGATCGGCATCGGGTTACCCCTGCTCGGCGTCCTGATCGCGCGGCGCCGTTAGGTAACGAGGACACCGCGCAGGCGATGCGACTCAGGAGCGATCGCCCGAAGCCAGGGGCGGGATGTTTACCGGATGACACGGCGTGGAAACATGGTTCATGCCTTCCGTCGCCTATCCCGCCCCCGTCCCGCGCCCCGCGCTTTCGGGCGCGATCCTGTCGTTCGTCGCCGGGCGGCTTTCCGCTGCCCTGCTGTTCGCTCTGCTCGGACTATTCGCCTTCATTAAATTGGCCCACGAGGTGCGCGAGAACGAAACGCAACAGTTCGATATCGCCGCCGTCGGTTACTTCCAGCACCACCAAACGACGTTGTTCCACTCGCTACTGTTCGGCGTCTCGTGGTTTGCCGGTCCGTACGGCCAGTCGCTGACTGTCACGCTCGGCGTGGTGGGGTTTCTGATCGCGCGGCGGTTCTTCCCCGAGGGCCTGTCGCTTTTAGTCGCGGGCGTCGGCGGAATCTTCGTCGTGAGCGGGTTAAAGCATCTGTTCCACCGCCCGCGCCCCGAACAGATTTTCGACGTTCTCGGCTACTCGTTCCCTTCGGGCCACTCCTTCTTCGCGGTCGTCGTATACGGGTTCTTCGCCTACGTCCTGACGCGTGATATGACCGGTTGGCGCAAGTATATGACCTGGGTGGCTTGCATGATCGCCGTTCTACTGGTTGGCTTTAGCCGGGTTTTCCTTGGAGAGCACTATCCGTCGGACGTAGTCGCGGGGTTCGCGGTCGGTCTGCCCTGGCTGTGGGGTTGCCTCGCGTTACCCATGCTCCTGCACCGTAAAGGGCGTGACCTGTCGCCTGAGGAGGCGACGGACAGTGCCGGAGGACACGCGATGCCGCCGATCGCTTGACCATCGGCAGAATAGAACACGTTCACATCCGCGCGAATATGGGTAAATATTAGACAGGTTGTTCGTGATGAACGTGGGTGATTCGGAGACGTCGTTTCGTGGCGGGAAAAGAGTTCGGGTTTGATAGTGTAGGCATTGAATCGGGTAGATCGAGGGAAAGGAGATCACGGAGATGGAGTTTAGCATATCACTGAGACTGCCGGAGGAGATGTCGCGCGTCGGTATGGTGCGGCGCGTCAGCCGGGACGTTTTGAACTCATTCGGAGTGAGTTCACAGGACGTTGACGACATCGAAATGGTGGTCGGGGAACTCGTCACGAACGCGATCTGCCACGCGCATGACGACGCGTATTCGATAGAGATAGCGGTAAAAGGCAATAATGCCGTGGTGACCGTGGCCGACTACGGCGGGGGGTTCTCTCC
>JAYUUO010000166.1:0-35347 GCA_043754515.1 Armatimonadota bacterium
CCTGCGGTCGGGGGGGCCGACCGCAGGACGCGACCGCCTATTATAACCAAGTCAGCGCATCGTAGACAAAGTCGGCGCACCCCGGATGGGCGCGGGTGCGATAGAATAAGGGCATGGAAACCGTGATTGAACCCCAGGAATCTGTGGCCCCCCCGGATATTTCGGGTGTCGCGCCGCGCCCCAATCTGGACCCGTCCGACTCGCTGACGCTGGTGCCGCGTCTGCTCGCGGGCTTCTTCTTAGGCGGCCTGGCGGTCATGTATGCCGTTGCGCAAAACTGGGGCATGGTCGCGTTTCTGGCCGTCGCCTCCGCGCTAATGCTCTACTGGGGCTACCGACTGATCGCCAAAATGCGCGGCGAGAACCCCGAGTATATCGCCTACCTCGCTGCGGAAGAAGCCGCTAAGCGCATGCAAAAGACGGGCGGCATCTGACACCATGCTAGGCTCGCTCCTCTCCCGCCCCACCAACCGCAAACCACTCACGCCAGGCGACCCGCGTTTGGTGGCGACGTACCGGTTTCAGTTCTTCGTCTACAGCGTCCGGCACCTCGGGGGGATCATCTTCTTCGCGTTTTTGACCGCGCAGGCGTTTAACCTGTACGCCGCGCCGGTCGGCTACGCGCTCGCGGTGTTCGGGTTGGCATATACCGGGTTCGTATTCCTGAACCTGTTCAAACTGTTCCGCGCGTGGAAGCGGAACGAGGCCATCGGGCGTAGTAACCGCGCCGCGCGACCCGGATTATAAGGAACCCTCCCCCCAATGCAAGTCATCACGGCTCTCTTAGTAGACGAAGTGAAAAAACACCCTGAAGGGCGCGTTGATCTGCTCGGCTTGTTCGAGGACATCTATTTCGACGCGGTGCCGGTGAAGCTCGACGCGGTCAGTCTGTACGTGGACATCGCGCTCGCGCCCGCCGATAAAGGCGTCACACATACGCTGGAGTTCCGCCTGATCGCGCCGGATGGTGCCGCGAAGGGCGAAGCGACAAAGATACGCTTCGGTGTGCCGACCGAGTCGGCGTTCCCTCGGGACGCGGCGCAACTCGATCTGGTACTCTTCGAGCAGACCTTTTACGAGTTCGGCACCCATCACGTCGAGATCCGGCACGGGGGCGAATTGCTACGCCGCATCCCTCTCCATGTCAGCGCGAAGGCGGATTTTGGCGCGGTCACGGGGGCAGAAACGCCGTTTCTTGTCTCGCCGTAGGCTCGTCGGTTCGGCGCGCGGCTCCTACCGCGTCTGGATCACGAAGTCGCGGCGTCGTAGCATCGGGAACGTCAGCCACTTCACGTGCCCGTCGCAGTAGAGCGCGTCGAACCCGCCCGCGTGATCCTCGCTCCAGTGCCCTTTGATCTCCTTCGGTCGTTCCGCGTCGCCGCCAGCCTGCCCGTTCTGACACTCACTCGCGTTATTATTGTGCTCCCAAACTAGGAGCGTGCTGGCAGGCCGGGGGACGTCGGCGTCGGACTGCCCCTGGGGCGACGTTTCGGAGAACCCCATGCTACTAGCGAAAAATGAATCCCACGCGTTCAGGACGTAACGCCCTTCCGCGTCCATCGTTTCGCCAGGGAGTGGCGGGCGGGTCCGGCGAGAGGGGCACAGGCGCACCCCGTCGTTCTTTAGATATGGTTCCAGCAGATACGGCGTACCCGGCACGGCGTTCGAGGCGGGGAGCCACTGCGGGAAGGGCGGGTCGAGCACTCCGCTTGGCAACAGGGCGGGCACGACGCAGTGATCAGGGTACGTCGTATCGAAGGTGACGCAGTTATATTTCGGCACATAAGTGTCGTCGGCGTCCTGCGCATATAAACGAATTGCGATTCCTATCTGTCGCAAGTTACTTTGGCACGTTGCTTGCCTACCCTTCTCACGGGCGGTGGCGAACACTGGAAAAAGGATCGCGGCGAGTAGAGAGATTATCGCGATTACGACGAGCAACTCGATCAAAGTGAAAGCACATGGGGTGATTCGCATCCGTATAAAGCTGCCCGTCGCGTCGGGCACCCGCATGAACACGCGACTGGGGTTTCCCGGTTTGCGCCGCGCACCTGTGAGTACATCGGTGGCACGCGTGTTCCGCCCGGACCCGCTTCGAGGGATGATTGACAAAGCAAGACTGTGATTCGCCATACGCACGAGTATACCCGATCTAAAAAACACGCATGACATTTAATCCCGTTAACAACCCGTTCGCGGAACTCCAGGCACAAATCCTGTGGCGCATCGCGTCCGGCGTTCCGCTCCCCGAAACGCTGGAGGAGCTAGCCCGTGCCCTGGACGCGGCAACACCCGGAACGCGCGCGGCCGTGTTGCCCGTGGAGTACAATCCCGCCGCGGACGAAGCACCGCGACTCGGCAAGGGTGCCTCGCCCGGTATGGGCGACGCCTACCGCGACGGCATGGCGCGGACGTACTCCCCGCCGGATTCGCCGTGTTCGGTGGTGCTACGCGGCGGGGTAGCGATCCACATCCCGGACTGCGCGACCGACCCCCGCTATTCGCCCGCGGCGCGGGAGTCGCACGCGCGGCACGGGATCGGGTCGTGCCATCTGCGGCCACTCCGGGATCGAAAGAACGGAGCCGTCATCGGCGTATTCTGCCTGTATGGGGAGCGGCAGGAATCGGTCGCGTCGGACGTTTCCCCGCTTCACGCGCTCGGCATGGAGCTTGCCGCGCTCGCGATCAGCCGCGCCAACGTCGAGAAGGCGCGGCAATGCTCCGAGGCCGAACTCGAAACGCTGTACGACAACCTGCGGGTGCAGGCGTGCGTGGACCCGCTGACCGGCCTCGCGAACCGGACACACTTCATGCAGCTCCTCGCGCGTGCCCTAGCGGACGCCGAGAACTTCCCGGCTCCCGCCCGCCCCGCCGTGCTATTCGTGGATCTCGACCGCTTCAAACTGGTGAACGACACGCTCGGGCACGCGGCGGGCGACCGGCTGTTGCAAGCGATGGCAGAGCGGTTCCTGTCCGTCGTCGGCGGTTCGGGCACCGTGGCGCGGCTCGGCGGCGACGAGTTCGTCATCCTGCTCCCGCGCGTCACCGAAGCCGACGCGCTCGGGGTCGCGGAACGCGTCCACGCCGCCGCCGCGAAACCGGCGGCTATCCACGGGCAGGAATCGTTCGTCGGCGCGAGCGTCGGGGTCGCGCTGTGGAAGCCTAGGGGAGTCTGCACCGCGGCGGCGTTGCTCCAGAACGCGGACACGGCGATGTACCACGCAAAAAAAGAGGGCGGGAGAGGCTTCGCGCTGTTCACACGGGCGATGGGTGAGGCGGCACAGAGCCGCGCGAGCCTGGAAGCCGATTTGCACCGCGCCCTCGCCAACGGGGAACTCAGTCTCGTTTTTCAGCCACAATTCGACCTGGTGACCGGACGTATGATCGGGGCGGAGGTGCTGGCGCGCTGGCAACACCCGTCGCGCGGCTCCGTCCCGCCCGGTGATTTCATCCCGATCGCGGAGGAGTCAGGGCTGATCGAGCCGATCGGCGAGTGGATACTACGCGAAGCGTGCAACCAGGGAGCCTTGTGGCAACGTTCCGGATGGCCATTGCGGCTTTCCGTCAATCTTTCAGCGCGGCAGTTCGCCCCGCGCAACCGGCTCGTTGACCAGGTAGAACGTGTGCTCGCCGAAACAGGATTCGCGCCGCAACTGCTCGATCTTGAGATCACGGAGAGTATCCTGCTCGCGCGAAACATCCCTGTTCTGGAAACGCTGGCGGCGTTTAAGCGGCTGGGGGTGCGGCTCCTACTCGACGATTTCGGGACGGGGTACGGCTCGCTGATCTACCTGCGTCAATTCCCGCTCGACGTGCTTAAGGTAGACCGTTCTTTTATCGCCGGGCTGTCGGAAACTCGCGAGGACGCCGCCATCGTCCGCGCCGTGATTGACCTCGCGCACGCGCTCGGGATGCAGGTGATCGCGGAGGGCGTGGAAACAGACGACCAGCGCGCGGAACTGTCGCTGCTGGGTTGCGACGCGTTGCAGGGCTACCTGTGGTCGCCCCCTGTACCGGCCAGCGGGATCACAGCGATGCTGGCGCAAACGGCGGCACGGGCGGCGGTACCAGCCCTCGGGCGAGGGCCGGTGCCATTACTCTAGGCCATATGTCCGTCAATCGAGAGTGACGAGTCATTTCTGCCTGCGTTCGCGTCCGGGCCCGGTTGCGGCTTCTCGCGCGGCGAAGTAGCCGCCATATCCGGCGACGCGGGCGAATCGGCCGCGGTCAGCGCAAACAGCGCGAAGTCGTCGTCCCCCCTCGGCTTTTCGAGGGTGAACAACTTGCTCCAGAAACCGGCGGGGCGGGCCTCGTTAGCCGGTGCCGGCACCGAGGGCGTTGTCGCGCCCGCGACACTCACCGTTCTCAGGGTCTTACTCGTGCCTTCCTCGAATATCGCCTCCAGGCTACGCACGTATTCCTTGCGGATATGGGGGCGGGACGCGATGTCGTGTAGCAGGTCGCGCACCTCGGCGCGTATCCGCGTCTCGGTTTCCGCCTCCTCGCCCGCCGCGTGGGCGAGTTGCGCCTCCGCCGCCGCGAGCGCGACGCGGGCGTATTCCAACCGCTCTTGCGCGGCGGCACGCTCGCACATCACCTGCTGCATGGTAGCCTGCGCGTCGCGGGACTGGGACATTTCTTCGGGCTCTATTCCGAGGCGTTCGCCGATCTGCGCGAGCATCTCGTTCAGATAGCGTAACTGTGTCCCGAAGGGCGAGGGGGGAGACGGATTGGTTTCGTTCGTGGCGATGTTCATGCTTCGCATTGTATTTTCTGTGGGAGTACGTGTAGCGTCACGCTTCTCCATGATCCCTGGTTCTAACATATACCCACGTATGTTTCGCTTCCCGGCGAACCGTTTGGTAAGGACCCGCACCCAACTTCCGGTCGCGCGAAACACGGGGCGCAACGATCCCACTAACGCGGATGCGCGGGTTGCACAGCCGCGCTATTGATATTGTGCGGTGAGTCGCGCCCGATGTCATGCCGGGAGTTAAATATTTCACATCACGTCCGTAGGAAAAGTTAAAAAAGTCGGGAGAACTCAGAAACTTATCAGGGGGTGTTTTGTCGTATAGTATTGTGTAAGTCAATCGTATGACAAGATTTTCTCAGCCACGATACAGCCAGATTCCACTCGCCGCGCTACTCGCCTGCGTGACCGGTGTATCACTCGGTGCCGCCTACGCGCCGTGCCGGGCGCAGGACGCGATCACGCCCACCAACATCGCGCCACTCCCGACGGCGAGCGACCTGTTCGCGGGCGCGGATAAGCCGGGTCCCTACACGCTCAAGTGGAAGAAACTGCCGCCATACGCCCTTTTCAAGCCTTCGGTTATAGTTGACGGCAAGACACTTAACGAGTCCGAATACCAGTGGGACGGTGATAAGGGCACGATCACGTTCGCCGCGCCGCTTAAAGCCGCCTCCATGGCGCATGTCGTCTACCCCTACGATCCCAAAGGCTCGGAACATAACGACACGCCCGCGTCCTCGCCCGTGACGGTTCCCCTGGTGAACGCGGGCGGGACGCAATTGCAACTCTCCGCGCTCCCCGGCGCGGCGAAGGGGCATGAGAGCGACACGCTTCTGATCTGGCGGCTTTCCGGCGCGCCGATGAACGCGTTGGGCGGCAAGGTGACCACGAGCGCGTTGCTCGCGCCGGACACCCGCGCCGACGCCCCGAACGGCTCTGCGCTGTGGGAGAGGGCGGGGTTCGCGGCGGGCTACCGGATGGGCAGTGACACGAGCGGGCTGGAAGCGAACTTCTCGCGGAGCGGCCGGGACTTCGCGCCGACCCTGGGTAAAACGTTCGCGATGAGCGATACTGCGTCGCAAACGCTCTCGCTCGCCGCCCGCTACGCCCTCGCCCCCTGGCTACGCGCCGAGTGGAAACAGACCGGCACGGATCTCCTCGCCAAAGACGCGGGCACTACCGGGCTAGAAACGATGCTCCTGCGGCTCGGGGGCGCGGGCAACCAGCCGACACTGAACCTGTCGCGCACGGCGGACGGCCGCACGGACGGTAAGGGTGTTACAAACCGCAAAAGCACCGACCGCATGGAACTGACGGCGAAGATGGGGTCGCAAGTCGCGCTGACCGGCAACGCGCAGACCACAAAGTCGGATGTGGACGGCAAGGTCGGCGACAAGACGACCGAGATGGCGATAGCGATCAAGGCACAGAGCACGGACAAGACGCAGGCGGCCAGCGTCGCTGTTTCGGGACTCGAAAAGGAAGCGGGCGCGACGAATCAGGCGAACTCCTCGGTCACGGTCACGCTCCAGCCCTCGCCATCCGTCACCATCGTCGCCGAGCAGAAAAAAGAAGCGTCCACGACCACCGCCGCGACGGGCGACACGCATACCGAGAAGGATCTGGCGTCCGCGGGGGCGAAAATCGCGCTCGCGCCCGGTGCCTCGCTCTCCGGTGGCGTGAGCGTGCAGTCGTCGGCGGACACGAAGACGCAAACCGGCGTGCAGGCGACGACACTGTCGGCAAAGTTCGGCGAGGGCAAGGGGGTCGAAGTCGCGCAGGCACTGGTCAACCGATCCGGGAATATGCCCGGCACGGCGACTCTGAACACGACCGACACCCGCTTCGCCCTGCGCCCCGTTCGCGGCCTGACGCTCTCCGGTGCCCTGGTCAACAACCCGGAGAAGGACGGCAATATTACGCAGGCGCAACGGCAGGAGATGGGCCTTTCCGCGCAGGTCGGCGCGCTGAAACTGGGCGGCGGCTACACACTGACCGAGACGGCGGCGCAGAACGGTTTGCAGAAGGGCGAGTTTTCGCTCTCGCTCGGTCTACGCTTCGATCGGTACACGCAGATGTCGGGCGAGTATAGGGACGGTCTACTGTGGGGGACCACGGAGAGCACGCAGGGCGTCGCGCACGGCTTGCGCGTGTATACGCTCGGTCTGACGCGCGACATGGGGGCGGCGTTCAACTTCGCGCTGGGCGGAACGATGTCGCAGGACAGGACGCCGGGCGCGACCCCTTCGGACTACAAAGCGGAAGCGAAACTCGGCGCGAAGTTCTGAGGTCAGGCGGAGGGGGCGGCGGGGGAGATGTACGCCCCCGCCGCTAGCAACCGCGCCCGCAACGCGTCCACGTTTATCGCCCGCACATCGCCGCGCCCGTTCCCGGACGCCGTAGCCGCCATCGTTGCCGCTTCGCCCGCCGCCTGTCCGAGCGCGAAACAGACCGGCATGACGCGTACCGCGCCCTGTACGGCGCGGTCGGCGGAAAGGCAACGGCCCGCGACGAGCAGGTTGCGTACCCCTCTCGGGATCAGGCAACGGAGCGGGATGCCGTGGCTTTCGCCCGGTGGGAGCTCGTAGTGCCGCCGCTCTGCCCGTTCGTTCTCCGCGTCCGAGATGCTCTTCGCCCGCGCTGCCGTTTCGGACGACGCGGCGTGCAGGTCAATAAAGTAGGCGTTCCTAGCGATGTCGTCGGGGAACGAGCGACACGCCAGGTAATCGTCCACGGTCAAGCGGTAGTCGCCGCCGACGCGCCGCGATTCGCGCACCCCGATGCGGGGACCGGTCGAGACGAGGTACAGGCTCTCCTGCCCCGGCACATACTTTCGCAGGAATGTCAGCACTTTCTGGACCACGCGCCGCCCCTCGCGCTCGGCAACCGACAGGCTTTCGGCGTTCGTCGCCCGGTGCCCGTAGACGTGCCCGAGGTTGCAACCCGCGACCGTCTCGGTTTTGAAGCCCATCCCGACTAGTGAGGCGTCCGGAAGATCGTAGTCATCCGCCGCCTTTGCGCGGGCGATCAGCCGCGTCAGGTAGCCGTCGCCGGTCGCGTTGACATACTCCAGGTAGCGGGTACGGCTCCCGCCCGCGACGGTGAAGCAGAGCGTCATCCCCTGCGTTTCGCCGTGTTCGTCCCCCTCCTCGAACGCGCACCCGGCACGCGCCGCGAGGTCGCCGTCGCCGCTCGCGTCAATAAACACGGTCGCGCTGGCGAGCGAGAGGCCGTTTTTGTTCGCCAGAAGCACGCGGGTCAGTTCCCGGCGGTCAGATTCACCCCGTGCCCCCGGTGCCATCACGACATCCGCGATCACGGTGTGGAACAAGACCGACACACCCGCCGCCTCGCAAAGATCGTCGTAAACCGCCTTCAGCGTTTCGGGGAAGATGGGCACCCAATCCATGCGCGCCTTGGTCGGGTCATCGGGATCGGGAACGGAACGTCCGTCGCGCCGCAACATTTCGGTCAGCACTTCCCAGCCGATGCCGCGCGTGACGGCCCGCTTCTTGTCGGAGAACGGGCAGAAGGCGGGCACCTGCGCGGCAGTCGCCGAGCCGCCGAGGAACCCCTGTTGCTCGACCAGAAGCACCGACGCGCCCGCGCGGGCGGCCGCGATCGCTGCCGCAACTCCGGCTGGCCCGCCGCCCGCTACGAGTATATCGGCACGATGCCGGACGGGGATGTCGAGCGACATGGGCAGGCTTTGGAGTAAAGGCGGGGAGGGGATGGGAGGGTTCTGTGTCATGATAGGCTACGTAAGGGTACCGCATTTCTTGGTTGGGGGTGCGGAGGGGAAAGCACTTGCCTCCCTATAGACTTCGAGATCCGATACAATCAACCTGCCTAGCCAGTCCGATAGCCCAACACGCCATTCACGATGAGTAGCAACACTGAGCCTACATGCCACGACCACGCTAGCATAGCGGTGGATGCCAAACGCCTTAAGCGGAACACGGTTGGAGCGGTACCCCCGATCGCTTCTTCGCCGCATCAGCTATTTCTGCCGTTGCTCCCGACGCTCCAGGGGGATTCCGCGTCCTCCTCTGTCAATGATGAACCGTCGCCCGAAACGCGCGGCGCGGTGTTCACGCGACCCTGGGTAGTGCGTCTGCTCCTCGATCTCGCGGGATACGTTCCCGAGCGGGATCTCGGGTCTCGCGTCGCCGTCGAGCCTGCCGTGGGAGGCGGCGCGTTTCTGACCGAGATGGCACGCCGTCTCGTCACATCCTGCCGCCTCTTTAGCCGACCCCTCTCCGCTACCGCGCGGTCACTCGTCGCGTATGAGATTGACGCGCGGAGTGCCGAAGAGGTGCGCCGGGCGGTGGCACGCACGTTAATGGATGAGGGAGCCGAAGATGGCGAGGCCGAACAACTAGCGTGTGGCTGGGTATTGCGCGAAGATTACCTCTGGGCGGCACCCACCATGAACCCGGTGGACTTCGTGATAGGCAATCCCCCGTACGTCCGCCTGGAAAACATTGACCCTGCTACTGCCTCCCTCTACCGCGGTGCTTACCGAACGATGGCCGGGCGTGCCGATTTATATGTCGCTTTCTTCGAGGCGGCTCTGCGGTCTCTAAAACCGGATGGCGTTTGCGCGTTCATCTGCGCCGACCGCTGGATGCGCAACCAGTACGGCGCGGAACTGCGCCGACTGATCACTTCGGGGGCATTCGCGGTAGAAACGGTACTGGAGATGCACGACGCGGATGCGTTCGAGGAGGAGGTGAGTGCCTACCCCGCCATCACGGTCATTCGCAGAAGAATCGCCGGATCTGCTCCGTCGCCCGCGCGCACAGCCGTCGCCTGGGCGAGGAGCGGGCTGGAGGATGCCGACCGCTCCGACCTCGTCCGCGCCCTTTCGGAGGCACCAGATCACACGAGCCGGGTATCATCGCTGACGGTCGCGCATATCTCACCGTGGTTCGCGGGTTCGGACCCTTGGCCGCATGTTCCGCCGGATCGTCTGGCACTCCTACGGCGGCTCGAGGCGGCGTTCGAGACGCTCGAATCGGCGGCGATGGGTACCTAGGTCGGTATCGGCGTCGCGACCGGGCTGGACCGGGCGTTCATCTCGAGCGACCCGTCGGTGCTCGCGGCAGTCGAACCGGAGTGTCGTCTGCCGCTCGCGCTCGCTTCGGACGTCAACCGCGATAGCCACCTCCTCGATTGGTCGTGCAATTACCTGATTGATCCCTGGCACGCGGTAGATGAAGGGGACCTCACGTGTCGGTTCCCCGGCTTGCGCGCTCATCTGGGGCGGTACGAGCCAGGTTTGCGCACCCGACATATCGCGAAGTCTAACCCCGCGCGCTGGTTTCGGACTATAGACCGGGTAGATCACGCGATTACCGCGCGACGCAAACTGTACCTGCCCGACATAAAGGGGCGGATCACGCCGGTACTTGATGAGGGGAAGACCTATCCTCACCACAACCTATACGTCGTCACATCTGACACCTGGGACATGGAAGTGCTCGGAGGTCTGCTACTCTCGGACATGGCGCAGTTCTTCGTCGAGTGCTACGCGGTTCGGATGCGAGGCGGCTACTTGCGGTTCCAGGCACAATATCTTCGCCGCATCCGCGTGCCACGTCCCCAGGATCTTTCCGCCTGGGAGCGGGAAGAACTAGCCGCCGCGTTCCGTTGCCGCGATTCAAAACGTGCCACCAGGGCCGCGCTGAACGCCTACGCAATTCGGGAGGATGAGGCACAGCTACTGTGCGAACGGAGCACACATGTCTGACTCAACAGTCTCGCCTCTCCCGACGCGTGGCGCGGGTCCCGGTCTGATGCCTGACCTTGATGTTCGCTTCGAAGCCGCCATCGCCCACTACTGGGAAGCGCGCCGCGCGCAGAAGAAAAAGCAGGAGGATGCGGGGACGATTGACACGGGCACGCGTAGCGCGGTGACCGGGAACACGCAGATGGGGGCATTGGAGGTGCTCGCTTCCGACATTCTGACAGGGGCGGGACTCGAAGGATCTCACGTTCGGATTCGCACGGCGTTGGAGTTGCCCAGCTATTACCGTCCGGAGAAGAGATGGGATCTTCTGGTTGTTGCGAATAAGACGCTGATATGCGCGGTGGAGTTCAAGTCTCAGGTGGGCCCATCGTTCGGCAATAACTTCAACAATCGGGTCGAGGAGGCAATCGGTAATGCTACCGATTTATGGACGGCGTTCCGCGAGGGATGGATGGGCACCTCGGCACCACGACCGATTCTTGGATACTTTTTCCTACTGGAGGACTGTCCCGCCGTCCATACCCCGGTGCGGAACACGGAGCCATTCTTCCCGGTTGACCCGGATCTCAAAGGCGTGTCCTACGCGAAACGGTACGAAATGTTCTGCCGCCGGTTGGTGTCGGAGCGTTTGTATGATGTGTCGTGCCTGACGCTCTCGAAAGCAACCGCCCCTCATGACGCCCGCTATCCCTCGCCCGACCTCACGTTCCGCCGGTTCGCCGCCGAACTGGACGCCGCGGCGCGCCGCTTCGTCAGCGGGAGTGGGTGATGGATGCCACGTTTGTCACGCCGGAACAGGGACCACTAACCGCATGGAGTCGAGCCTCGACCGCAACATCCTCGGTTGCGTGTACCCGGTGTTGCTGACAATCGGCGCGGCAGGTAAGAAAACCGTCTCATGATAGGCGACGCAAGAGTGCGGCATTTCACGCGAGAGAGTGGTGTCGATTAGTGGTCGGCTACGCGTTGTTGCGGAGCTGGCTCCTGGGAGAGTGGTCTGACTAGGGTCACGCCGCGCCCCGCCATCCCGCGCGAATAACCGAACACTGGCGCGACCGACCGAACACTGCTAAACTCGTTGAGAGGGTGCTGTTCGCCGGGGCGATTTTGTATGGGAAGAACAAATACTATAATATCAACGCGGCATGAGCAGATTACGTTTGATCGAGCGCAATCAAACGTTAACTTGGGGGATCCGCAGGGCGTCGTGCTACCCAAGCCAACGTTTCCCATGCGAATGATCCCGATCGAGCTGTCAGACACTGTGCCCCGTTCGGTGCGGTATAGTCGTCGCGTCACTATTGGCCGCCACCTCTGGGTCAACGCTTTGTTGACGGTGCTCTTTTTTCGGATCTACCTCTTCAAGCTACACATACCTATGATGATGGATGACAACCATATGCGGGAGATGTTTATGACTTCCACTACCGAGTTTCTGCTCTCCTTGACGTGGATGCTAGCCGTCCTGCTTATCCTCTACGCAATGGTGGAATCGTCCTGGCGAAAGGAAGCAAAGCTCCTGCGGGCGGGTGTCGCATCGGTGGCTTATGTCGTCGAAGGAACAGTAGAAAAATCGCATCAGGTTCACACTTACCCGGTAGTGTACGAATACCGATACCAGTACAGGAAACGAGAAAAGACTCACAGGGTCACTATGGAAGTGGGAAAGGACGAATACATGGACTTAACAGGAGACGGTCGTTTTTTCCCTGTGCTATACGATCCGGCTTATCCTAAAGATCATATGCTTTACAGGAGCATTGGCGCCGCGACAGTAACTTCCAGGTGCGGTGCCCGGATAACCTCATGACCGACGAGCAGAACGGAACCTTTTTACCTGCCCCGCCGCTCGTGACTCCATCGGGGGCACAGTTACTAGCCGCGATGGAGACGAGTCTGAGTCGCGACGTTCTCGGCGCGTGGTACCCCCGCGCCGTTGATACGCGGCGCGGCGGGTTTCATCAGAGCTTCGCGAGCGATTGGGCGTTACTCCCCGACGGCGAGCGCGGCGTGGTTTACCAATCACGCCTGACCTGGGTCGCGGCGCGGGCGGCACTTCGCGCCCCGGACGACTCGCGAGAGGCGCGCGACTGGCGGCGGATCGCGACGCACGGCTTCGATTACCTACGGGAGGTTCTCTGGGACGGCCCGAACGGCGGCTTCTTCTTCGAGGCGACGTCCGACGGCACCCCCGAAACCGGCCGCAGGGGCGAGAAGCACGCCTATGGGATCGCGTTCGGGATATACGCCGCGAGCGCGGTCTACGAAGCCACGCGGGACGAACGTGCGCTGGCACTCGCCCGTGACGCCTTCGACTATCTAGAACAGTACGCGCATGACGCCGAACACGGCGGGTACGTCGAGTCGCTGACGCGGGATAATCGCCCGGTAACGAGTCTGACCGACCTCGGGCGTAGGGATCCCATCGGGACGCCGTACGGCTACAAGTCAATGAACACGCACATTCATCTGCTCGAAGCGTTCACCGCGCTTCACGGCGTGTGTCCAGCGCCGGAGGTTCGTGCGCGTCTGGAGGAGACATTCCTGCTCGTGCGCGATACCATCGCCGTCGCACCGGGCTGTCTCAACCTGCATTTCACCGCGGATTGGCGGGCGGTGCCGGGCTACGACTCGTTTGGCCACGACGTCGAGACTGCGTTCCTGCTGACGGAGGCCGCGTACGTCCTGGGGGAGGACAGCGGTAGGACGCGAGCCGTCGCACAGAGCCTGGTGGATCATGCCCTTCGCTACGGTTGGGACACGGTCAACGGCGGATTCTACTATGAGGGCACGGCGTTCGGTAAGCCGACCCATACCGGTAAAGTCTGGTGGACGCAAGCCGAGGGCTTAAACGCGCTCCTCCTGATGCACCGTGAATATGGGCGCGAGACGACGCGCTACTGGGAGGCGTTCGAGAAGCAATGGGACTTCATTGCCCGGTACCAGATTGACGCGGCGCACGGCGGCTGGCACAGGGAGGTCACGGCGGACGGCGACTCCGAACCCGGTGCGTGGATGAGCGGCTTCTGGCAGGATCCGTACCATCAGGCACGCACCCTGTTCACTGTTACGAACTCACTCCGCGAGAGTGGCGAGTCGGCGCGGTGAACGACTCAGGCGCGGCCCCGTAGCCGGATGCGTAGGACGCCTTCGCCGCGCGGACGCAAAAACCGTACCGGGCCATCTGCGTTTATGCCGTCCGGGGGTGTACAATACGCCAGATTATTTTCCGTTATCGTAAGGAGTCCATAATAACCATGGCAAGTACCGAGAGTTCGTTCGATGTGGTGTCTAAAGTCGAGATGCCCGAAGTGGTCAACGCGGTGGATCAGGCGCGGCGCGAGATCGAGACGCGGTTCGACTTCAAAGGGTCCATCTCCGCCCTCGAACTGGACGAGAAGAAGGGCACCCTTCTGCTGACGTCCGACAACGAGGCGCGGCTGACCGCGCTCGTGGACGTTCTGGAAACGAAACTGCACAAGCGTGGCATTGACATCCGGCAGTTGGACCTCGGCAAGGTCGAGGAGGCGACGAAGGGCACGGTGCGGCAGACCGCGACCATCAAGCAGGGGCTGGATTCCGACACGGCGAAAAAAATAGTGAAAGTGATCAAAGACTCCGGAATCAAGGTGCAGGCCGCGATTCAGGCGGATCAGGTACGCGTTTCGAGCAAGAAACTCGACGACTTGCAGGCGATGATGGCGAAACTGAAGGGCGAGGACTTCGGAACCCCGCTTCAGTTTATAAACTACCGGTGAATCGGCTTCTGACGCTCCGTGATAGATAAGAGCGCGTGTTGTGCTTTGACAGACGCCGTAACGCGCAGTATACTGAAATGTTGCCGAAGCCGCCGACAGGCGGCTTTTGTTTGCCTGCCTACAGTGGAAACGAGTTGTTAAAGTAAATATGACTGGCAAAACACGAATAGGGCTGGTATCGCTCGGCTGTCCCAAGAACCTGGTTGACAGCGAGGAGATGCTGGGAGCATTGTTCGCCTCCGGGCAGGCGGAATTAGTGGACGCGGATGCGCCCGACACCGACGTGATCGTGGTGAACACGTGCGCGTTTATCGAGTCGGCGAAGCAGGAGTCTATCGAGGCGATCCTGCGGGCGATCCGCAAAAAACAGCGCGGCGGCACCGGCAAGGTGATCGTCACCGGCTGTCTCGCCCAACGGTATGGGGATGAACTCGCGGCCGAACTGCCGGAGGTGGACGCGTTCTTGGGCATCCAGTCCGCGCCGATGATCGCGGGTGTCCTGTTCGGTACGGCGTCCGCGCGGAAGGCTAGTTCGCCCGCCCTCGCTCTCCCGATGGCGGGTGATGCCGCGCCGTCGCGCAATTTCGTGCAGCCGCTGACCGAAAAGTATCCGCTGATCCCGCCGTCGCGCATCCGTGCCACCGCCCCGTGGACGGCGTACCTGAAGATTTCCGAGGGTTGTGACCACGGTTGCACCTTCTGCTCGATCCCGTCGTTCCGGGGGCGGCACCGCTCGAAGCCCGTAGAGTCGGTCGTGGAAGAAGCGCGGCGGCTCGTGGACGCTGGCGCGAGTGAGATAAACCTGATCGCGCAGGACGTGACCGCGTACGGCATGGACCTGTATCAGGAACTCGCTCTGCCCCGGTTGCTGACCGAACTCGGCAAGGTTCCGGGTCTCAAGTGGGTCCGCCTTTTATATTGCTACCCGACCATGATCACCGAGCGGCTGATCAAAACGATGGCGGACACGGCGAACGTCGCCCGCTACGTGGATGTCCCGCTCCAGCACGGCGACGACGCGATGCTGAAGCGAATGAAACGCGGTGGGTCTCAGGCGTCGTACCTACGGATGCTAGACCGCTTGCGCGCGGCGATGCCCGATATCGCGGTGCGCACGACCTTTTTGGTCGGCTTTCCGGGCGAGGACGACGCCGCGTTCCGAAACCTGGTCGGGTTCGTCGAGGAAGCCCGTTTCGACCGTTTGGGCGTGTTCCCGTACTCGCCCGAGGACGGCACTCCCGGCTTCGACATGACCCCCGTGGTGCCGAAGAAGGTGGCGAAGGAGCGGCGCGACGTGCTGATGCGGGCGCAACAGCCGATTTCGCTGGCGCGGAACGAGCAGCTGTTGGGCGCGGAGATGGACGTGCTCATCGAAGGGCGCGCGCCGAACGGCACGCACCTGGCGCGGTCGTGGCGCGACGCGCCGGAGATTGACGGCACTGTGCGGATAGTGAGCGCGCCGGACGCCGCGAGGGCGGGCGACTGGATGCGCGTGCGCGTCATCGGCGCGGAGTTTTACGACGTGACGGCGGTTCCGGCGTAACGAAAAAGTTTGCAATTCTAAATCGCGGCGTTTCGTGTCGCCCGTCCCCGGCTTCGGACGGGGGCGACGGCGACCCGCCGCCCCTGACCCGTGGAGGCATAATTGGCTACCCAACCGACGAGCGCGCTTAATGCCGCCGCCCTGACCCGTGACGCGGGTCTCGCTGACGAATATTTGACGAACCTGGTGTACAACGCCCTGCTAGAGCGCGGCGAGGCGAGCAAGGTATCCGAGATCACGCTGGAGATTAACAACCCGCGCATCTCGGTCGCGCTGGTGCGCAAGGCCATCGGCGATTCCACCCGATTCTTGTCGGTGGATCGGCAGTGGAACCTCGCGTCCCGCTACCTCGACAAGGGGCGCCCGACCGAGCGAAACCTGATTGAGATCCTGCAAGCTGCCGGAGAACCACTTTCTAAATCACAGGTCGCCAGCGAACTCGGCGAGATTTACCACAAGCCGAGCGAAAGCTACTTCGGCCTGATTGACCGCGCCGCGACGAACCGGAACACCTACTTCCGCACCGGGCACGGCGAGCTGGGACTCGCGACCTGGCTCCCGCTCACGGATGGCGAGACCGAAGCCGATGTGCTCGCCGATAACGCCTACAAGGCGGAGTCGGTCGCCAAGTTCCGCGAACTACCGGCCCAGTCCGAGTGGACCACGAAGACGTACGCCGAAACGACCCGTAAGATCGTTATGGCGGCGAAACGCGACCTGCCGCACCGTTTCCTCGGCGTGCTGGCGTGGCTGAAGATGGGCACGGCATACGATCCGCAGGCGCATTTCACCGCTTGCTTCACCGATCCCGGACTCGTCTGGGTTCCGGGGCGCGGCAAGTCTCCCGGACGCTGGATCACTCGCGCCCACGCCGAACGCTTGGAGCGGCTACTTGAGGAACAGGCGGCGACGCTCTCGAACGGCGCGGACGCCGACGAGATGCCCGAGCCGCCGACCCCGGTGATCGTCGCGCCGCTGGCCGCCGCGACGCCCGCCGCTGATGCTTCCGCCGATGTCACCGCGGCAGGCAGCGAGGAGGCCGCGCCGGTGCCGGAAGCCGCGAAGCCGCTCAGTGTCACCGAGAGCGATCTGGCCGCGATGGCGCGTATCATCGCCGACCGGGGCGCTGGTGTGGAAGCCACCGAACTGCTTGGTTTGCGCTACGAAGTGTTGCCCGGCGATCCGTCGTACCGCGCCGACGTCGAGACGCTACTTCAAGCACTTAAATCGAGCGACAAGTTCCTGTACGTCGGGGCGGGTCGGTTCCGCGAGCCGGACAGTCTGCCGGTGTTCGTGTACGACGTCCCGGACTTTCTGGCGTTCCCCGAACTCCAGTTTGTTTCGATGGACGGTGAGATCATGGACGAAGTGATTTCCGAGGAGGGCTACGCGGCGTCGCTCCGGCAGGACGCGCTTTTGCCACTCGCGCAGGATGTCGGCGACGACGAGGGCGCGTACACCGGTGCCCCGTACGAGGCCGGGTCGCCGCTACGGCTCGTGGTCAAGAATCACCACAAAGAAATCGGGACGTTCCCGCTCTCTCAGGTTCCGGACGGGTTCTTCCCGAACGACGCGCCGGTGGTCGAAGTGATCATCCGCGCCCAGGATGGTCCGACGCAGGAGGTCGTGGTCAACAACGAGAAGCGGCTCGCGTTCAACCTATTCGGTCTGTACGAAATGTTGCCGGTGGACAGCGGCTCGGTGTTCCTACTCCACCCGACCGCGCGCCCCTTCGAGTTCCGGTTCGAGCCGCTTGCCGAGCCGGACCCGCAGGTGTACGTCACGCCGGAGCGACAGCAGGAGTTGTTCGGGTTGAAAGAGGCGATTGACGAGGGCGCGGAGATGGCGACGTTCGACATCACCTGCGAGGTGCTGGCGCACCACCAAAAGGGCCTTGACTTCGTGCAGGCCCTGACCGAGATCAACCTGATCCGTCGTGTGACTCGAGGCAAACTCGCGTCCATCCTGTCGAACTACCTGTGCTTCCTGCAAAAGGCAGGCACGCCGCAATGGCGGTTCGACCCCCGCAAACGTGACTATGGCACCGACCGCGACAAGCGCAAGTATCTGAAGCGGTAGAATGTGGACGGGGTGCCGGGTGAGGAAACGTCGGAGGGCGGGACGCTAAACGGCGGCATACATGACACGGGGACAGAAGGAGGACGCGGTAATGGCGACCATCAGCAGAAAAGTCATCCAAGGCAATGTAGCGGCACGCGCCGTCGCGCGTCGCCCTTCCCACGTCCGCGCCTTTTTCCGCGGGGTCGGGGTGTTCCTCGGATTCCTGACCCTGCTCGGCCTGCTGATCGGGATCGCCGTCGCCGGGTACACCGCCTATCAGGTCCAGGAGGCATCGCGCTTCCTGCCGCAGAACGACAAGCTACTCGACTACCAGAAGGGCGGCATTACAACGATCTATGCCACCGATAAAGACCCGAAGACTAGTCAACTAGTCGTGCTGGGGCGCATCTATTCGCAGTATAAAGAATTCGCGCCCATCACCGAGATGCCGGACATACTGCAAAAGGCGACGATTGCCATTGAGGACGAGCGTTTCTACAAGCACCGTGGCATTGACTTCGAGGCGATAGCGCGCGCCGTCTACAAAAACATCAAGTCGGGCGAGATGAGCGAAGGGGCGTCCACGCTGACCCAGCAACTGGCGCGTAACGTGTTCCTGACGCAGAAGAAGACGATGAGCCGCAAACTCCAGGAGATCCTGCTCGCGATCCTGCTGGAGAAAAACTTCTCCAAAGAGCAGATCCTGGAGATGTACCTGAACGAGGTGTGCTACGGCGTCAATACGTTCGGCGCGAAGGCGGCGGCGAAGGTCTACTTCGGGCGCGACCTCAAGAACCTGTCTCTGTCGCAAGCCGCGCTGATCGCGGGGCTTCCCCAATCTCCCACCCGACTAGAGCCGTTCCGCCACAAGGACGCCGCCATCAAGCGGCGTAACCTCGTGCTGAAAAAGATGGCCCAACTCGGCTATATTACGCCCGAGAAGTGCAAAGAAGCGCAGGGCAACGGCGTGTTCCTGATCTCGGAGCGGCCCTCGATCCGCACCGAAATGAAGGCCCCGTTCTTCACGACGTACGTGATCCGTCAGCTAAAGAAGGAATACGGCGAGGAGAAGCTGAACACGGGCGGGCTACAGGTGTACACCACGCTCAACTACGCGATGCAGAAAGAGGCGGAGCGGGCGATCATCAACGGCGTGATGAAGGCGAGTGGCACGGGCGTGACGCAGGGTGCCATCGTGTCGCTTGAACCGCGCACCGGATACGTGCGCGCGATGGTCGGCGGCGTTGACTTCGGCAAGTACCAATACAACAACGCGGCGCAGGGCGGGCGGCAACCGGGTTCGTCGTTCAAACCGATCGTGTATGTCACCGCGATGGCACTCCACCCGAACCGGTACGGGCCGGACTCGGAAGTGGACAACTCCCACAAAACTTACGGCAAAGGCTACAGCCCGAACGGCTCGGGACCCTCCGGCTCGGTGCCGATGCGCACCGCCATCGCCTGGTCATACAACCGCGCGGCGGTAAACACGGCGAACGACATCGGGGTGAGTAATGTTATCGGCACCGCCCGCAAACTCGGCATCACGTCTGCGCTCGAGCCGAACCTGTCCCTCGCGCTGGGTTCGTACGAGGTGACGCCGCTGGAAATGGCGTCCGCCTACTCGGCGTTCGCGAACCACGGTAGCCATGCCGCCCCGATGGCGATCATCCGGGTCGTGGATCAGGACGGCGTGATCCTGGCGAATAACCAGCCGCGCGTGAACGCGGCGATGATCCCCGAGTCGGCGGTCGCTGGGATCGGCTCCGCGCTCCGCGACGTGGTGGAGTACGGCACCGCCGCGAAGGCGGAAGGCATCCATGATGTCACCGACGCGCACGGCAAGACGGGCACCACCAACGACAACAAGGACGCGTGGTTCGTCGGCTATACCCCCGAACTCTCCACGGCAGTGTGGGTGTGCGGCTTGCACTACGTCAAGCGCGGGAAACTACTAGTGCCTGTCTACCAGCGGATGGCGGGCGCGGGCGGCGAGACGACGGGTGGCCATGTCTGCGCGCCGATCTGGGCGCGGTTTATGAAAGCCGCCGTCCCGATCCAGCGCGCCGCCAAACTGCCGCGCTTGGTGCCCGCGGAGAAGACCGTGAACGTGGGCGACCCCGAAGCGTCGCCGTCACCTACCCCGCGTCGGCACCGACGGCGTCGCCACGCGGACATATCCCCGGACGCCGAGCCGACGCCTCAGACAAATGCGACCCCGGATGCTAGAGTTTCAACCCCGACGCCGGAAGCGGTGCCGGAGGTCAAGCCCGACCCGCGGAAAGAGGACGCGAAGCCCGAAACGAAGCCCGCCGACCCGCCGAAAGAAGAAACGAAACCGGCGGAAAAGCCCGCCGACCCGCCGACGAAGCCCGACGCCCCCGTCGCGCCGGAAACTAAGCACGACGCGCCGCCGTAAGCAACTGCATGGGCACGGCGCGACGCGATCACTTTAACGGCTATGCGGGGCGGGCTTCCCTCACGCCTACCGACTCCCCCGAAACGTTCGCGCCTGTCGCGCGGGTGCGCTGGCTCGTCGCGGTCGTGATGGTGATGCTCGCAGGCCTCGCGGCGCGGCTGTATGTTCTACAGATCATTGGCGGCGAAACGAGCCAGGATAAGGCACGCGCTAACAGCTCGCGCCTTATCCGCTCTATCGCCCCGCGCGGCATAGTGACCGATTGCGACGGCGTGCCACTAGTCAACAACACCGCGCAGTTCACCGTTTTCGTTGACCCCGAAGAACTGCCCAAAGACCCGCGCGAGCGCGAGGATGTTCTGGATCGGCTCGCCCCGCTCGTGAACCTGGGCGAGAACGATCTCGACGAATTGAAGGATCGGACCGGAACACAGAATACCGCCCGGAATATCAGCGCGAAGCAGGCCCACGCCTCGAAGCATCGCGCGCGCGAGCCGGTCGCTGTGGCCGAAGGCGTCTCGATGCACGTGCTTTCGGCGATTGACGAGAACGAATGGCATCTCCCTGGCGTAATCAAGTCGGTAGACCCGGTTCGCCGCTACGCCGAACACAAACTGGCAGCGCACCTGCTCGGCTACATCGGGCCGGTGACCGAGGACGATCTCAAAGACGAGGGTCTGCGTAAGCGCGGCTACAAGTCGGGCGATTTCATTGGTAAGGACGGGGTTGAGAAATCGTACGACGAACTGCTGAACGGTGAAGAAGGCGGTACGCGCTACGAGGTGGACGCGCGGGGTCGGCGCAAGAAGACGGTGCTTGACGAGTTCCCGCCCACGGTCGGTGCTACCCTGAAACTGACGCTGGAGCGGCAGGTGCAGGTCGCGGCGGAAAACGCGCTCGCGGGACGCACCGGCGCGGCGGTCGCGATTGACTCGCGCACGGGCGCGATACTCGCGCTCGCGTCGGCACCGACCTTTGACCCGAACGTGCTGGCGCGCCGCCCGCTACTGGCGCGGACCTGGAAGGCGATCAACGATCCCAAAACCGCGCCGCTCCTGAACCGCGTGATCAGTGCCGCCGAGCCGCCCGGCTCGACATTCAAGATCGTCACCTCCGCCGCCGGGCTGGGGTCGGGCAAACTCAGCCGGTCGGACTCCTTCCTTTGCCGTGGGGGATTGTCGTTCGGACGGACGTTCAAGCGGTGCCACGGCAATCACGGAAGTGTCAGTCTGGAGCGTGCCCTCGCGCAGTCGTGCGACGTGTACTACTACCAGGTGGGGCGCATAGTGGGGCCGACCGGACTCGCGGACTGGGCGAGCAAGTTCGGCATCGGCAAGGAGACCGGGATTGACCTGCCGCATGAGTCTACCGGGCGCATGCCGACCCCGGCGTGGAAGGCGAAGATGGCACCCAAGTTCGGCAACCCGGACACCGGCTGGTACCCCGGCGACACGGCGAATATCGCCATCGGGCAAGGCGACATCATCACGACCCCGCTCCAGATCGCGCAACTCTCGGCGGCTATCGCGAACAACGGGGTGCTGTACAAGCCCTACGTCGTGGCGTCCGCGACGAACATCAACCGGGAAGTCGTCTACACCGCGAAGCCGGAAATCTTCTCCAAACTCCCGCTGACTCAGGGACATGTGACCGAGATCGCGAATGGGATGCGGGCGGTGGTAGTCAGCGGCACCAGTAAGATAGCCGCTATTCCCGGAATCGCGGTCGCGGGTAAGTCGGGGACGGCAGAGAAGAAGTCGCGCCGGACGGGGCAGGACACCACGCTAGCCTGGTTTACCTGTTACGCGCCCTTCGAGAAGCCGGAAATTGCGATCTGTGTTCTGCTCTACTCCGACGCGCACGCGAAGCACTTACACGGCGGCGCGGACGCCGCGCCGATAGCGCGGGCGATGATCCAGGCGCATATGGCGCGGCATAAAAAGCCGTTGCTGACGGCGTCGGCGCGGTAAGCAATGGTGTGCGATGATTTCATACGCACGCTCGTCGGCAAGCCTTATTACGATCTTGTTCTCGAGCGTTTCGCCGGGAGAACTGCTCGCCGAAGCGGTATCCCCTACATGGCGCACATCAGCGAAGGCGCGTATTTACTTCACTGCCTTTTCGCCGCCGATGAAGACACGGTAGCTGCGTTCTGTGTCCACCCGTTGTTCCAGAGCGACCGCCACCTCATGCGTCTCATGGCAGAGCAGTCGGCGATTGATCTTTTACCACGGCGTGCGATTGTTCTTGCGATGGAGCACCGTCGCTACGCCACCGCGTACGGGATTTCAGATCCTGTGCGCGAACCGGAACGAATCGAGATCGGCTTCCTCCCTGAAGCGTGGCAGATGCTCGCCGCCGACAAAATCCAAAACAAGAAGGATTTCATGCGGCATGTGTACAAGTCGAACTCGCGTGACTCGTTCCTTCGCGTCTCCGAGCAGGGCGAGCGGTACTTTAATAGTTGGCTCATCCGCCTCGGGGTGACAGACGATCTTCATACGAAGTCGCTCGGTATTCTGAAAGCAGACGAAGAAGCGACGCAATGATGTGCCGGACAAGACTACCACTCGTCGCCCGAATCCTCCTCTATCTTTGCCTACTCTTCGTCGGCGCGGGGCTAGTGAAGGTCGCCTGGTGGAGGGCGCACGTCCGGATACCCGCGACGCGCTTCCGACGCCTCCCCGCGTTCGCCTCTGTTTACGTGCCGCCGCGCCAGGTGACCGTGCTCGTGCCGCCCGATTACGACGCGTCGCCCACCCGCCATTACCCTGTTTTGTATTTGCAGGACGGTGAGTCGGTGTTCGAGGACGCCGCGCCGGTGCTGTTCAGTTCGTGGTCGGTGGATCGAACGGCGGATCGGCTGACGCGCGACGGGATGATTAATCCGATTATCATCGTCGCGGTATGTTCCTTACCTGGGAAGCGAGACGCCGAGTACACGTTCTCTCGGGGCGCGGACGGCAAAGGTGGCGGGGGCGAGGCGTACGCGCGGATGCTGATCACCGAACTCAAGCCGTTCGTTGACGCGCACTACCGAACACTGCCGGATGCGTCGCATACCACTCTGGGCGGCGCGTCGCTCGGCGGTCTGTTCGCGCTGACGGCGGGATTGCGTCACCCCGAAACGTTCGGGAACGTGATCGTGCTTTCACCGGCAACCTGGTGGGCGAACCACGCCGCTCTCCGCGAGGTCGCCGCGCTCCCACCCATCTCGCCGTCCGTGACGCGCCGCCCTGTGATCTACCTCGGTGCGGGCACGGCGGAAGGGACGATTTACCCGGACGCGGTGCGTCTCGACGCGGCGTTGCGCGGACGCGGGTGGCGGGCTGGCACTACGCTATCATTCAACGTCGCGCCGGGTGCCGGTCACACGCGCCGCGCGTGGCGCGACCAGATGACGCCCGCGCTGAAATTCGTGAACGGTGCCCGTGTCGGCACGCGGGTTTCGCCCCCGCGTCGGCGGGGAGGCGCATAACCAACCAAACTATAATGCAATCGCCCTATCGCCACAGGTCATCCACATTTCATAGCACGCTGAAGGTGAGCGCGTGCTGCCCCACGGCGGTTCCTTCGGCGCAGGGCGTCGTAAGCCGGCCCCACTGGAATGCGCGGCAACCGAGTTTACTTTGTGAGGTCGCCGACGTGGGCGGATTACCCCCCACGCTGACGCGCTTGCCCTGGAGCCAGACTGTGTGGCCGTCCGCGGCCAAGAAGCTCGCCCCGTTGGAATGACGCCCTTTGCCTTCGAGGTAGTCGGTGATTATCTGATCAGCCGTCCACTCGTAGTTGTCCAGATAACCCGTGGCGTACTTCGTACCAACGATATTCGTGGTCGCCGGATGGGTGAGATCGAGTATTGTGCCGTCAACACCGTTCGTGGCCGGAGAGCATTGCAAGGGGGCGGCTCCCCCTTCCTCCGGCAGTGTGACCAGCGAGTGGTTGTCCCGCACCTCGATCGCAAGCACGGTTTGCGCGGGCGCAGTGAGCGCGGCGGATGAGGTGAGAAGCGACAGGTTCATGTTCAGCGCGTAGGAAACGGGGTACGCGGCTTCGGCGAAGCCGGGGTAGTGCGTCGCCTCGGTCGCGTCGGAAGGGCAATGGAGTATCTCGGGCACTTTCAGATACGGGAAGATGCGCCCGGCCCACCCCTTGTTGACACTGACCCCGTTGAGGAACCCGGTCGGGAAGGTGAAGTGCTGTTCATCGTTGTCGGAAACATACTGCGAAACGGCCACCCCAATCTGGCGCAGGTTGGAAAGGCAAGCGGTTTGTCGGCTCCTCTCGCGCGCCGTGGCGAGGGCCGGGAACAGGAGAGCGGCCAGCAAAGCGATGATCCCAATGGTGGCCAGCACCTCGACCAGCGTAAATCCCCTATCCGAATTTACACTGTAGGGGTGGCGGCGCGGGGTGACGGCGGAAGGCATGGATGGTAATTTCCTCATATGATTGCTCTGCTACACGGGCACGAACGGGGCGAAAGTTCGCTGGTAGAGAGCGGCCTGTTAAATGCGTCAGTGCCCCACCAACCGCCTAGTTTGCCGTCGCCTCAAGCCACTCGCCGTCCGACTCTGTCGGGCCGCCCCGTGCCTCGTGTTCATTTTCGGAGGGCACGGCGGTGTCTGCGCGAAGTCCCGCTACCCTCAGCAATGCGTCCGCCCACGCCGCGTCGGCGGGCGATAATTGCGGATCCGGCGCGAGTCCGTAGTCCAGGCGTCGCCCGAGCCGGATGACGTCGTAGGTACGAGCAAATGTTTCCTGTAGATCAAGCGGCACCGGCTCTACATCCGTCGTCAGCGGCAACAGGAAGGTCGGCAGGGTATCGCGAACGTTGATACGCCAGAAGCGGTACTCCTCTGGCGCGTCGCGGTCACGTAACGTCACTAGATAATCCCAATCGCCGCACGTTGCGATTTCGCCTTCCGGCACGTAGGCGGCGTGTTCCCCGCCACGGAGTAGATCAATCTCGATCAAGTGAATGGGAGTACGCAGGAGTTGCGACTGCTTGGCCCGGTAAGCCTCCGAACCAGCACGCCCGTCTTTGTTCGTTGGCGACAGGATCTCGAACACGGCGACGACATTTTCTTGCCCGCTACGTCCGTCCACGATCCGCAGACTGCGTTGCGTTCCCCGCCGCGCGACGACCACCTCCGGCTCGCGGAGCGGGCGAGTCGCGGCTCCATTTTGCGCAGCGACTTGCGTGCGGTCCGCCACGGCGACCCCGCCCCCGTCGTTCCCGCCGCGCGGCGTATTTGGCGCGGTCGCGAACACGGCGACATCGGCCTGGCGTGCGCCGGTACGTAGTCCTTTGCCGGAAGGGCGCACCTCCGGGAAGATAATGCTCAGGTGTGCCTCGATTCGCGCGTCGAAACCGGGAGGCAACACATCGAACAGCTGCCCCAGCAGTTCCACATAGAAGGCCGTGTGGAAACTCGACCAGTCGGTATGATTTTCGATGTACGGGTCGAAACCCGGAAACGGCGACGGCATTGTTACTCCTCCCCCTCCCGAATCGTCTCGTCATACGAACCGCGCCACGACCGCTCGACGATCATCCCACCCGTCTGCATTTTCGGTCGGCAGACGGGGAAACCTTTCGCGTTTTCATCAAGGGGCGCGCGATGCCAAAAGCCCCCGGAAGAGACATTATAATCTTTTATGTAACTGCCGAACACGATCTTTTCCGCGACGACATCCTCAAGGAAAAGTACGATCCGCTCCGTGTAATACTCGGGAGGCGGGCGATACCACTCGACAATCGCGCTTGCCCAGCACACTGTGATAAGGTTTGGGTAGCGGTTGATGCGTAGCGGGTCGGCGACGGCGGGGTTCTCAGACGGGATCGCCACGTCCAGATAATACGCGCGATCGTCCGGCTCTCCGTCCTCGCGGTACGTGGCGTACTGTCTCCACTGTGGGAAGCGGCGGAACAGGGCCTTGCCGAACTGCTCCGACACCGCCTCCATTTTGACGCCTTCCTCGGCGAACACGCTTTTTCCCATTTGCGGCGCGCCTTTACAAAACCGGCACTTTCGGCTCCTGCCACTTGCCGTCGCTCTTAATCAGCGCGACCAACTCCTCGACCCCGCGCTCCTGCGGCACGGTTTTTAGCGGCTCGCGCTTGCGGTACAGCGTGATCAGGCCGCCCGCTTTTCCGACGTAGCCGTAGTCGGCATCTGCCATCTCGCCCGGCCCGTTCACAATGCACCCCATGACCGCGATGTCGAGGCCGACGAGGTGATTCGTCGCGCCACGCACCTGGTTCAACACCGTAGGCAGGTCGAACTTCGTGCGGCCGCACGACGGACAGGCGATGTACTCGACCTGCGTTTTGCGCAGACCTAACGCCTGCAAAATCTCGTAGCAGACCGGCAGTTCGTTCACGGGGTCTTCGGACAGCGAGACGCGGATCGTGTCGCCGATCCCCTCCGCGAGCAGGGTGCCGATGCCGGTCGTGGACTTCACGCGGGCGTATTGACCGTCCCCCGCCTCGGTAACGCCCAGGTGGAGCGGGTAGTCCATCCCTTCGGCATCCATCCGCTTCACCATCAGGCGGTTCGCGGCGAGCATTACCGGGACGCGGGACGCCTTGAGCGAGATGATCAGGTTCCGGTAGCCGTGCTTCTCACAGATGCGGACGTATTCGAGCGCGGACTCGACCATTCCCTGCGGCGTGTCTCCGTGCGTGACCAGCATCCGCTCCGCGAGCGAGCCGTGATTGACCCCGATGCGCATGGCGATGTCGCGCTGCTTGCAGACCGTGATCACCGGTAGCAGACTCACCTCAATGGCGGCCTGCTCCTCGGCGATTTCGTCGGCGGAGTACTCCTCCGCCCGCCCGCGCGGCTTGCGGAACACAAACAGGCCGGGGTTCAGGCGCACCTTGTCCACGAACTCGGCCACGGTTTGCGCGATTTCGGAGCCTTGATGGTGCACGTCGGCGACGAGCGGGACGTTCACGAGTCGTTTGCGCAGTTCGGTCTTGATCTCACCGAGGCAGTGCGCCTCCATCAGGGACGGCGTGGTAACGCGCACGATTTCCGCGCCTTTGCGGTGCATCTCCATGATCTGCCGGACGCAATCCTTGACTTTGCGCGTCTCCTCGGTAATCATACTCTGCACCACGACCGGATGATCGCCGCCGATGGTCACATTGCCGACGTGCACGGGCCGCGTTCGGCGGCGCGGGAAGGTGAGCGGGAGCAGTTCGTAGGGCGAAGGCGGTTGCGGTTCGGATGCGAGGGCGGTGTACACGGGTCTGGTTCTCCGCGGTTAGTATACCGCTAGTCGTCGTTTGCTTTCAGCAACGCGCTGGAGACGATAAGGCGATCGCGTCCTAGTCATGTTGCTAAATCCAGGGATGTTCGCGGGTTGCGGGGAGCATTGGTCGCGGCGTTCCCGCCCGCTCGTGGGCACCCGGTCGCGCGCGGGGCGACCTAGCGGAGACGTTCACGTCCCGTGACTTTGACACACTCGCCCTACCTCAAAAGTCATACATCTAGCGCAACCATACGCAGGGGTTAATACAAACCTCTCCGACAAGCATCTATCAAGTTGACTATATCCCCTCCTTGTTCGACATGAGGCAATATATAGCTTCTTCCCTCTAACTTGATATCATGGACGCGATCGTCCACCCTATCCAGTCGGCAGTTTTTTATGTCCTCTAGTTCTATGTACTCAATCTTGGTACTGTCACTAAATTGTATCAACATTCTCCGATTCGTCAGGACGAAGTCGTTCACACATGTTGTGCCGCTAGCACCGGGACCACAGAGATTAACGGTGAAAATAAGCAGCAATGCAAAGGTGGAAAGAACCGGGACCAGAAACCACAAGTTGATATGTCGAAGGTTGAGCACCGCGTATGAAAACACAATTTTTGGATACACACAACATGTTATTTTCATTAGCTTCTGAAGACCTCTCACCTGGTAGAGTTTCACGGAGTGGAACACGTTGACAACCCGTTCGTTCCTCCGCAACTCCCCATCAACCCAGGCTGGGACAGTGGAGGCTAATTCTTTCATCAGGTGAGATCGTTCTCCCGACGGGACATCCGCATTTCGTCTGTAAATTATTGAGCCTCGCTTGGGGGTTACGCACGCGATTTATCCGTTGGCAGGTGAAACTTACACGCCCCTATTCGTCGGCGAACTGGTCGGGCACAATCCCGTTGCCGTCCGGGAGAGTTGTTGTCGAGCCGAGGACCTCTTACATTGTACCCTGAGCCTGCCCGACGCGTTCTTCTGAACCGGCTCAAATTCCCGGAGCGACGCGGCTATGGCCGCCCTGATTTCGCCTGACCGCTTCGGTGCTTCCTAACGCTCCTCCCTGGTGGCTTGACGAGCCAGATGCCGACAACGACGAACACGGCCATTACAGGAAAGAAAAGAACAGAGCCGAGCAGGTCAATAGGTCTCATCAGTGACTCCTGTCCAAACTACCATAGTCGTTGTCCGCCGCTGTACTCTCGTCGTCGCAGTCAGAGCAGACGGGTGTCTCGATGGCCAACGCCCTCGATGTCTCAATTGACGATCTACAGCCCCGTGACTGCGTGTACCGCCCGGACCGTGCCTGCGGCGTGCTCAACTGCGCACGGCGTACTGACACGTCATGCCTTCCCACCACAACCGGAAAAGTTCGGGCCGAAGACGGGGACGGGGACGTGTTTCGTGATAAGAGTGCTCACGGGACTTGTGCTCGCTTTGTTGCATCGAGTATTTATACCATATCCCCATCAATAACTATGTCCCGCGCCCGCTTTCGGCCTGAGTTAAGTCGCTACCCCACTCGCTCTCCAACGCGAACAATTCATCGCCCGCCCCCCGCCCTCCAACGCGAATAGCTCGTCGCCCGCTACCCGACGCAAACGCCCATCGCCCACACGCCCTACACAGTACAGGCAGAACAGTCTAGCCGGAGGAGCGGAAGCGGGCCGACAGCGCACGAGCGCGACTCAGCCCGCGCCGGAAACGCCGAACTTCCACCGCCAAAGGGGATACAATGCGGTATGATGCGACGTTGCGTGATCACCGCGCTGTGCTTTTGGTGCCTTTTCCTTATGACTTCATCCGCCTTCTCCGAAACTCCTCCCGTTCCTCCGACCCCGGTCATTGCCGCGAACGCGCTAGAAACCGCCTCAGTCGGCGACCTCGCGAAAACCGGGGCCACCAGTAGCGTCGTCGCCGTGAGTGGGCAACCGTTTGTGAAGTCGCTTGTTGTCGTCCTCGCGAAAGCCGGGGAGATGCACAACGAGACGCAGATCCTGATCCCGACAACTGCCGTCGTGAAGAAGGGCGACCTGTTGCTGGCGTCCGCGTGGGTACGCGGCGCGGGCGCGGCGGTCGGCATCTCCGCCGAAGCGGAAATGCTGTTCATCCATTCCGCCGCCCCGTGGACTACCTCCGGCTCGGCATACCTGCGCTCCGTCGCCGGGAAGCCGGGTGAGTGGCGGCGGGTTTCCGTCCCCTTCCACGCCGCCGCCGATTACGCGCCCGGCGAGGCGAGCCTTTGTGTTCATCTCGCGTTCGCCGCGCAGACCATCGAACTCGGCGGCCTGGACGTGGTCAACTACGGCAAGACGCTGACCCTGGACGAACTGATCGGTGCCGAAGCCGCGAAAGAGCCGACCCGCGACATCCGCGTGATGCTAGACCGTAAGGCACTGAAGCAGACGATGACCGGGTTCGGAGGAAACTTCGCCATCGCCCGCTTCGGTGATCGTGAGGCGACCGATTCTGTCGGCGGCTACCTTCTGACCCACCTCCGCCCCGATCACGCGCGGATCGGAATCCCGCTTAAGACGTTCATGAAGGCGAACGACAACTTCGACGCCGGGCACATGGCGGTGATGGATATTTACCGCCTCATGCAAACGTTGCAGGACCGCAAGATACCGTTCGTCGCCTCGGTTTGGGATGTGCCCGACTTCTGCGTCACGAACCCGGAGGCGCATGACGGCCGGCGGATCGCCCCCGACAAGCGCGACAAGGTGATCGCCGCCATCACCGAGTGGCTACGGCTCGCGCGTCAGAAATACTCGGTCACGGTGCCGTATGTATCGTTCAACGAGGCGGAAGGCGGCTATTCCGTGTTACTGACGCCCGAGGACGCGCGGTACTTCATCACGCGGGGCGGCACGGCGTTCGCGGATCTCGCGCTCCCGACGAAGTGGATACTGGGCGACACCTCAATTGGCAAGTCATTCGTGCCATATGCGACCGCTATCGTATCTGACAAATCCGTTCTGCCGTTCCTGGGGCCTGCTTCGTTCCACGGGTGGGACGCAGCGTGGGCATCGGACGACGACTACCGGGGCATAGCGGACTTCGCGCGCAAGTACAAGAAGCCGGTCTGGTGCCTAGAAGCGGGGTACGACCCGCAGTTGTGGCGATCCGATCCGCCGGTGTGGGGAACGTGGGGCAATGCGCTGACCCTCGCGCACGCCTACGTCCGGTACCTGACCCTCGCCGAGGCATCGCTCGTTGATTACTGGCAGTACCAGAACGACTTCCCGCTCAGCGGCGGCGCGGACGGTACGACGCCGTATCCGTCGTTCTACATCGTGCAGACATTCGCGCATACCTTCCCGCCCCAGACGCGGATCGTCTCCACTAAAGTAATCGGGGACGGCGTGAGTATCGTCGCGGGCACCGAGGCGGGGATGGGCAAGGCGCGCTGTCTGCTCGTGAATATGGGCGGAGTGGCGACGGTGACGATCCGGGGCGGGCGGCTGAACGCGGTCTACCAGACGGAGCGAATGGACGCCCGCGCCCTGCCGAAGAAGGACGCGCCCGCCGGGTCCGTGGCCGGACAGCACTCTGGCGGTGACACGACCGCCGACGACAAAGGGATGTTTACGATCACGCTGTCGCCGCGCTCCGTCACCACGCTCCGCGAGTTGTAGAACCGGGCCGCGCCGGGCTACATCGCGCGGATCTCTTCGGGGGTCGGGTACTTGCCGGTGCGCTCGATCTCCAGCTGTTTGGCGCACGTGGGGTCGCGCGGGAAATGCTTCAATCCCTCCACGGCGGCCGCGTGCGCCTCCGGACGTTTGTCCTGATAGCGGTAGGAAAGAACGAGCCAGCGGTACGCGTTCTGCCACGCCTCATTCTCGTCGTCGGTCAGCGTGTGCGGGTCGCGCTTGGACGCGAGCGAGATAGCCTCAATAAGCGTGGGCGGTGCTTTTTCATACTGCCGCAACTTCGTGTCGTAAACGTGCCCGATCTCGGCCTTGATCTCGATGGACTCGGGGTTGTTGACCTCGCCCTCGCGCAGGAACGCCATCGCCTCGTCGTATTTCGAACGGTCGCGGGCGATCATGGTCGCGCCGGTGACATAGCCGGGGATGAAATGCGGGTTGCTCCGGGTCATCAGCCGGAACAGCGGCAGTGCCTCTTTCGGATCGCGGTGTGTGTGATCCGACATATCCTTGTACGGCTGTACCTCGCGTTCCACATCACCGAGCACCCCGCGCCAGTCGTCTTTCGCCGCTGGGACATCGGTGGTTTCCTGGGCGTGCTGTTTGGCACCCAGTGCTATCTCGCTCGCGTTGGTACGAACGAGAGTTACGTTGCGTTGCTTCTCGCGCGGCGTCAAGCCACGAAGCTCGATGCCGTTGTGCATATATTTGTCCACTTGTAGCCACAGGAAGTCGGCTATGGACGAACGGAATTGGCCGAAAAGCGAAGCGGCGGCTGACTTGTCCACCTTTTCCTGGAGTTGGCCCGTCATCCCGGTCGGGCCTGACTCGATGACGGGGAGCGTGCGCGACGCGAGGCCACCGCCGATGAAGCCAGTCAGTAGCACCGCGCCGATGCCGAGCGCGAAGTCACGGGCGACACTGTTCTGTCTCATGATCCTTTACAACGCCTGCCTTTGAAAGCGGAGGGTGCCGATGAACAGGAACAGGACGCAATACATGGTCGCGTAAAGAAAAAGGAACCCTATCGTCCACAACGGAACCAGTGCCCAGCCGGACGCCACCTTGTTGCCCATGTCGAACAGGTTGAGTTGCGGGATGACGTAGTAGATCAGGGCGAGTAGCTTCTGCTGCGCCCCGACCGACCCGGGATACACCAGTTTAATCGCGCCCGCTAGCGTCGCCGAACCTATCGCGAGGAGTAGCGCGATCGTGGTCGTCGCCTGGGGCGTCATGAACAGCGAGAGCATCAGGGTCATTGCGCACAGAATGCCCAGCGCGAAGGCGCGTAGCAGAAGGTACTGCACGAATATCAGCCCGAGCGAGACGTTATACACCCCGAGGCACAGGGCGCAGACGCCGCCGAACAGCAGAAGTGCCGCGACGGAAAGGGCGTAGGCACCGAGAAACTTGCCGATCACCAGGTCGGCCCGGCTGATCGGGCGCGCCAATAGCGGGTACACGGTGCGCCGCGATACCTCCTCGGCGATCTGACGCGCCGAGAACAGCACGGCGATCACGGTCGAGAGCATCCCGATAACGGTCAGCGCGACGTCCTTGTAAAATCGCTCCAACCCTTTGACGCCGAACGAACCTACGGTGGACGCGACGCCGAACAGCAGAACGCACAGGATCAGCGCGACGTAGATGTCTTTGCGCCGCACGCTTTCGAGAACAGACGCGTGCGCGAGCGCGCCCCATATTACTAGCCTGCGTTTAACGATTCCCACGGTTCGCCTCCCCCGTAGTCTGCCCGGTTGACGCCCCGCCCGATTCTTCCACGACGCGGATGAAGTAGTCTTCGAGCGGCGACGTCGCCCCGGCGCGTAGTTCCTCGGTCATCACCCGTTCCTCAATCACGGTGCCGTTATTGAGAAGGATAATCCGGTCGCAGAGGAGCGCGACTTCGGACAACTCATGCGACGAGAAAAAGATCGTCGTGCCCCCCGTTTTGATCTCCTGAAGCAGCTCGCGCAGGTGCCGTCGTCCGACCGGATCAAGCCCCGACGTCACTTCGTCGAGTACCAACAGGTCCGGGGAGCCGAGCAGAGCCTGCGCGATGCCGAGCCGCTGTTGCATGCCTTTGGAGAACGTCTTGAGTTGCAGTCGCTCCTTGCCGGAAAGCCCGACGCGTCCCAGAAGGCTCATCGCTTCGGTGTCGAGCGACTTCCCGCCCAGCCCCTGTAGTTGCCCGTAAAGTCGCAGGGTTTCGAGCGGCGTCAGGAACGGATAGTAGAGGGCGACCTCGGGCAGGTACCCTATTTTGGCTTTGGCGAGGATGGACCCCGCCGGGTGCCCGAAAATGAACACGTCGCCGGATCGTGGCGTCAGGAACCCCATGACGGCCTTGATGGTGGACGATTTGCCCGCGCCGTTGGGTCCCAGGAATCCGACCACTTCGCCGGGTGCCACCGACAGATCGAGGTTGTGGACTACCTGTCGAATCGGCGTGAACACGTCTTTCTTATAGCCGACGCACAGACTACGAATCGCGAGCGCGGGCGGTCCGCCCGAGGGGAGTGGGGGCACCAGCGGGTTCCCTTCCCCGCGCCCGGGTGTGTAAGCGGGTGTCATGAGCAGATCCTCTCGGCGCGTCGGGGCCGCGTGCCAGAAATAACGTCGCACTTTCCCCGTCGCTCAGGTGTATATAGAGTGTTCATGTCGCAACTATCGTGCCACTATTTTATCGCGCCTAACACAAGATTTTATTGACGCTGACCGGGGAGGACTTTCAGAATGCGAATCACAAGGATCGGGACGGCGATTGTTACGGCAATCGTCGCGGCAGTCTCCGCCGGATGTGCCATGACGCCGGACGCCGTACAGGGGCCGCCGACCGCGCCGCCCCGAGACACACGCCCCGCCGCGACTACCATCTCCGCCAGCACCGCCCCGCCGAAGGCGTATCCCCAGGCGAAACCGATCGGGTCTCTGGCGACGCTCGCCGGGGGCAAGGTCACCCTGGAGTCACTACGCGGCAAGGTCGTTATACTCGACTTCTGGGCGACGTGGTGCGGCCCGTGCCGGATGACGATCCCGGTGCTCGAGGAACTACACGAGAAGTACCACAACGACGGACTGACCGTGCTGGGGATCAGCGACGAGACGAAGGATGCGGTCGCGCCATTCGCCCGCCAGATAGGCATGAAGTACACGGTCGTCGCCGACCCCTTCGGCAAGGACGTTTGGGCCGTGAACTACGAGGTCGAATCGCTCCCGACCCTCGCGGTAGTTGACCGCAAAGGCAAGGTACGTCTATATGAGCAGGGCTTAGACATGACGCCCGGTGCCGGAACCCACGAGCGACTGAGCGAACTGATCCCGAAGCTACTGGCGGAGAAGTAGGGAGTGTCGGGGCCTATGCGAACGGTGCCGCTCGACGCCGTGCTGTTCGACCTTGATGGCACGCTAGTACGGACATTCATAAACTTCCCCGCGTTACGGCTCGCGGTCGTGGAGCGGGCGCGATCCCGGTTCAACGCCCCTGACGCCGTACTCGCGATGCCCGACTCCCTGGATATCGTCGCTGCGACTCTCGCCGCGCTTCCGGCACGCGAGCGCGGCGCGGCACGCTCCGATCTCTACAGGGTGCTGAAGGAACACGAGCGGCGCGGCTGTGGGCGTCCCGAGGCGATCCCCGGAGCGACCCATCTCCTGACCCGACTCGCGGACGCGGGTATACGCGTCGCCGTGGTGACACGTAACGCGCGGGAGATAGCCGTCTCCTTGTGCGACGACATGGGACTACGTCCCGACGCGCTCATCGGGCGGGAGGACACGGAGACGTACAAGCCACATCCCGAGCCGGTTCTGGTCGCCTGCAAACAGTTGAATGTAATCCCCGCGCGGGCGGTGGTGGTCGGGGATCTATGGGCCGATGTCGCCTCGGGAAAGGCGGCGGGCTGTGCTTTCACGATCGGCATCCAATGGGCGTATGACCCACCGGATCGTTTCGCCGATTCAGAGCCGACTCACGTGGTCGGGAGCCTTCTGGAAGCAGGCGACATCCTGCGCCGTCACGTGCCTGCGGAAACAACGTGAAAACATTTCCAACAAAAAAGTAAAAAAGATATTGGGAAAGCCTTGACAGGTGGTTGTGGGGGCGGTAACATACCCCTTGTCGCCGGTCGGAAG
>JAYUUO010000167.1:0-11302 GCA_043754515.1 Armatimonadota bacterium
TCGGAAAGCTCGCTCTCGATCTCCCCCGCTACGCTTCGTGGGATGTACACCACGTCCATGTTGCCCGGATCGGTGAAGTATAGACGATACAACGGAACATTCGCAGTGTCTAACCGACACACCACACAATCCCCGCCATGTGGTGAGATGACGCGGTTCGTATAGGACTTCCACGCTAGCGAGTCGGCGATGCCATAATCACGTTGTAAATGCTCCCCGACGCCCGCCCCACCCAGTGCGTAAGTGCCAAACGCACTCGTCACGTCGGCGATGCGCACCTTTTCCATGATCAGGTACTTGTCAAGCGTCGCCGAAACGAACGCCGCCGTGCCCGGTTCGAGGTCGAGGAGCAGAGACTCGCCGACGTTCAGCACGCGCATATCGGCCAGAATATGCCCTGTCGCGTCGAGGAGGAAGGCGTAGCAACCGTCGCCGGGCGCGAGGCGCAACACATCGTTCGTGACCATGCCCTGCAAGAACGACTGCCGGTCACGCCCGGTCATCCTCAACAGGTCGCGTCTGGTCGGCGTATAGAAAAGGTTCGGTAGCATGTGTGTTGTCCTCCAGGTTACCCTCGCGCTGGTGTGCTCTTATGCTACCACGGGGAGCGCGGTCGGGGAACCAGGCACCGACACCATCCGCGCCAGCACGCCCAGAATCGCGTCGGGGTTATCTATGAAGCGATCTTCGATGTCTACCTCCGCGACGGTGTCGGTCATGCGCAGGAAACGCCACGTGGTGCCGGTGGTCACGACGCCGTAGACGGGCGTGATCGGTCGTTCACGTCGGGTGTTGAAGAGTTGCGCCGCGAACAGTTCGGCGACGCACTGCGGAATGCCATTCGTCAGACTTTCGCGCTTCGCTTCCACGATAGCCACCACGGGCGCGGCGACCTGCAGTAGCGTCGGCGCGCGGCTTAACAGGAAGTCGCAGAAACCATCCAATCCGCGAGCCGCGTCCACCGTGAACCCCGCGCCCGAGAATACGCCGATTTGCCGACCGCACAGTTCGCGCAACTCCACCAGAAGCGGCGCGATGAGCAGTTCGGAACGTACTTTTTCCGTGTCCACGCCGCTGACGAGTGGCCGGTTGCGGGCTAACTGCTCACGGAAGAACGCGCTCGGCGGGAGCGGCGGCGTGTCCGCGAAGAGGCCCGGCGCGTCCACGACGGAGACGCCGAAGCGGGAGCCGAGCAGGTCGAAAGTGAACTCGTCGTATGTCACGCTCCGAGTGTATCCTAAACCGTGACGGAACAGCCGCACAGCAGATCAATCGTGACGGGAGACGGGTACGACTTCTCGTTGCCGCCGTTACGCCAGTGCCGCACGAGATCAGTCTCGGGGTCGAAAACGATGATGTCCGGAATGCCGACGCGCTGATAAAACGGCACGCCGATAACCAGGTCCTTCGCGGCGTAGTCCTTGCTAATGATCTCGACCACGGCTTCGGGGACGAGTGTGGTCTCGGTATCTTGCTCGTCGGGTTCGCGGCACCAGATGGAAATGTCGGGACGCAGGTGCGAACCGTCCGCGAACCGGATATTCACGTCTGAGGTGTGGAAGACGGTCGCGCACAGGGCATCATCCGCTACGGTCGGGCGGATCGAGTTTTCGATGCGGAATACCGCCTTCTGATGCCGCAGAGGCGGCGTCGGCTCCCAAACCGAGACGCCGCCGATTTGAGACAAGCGAATCCCGATTTCGTCGGCTTCATGGCTCAGACGGTCGAGGGTCTGAGCTAGCCTTATTTCATGGGTTATGGTCAAAACCCTGCTTGCGAACGCGGCCCAATCATAATCGTGCGGTAGCATGATTCGATGGAACGGTATATCCTGATGGTGGCCCAGACTTCTCATGAACCGTTCGTACCCCACCCCCGTGTACGTCACGTCGCACAACGTTGTATATACGAACGGCATTACGCAAGCCTGCGGCTCGTCGTGAAACATCCAATCGGCGATGGCCGAGTCGAGAAGCCCCATCTCCTCGATCCATTCGAATGCCGTGTCCTCTGACCAGCCTAACGTATGGCAGAGTATCTGTACCCATACACTTTTGTAATAGTTATGCGTGATGATCGCGAGCTGGCCACTCGGCATGCTCATCTCGTGTCGCCCTTTACCCGCGTCACCGGCTCGCTCGCCCGCGTCGGGTCGAGACGCCGCGCGTCCACGAAGCCGGGCGAGTAGCGGTCGTCGCCCCATGCGGTGATGATCACGCCCGCGCCGCCCGCCGCGTGGATGAAGGTGTTGCCCGCGAGGTGCATTCCGACGTGCGTGATCCGGTCGGGCTTGCCGAAGAACACGAGGTCGCCGGGGAGCAGATCGTCACCCGCGCTTGCCACTGTTCGCACGGGCGCGGGGACGAAACGCGGGTCGTCGCGCTGAATGTCGGCATCGCGGCGCAGAGTCACGCCCGCGATCTGGTAGCAGTACTGGACGAACCCGGAGCAGTCCAGCCCGAACGATGACGAACCGCCCCACAGGTACGGGGTTCCGAGAAAATGTTTCGCGTAGTAAGCCGCAATCCCGGTGTGTGTCTTCGGGTAGTTCGGCATATAGGAACGCGAATGTAGTGGTACTCCTTCAATCATGCCTAGGTAGCCACGTGTCCCACCGTCGGGCGTCGTAACTTGAGCGAAGCCGTTTTCGGAAGCGGACTCGAAACGCACTTTTGTTAGAATCGGGAGACGAATAAGCGGTGGTGCGTAGGCATCGGGCGACTCGCGCAACTCCGCGAAAATTGAGCGCACTGGTTGCAACTCATCGGCATCGAAGACGTGTTCGCCGAGCCAGCGCGAATCCGCCCAGCCCCGGTACGTGTCCTCGCCCTCGACATACGCCCAGCCGCTCTCCTCGTTTAGGACGCGCACCGTCTGCCCCATCAGGAGTTGCGACACGAGTTCGGAATCGTTCGACGGCTTGGCGCGGAGGTGGACGACGTTGTGCGCGACCGTGCGCAAAGAGGTATGAGATCCGTGTTCGGCTGGCGGTATAGGCATGACGCTATGATACCGCGAAGCGTCAGTCGCGACGCGGGGCGCGGGAATCAGTTCGGCGCGTCGTGCGTATAAGTAGAAAGCGTCTCGCTATGAAAAAAATCCCATTCCTTTCCTCGTCACATCATCGGCATCTCGCGGTCGCTGCGTTCGGTGTCGCCTGGCTCGGCGTCTCCGCCGCGCCGGGTGCGTTTGCTCAAACCGGCACCGCGCCCGTTACCTCACCGCAAGTGACGCCGCCACCCGTAGCGACGTCGCCGGGTCAGGCGACGACGCCAAACGCCGCGAAGAAAGACAAAGCCGCGAAGCCGCCTGCCGAGGATTCCGAAGTCAAGCTAGGCCGCGAGACGCACGAGGACTTGCTCCGCTCCGGCTTGAAACTGGTGAAAGATCCCGCCGTCCTCGCCCGCGTCGAAGCCATCGGCAAAAAGGTCGCGGCAATCGCGAACGCCGAAGCGGTTCCCGCGACGTACGGTTCGTCGAAGCATGTACCGTACGAGTACCGCTTCTTCGTGGTGGACGACGACGACGTGAACGCGTTCTCGCTACCCGGCGGCTACATCTACGTTAATAAAGGGATTTTGCGGTACGCGCAGTCGGACGACGAACTCGCCGCCGTCATAGGGCACGAGATAACGCACGCGATGCACCATCACGTCGCTAAACTGCAACACGAGCAGAGCCGCCTAAATACGCAGATGGCACTGGGTCTGCTCGCCGCGCTGGTCGCCCGCGTCCCGACTGCTGATACCATGAACCTGATGACCGGCTTCCAGTTGATCGCCCTACAGAAGGTGAACGGGTTCGGGCAGGATGCCGAGCGGGACGCGGACCACGGAGGAGTGATCCTGACGCAAAAGGCGGGGTACAACCCGGTCGGCTCACTGACTTTCATGGAGCGGCTGGGACGCGACCAGAAGCAACGCCCCGACGTCGAACTCGGCATCTTCCGCACGCACCCGCCGGAGAAGGAGCGGGCGACACTGATCAAGTCCGAGATCGTCGGGATGGGCTTGCCGATCAACCGCCGCGAGGTGACTAACACCCTGCGCGTCCAGGTGCGTTCCGTGGCGATCACGAAGGAACCGGTAGTAGCCGCTGGCGCGGCGAGCACTTCGTCCGTCACTAAGGTGTCGCCAGTCGCGGTCGCCGCTACTCCAGATGTCGCGAAAGGGTCCGCGCCGCAACCGATCGGCGGGCTGAGCGAGGTGCTACTCGACGGCAAATTGCTATACCGCACGCCGGTCGCGGATCGCGCGAAGCAGGTGTCCGACTCACTCAACAAACTTCTCGATCAGAACATACAAATATATGACCTGACACGGCGCGGCGCGACTATTTATGCGCACGGCGAGCCGGTACTCGCGGTGCGGAGCGACGACATGAGCGCGTACCCCGCCTCCGCGAGTGGCGGGTTGTCGCCCGAAGCCGCCGCCGACACCGCGTTCAAGACGCTACGAAATGCCTTGTACCGGCACCTGCTTAACGGGAACGTATACTAGAATCGGAAATTGGTCTTTACCCGCCGTGGCGCGCAAACGTCGCGACGGGTACAATGGGAGCCGTCTCCCACAACACTTTAAGACCTGAACCCATATTCGTGATGATTACCCGACTCCCGACACAAACGTGCCAACGCCGCCTCGCGGCGTTCGTATCGCTTCTGTTCGCGTTCCTGGTGATCGGGACCACGGTCATGCCGCATTTTCACGGCGGTAAAGCACCCGAATCGGTCGCCGCCGTCCATACGGATAGGCATCAATTGTCCGTTTCCGCCGCCGGTTGTCCGCTTTGTGATTGGCTAGCGTCGTCGTATGTCCCTGCGGCAACCCCGCTCCCGCTCCGAGTCGTGCCGGAACTCCGCGCCGCGCGGGCGACGCCGCTCGCTGCGAGTCATCAGTTCGGACTCGCCGAACCCGTTCACTCGCCCCAGCGCGGCCCCCCTTCGCTCGCCTGATCTGTCTTCTGTTGTACCCGCGTACTCTGACGCCGCTCGCGCCACTTACGCTACCCGCCTCGCGCCGACCGGTTTGCGCCGAACCGCCGCGTCCGTCCGGGTTTTTGTCCGTGCCTTCTTTACCGATTATCAGGGAGTTGAACCGTGAATACTATATTGACCTTTATCAAGAACGGCGGGGTGATGATGTACCCGCTGATCGTCTGCTCGGTCGGCCTTTTCGCCATCATCATCGAGCGCGCCATTTCGCTCCGCCGCGCCAGCGTGGACGGCGACGTGCTACTGGACGCGGTCCGCGACAGCTACAAAGGCGCAGACCCCAAAGTGACCTCGTCCGCTGACGCGATCCGCGCCATTGAGGGATACCGCGCCCCGATCGCCCGCATGTTCGCGCGGGGTCTCAAGAACGCGCACCGCGACGCCGATGCGATAGAGATGGCGATGGAGCAGGAAGCCGCGAACGATCTGCCCAGCATTGAGGCGTACCTGCCTGTATTACGCACTATTATCAACATCGCGCCTCTCCTCGGCCTGCTCGGTACTATCGCCGGTATGATCTCGTCCTTTCGATCGGCGGCGACCTCGGGACTCTCCAACCCGACCCAGATTCTAGGCGGTATTTCGGAGGCGTTGATCTCCACCGCGACCGGGATCACGCTCGCCGTGGTCGGCTTCGTCTTCTACAACTATTTCACGAACCTGACGCGCAAGATGACCGCCGACATGGAGTATTACGGCGCAGAACTGGTGAATTTCCTGACCGGACGCGTGGACTAACCAGGGCCTCTTACAAGGAGATAAACCGATGCGAAAACGTATGCGACTCGGTCGCCGCGTCCCGTCCGAAGAGGCGGAGATCGTGGTCATCCCGATGATTGACGTGATGATGTTTTTACTGTTCTTTTTCATGGTGTCGTCGCTCGCGATGGTGGTGCAGAGCGGCTTGCCGGTGAACCTGCCCAAGGCGTCTACCTCAAACCAGCACTCGTCGCAGAACATCACGATCACTATGATGCGCGACAACCGGATCTTTCTGAATACGACCGCGACCACGGTTGACAAACTCGAAGCCGGTCTGCGGGCGTTGAAGGTCGGGCCCGACAATCTGGTGATCATCAACGCCGACGCGAAGGTCGAGCATGGCGTGGTGGTCGAGGGGATGGATCAGGCGCGCAAAGCCGGGGTCACCCGCTTCGCCATCGCGACCACGAAATAGAAGGAGCCAACGTATCATGTCCATTCCCGATGTGCCCAAGACACCGGCACCGCGTCGGCGACGGCGCGGGCAGAGCAACCCGCTCTTGCCGCGAATCATCGGCGTCGCAGTGCTGATTCACCTGATCGGATTGCCGATACTGGCGCATTTCGGCGCGTTCAAGAAGGTGCAACAACAGTTCCTGGAAACGAAACTGGTTACGTTGCCTCCGCCCGAAAAGCCGAAAGCCGAACCGAAAACAGAAAAGAAGGCCCAGCCGAAAGTCGTCCGCCACCCGGAGTCGAAAGCCATCCATTCACACGCACCCGCGTCCACGCGCTCCGCGCTCGCCCAGCCGAAAGTGGTCGCGGCGGCGGGCAGTCCCGGCGCGGGCGGGGATGGCGGCCCGACCGTTGACCCGAACGGGACCGGGGTAGCGGGGCAGTTACCTGGTAATGCCACGACGCCCGCGCCCGCGTCTACACCGACACCGGCACCGGACGCCGATCCATCTACCCCGCTTCCGATGGTGCCTTCGCTGACACCGGAGCCGACACTGACGCCGCGACCGGTGCCTACTCCCACCCCGGTACCCAAACTGCCCACCTTCACCGAGGCGACACCGATAGACGAGATCAAGCCGGTGATCCCCGACGCGCTCCGGTCCGACGCGCTCGACGCCACCATGGTGATCGCGTTCACGGTGGGCGCGGACGGCGTGCCGACGAGCGTGCGAATTGCGGAATCGTCGTCCACTCCCGAACTTAATGATCTCGGGCTTAAAACGGCGCGGCAATGGCGGTTCAAACCCGCGACCCGCGATGGCGAGCCGGTCGAGAGCATCGTCCGCCTGCACATCGAGTTTCAAGTCAACTAAGCATGAATAAAAATATCGTCCTACTATCGCTACCGGTGATCGCCGCGTCCGCGCCGGCCTCGCTCGCCGCCACGCCCATTGCGTCCGCGTCGCTCCCATCCGTGTCCGCCGCGCCGCGCCCCATCCGGTTCGTGGTGATTGATCCGCGCACGCGTCTCCTGGTTGCCGGAGCGTGGGTGCGCGTGGAACCGGCGGGACGAAACGCGGCGGGCGGGGGGGGGAAGTCGCTCCCCGCCGTCGTTACGCTACGTACCAGTGCCGGGGATCATGGGGCGATCACGCCTGCGTTCGATGCCGAGGGTTGGGTTGCGCGGAGTGGCATGACGGGGGCCGACACAACCGCTGTCCCGAGGGGATTGCCGGTAACGAAGGGCGTTGCGCCGCGAACCGTGACTTTAATTCTGGGCACGAGCGTCGTTCTTCCCGCGAATGTGGCAACCGTAGCCGCGCCGCAAAACGGTGCGAATCGTCCCGCGACCCCCACCGGGAGTGGCAAGCCGCCCGTGCGCGACATCTATATCAAGGTCACCGCGACCCGCGTCCCGCTCCGCTCCGGCACCACCGCCGCCGGAACGACGCGCACGAACCAGCAACTCAGCACGTTCGTGAACCGGGCGGGGAACGACACTGGGGCACTCACGCGCGGCCAGTCTGGCGTCGCGTCCGACTCGAACGGACAACAGCACGTGCGCGGCGAACACGCCGACATCTCGTTCGTGATTGACGGCGTGCCGCTCCCCGACACGCTTTCCGGGCGGCAAGGCTCGGTCGTAGTGGCGTCCACGATCCAGAGTCTCGACATCCTGACCGGGGGATTCCCCGCCGAGTTCGGCGGTCAGACCGCCGCCGTACTGGATGTGCAGACCCTGCCCGGTGCGCGAAATCCGAGCGTGGATCTGAACCTGCAAGGCGGGAACTACAACGCCTACAACGCGGATCTGACCGCCTCGGGTCCGCTGGGTCTTCAGTCCAGCTACGTGATCAACGTCAGCGACAACCGCAGCGACAACGCCATCGAGCCGCAACAGCCGGACAAGCAGACCGCGCACAATTCCGGTCAGAACCAGAGCTACTTCGCCAAGTTCCGGACCGCGCCGCGACTCGGCGACGCGTTCACGCTCACGCTCAGTCACGCGCCGAGCCACCTCGACCTGTCGAACCGAACGGGACTCGGCGCGCGCTTCGCAAACGCTGGGCAGGGGTACGGTTTCCTCGGCCAGCGCAACGCCGATGGGACGCGCCCCGACGCACCCGGAGGCGACACGCCCGTGCCGCCAGGTGGCGATCCGCTCCCGCTCGCGTCGCAACAGGACGACGGGCAGGCGATCTACTCGGACGAGGTGAACGAGTTCATCACCGCGTCCTACCAGCACGCGTTCAGCACCCGCGACACCGGCGAACTCGCGGGCGTGGTGCTCCACTCCGGGCAGAACGTCCGCAATCACAGCCCCGCCATCAACCTCGACGCCCTGCCGCCGGACAACTCCATAGAGTACAACCCCGAGGCGAAGCGCGACGTCTACCATTACCAGGTGAGCGGCTACCTGAGTGTGCGGCGGGGGCGGCACCGTGTCAAGGGCGGCTTTCTGAACGACGAGCAGAGCGGCGACGAGTCGTATCGCATTATCCCCGCGAGCCAACTGGCCCTGAACGAACTCGCGGCACTCGCGCCCAATATCGCGCCGCCCGGCACACCGGGGGACGCGAAGGACATAAACAACAACCCTGTATTCGCCATCACACCGGGCGCGGCGTCGCCGACACTGACCGTCCACCGCTCTGGCTATTACCGCGCTGCTTACCTGCAAGACACCTGGCAATTGTCGAAGCGGTTCGCGGTGAACTACGGCGTGCGCTACGACGCGTTCTCGCAGAAGCAAAACCTCGGCCAGCCCTCCGTGGATAAGTCCGAGTTTTCGCCGCGTCTGAACCTGTCGTATGGCCTGCCCGGCGCGACCCTGTTCCGGGCGTCGGCGAACCACCTTTTTAACATCCCGCCGCTCGCGCAGGGCGCCGTGGTCGGCCAGCCGATCCAGCCGGAGAGCCTGAACCAGTATGACGCGAGCGTCGAGCAACACGTCGCCCCCGGACAGACAGCTAAGGTCGCGTATTACTACAAGGAGATCAAGAATCAGGTGGACACCGGCTTATTGATCCCCGGAAGCCAGATCGGGCTATACTCTGCGGTCAACTTCCAGTTCGGCGGTGTTCACGGCGTGGAACTGTCGTATGAAGTGTCACCGCCGCGCGGGGTCGGGCTGGACGGCTATGTCAACTACTCGTACTCGATAGCGAAGCCGAACGGCGTGGATAACACCGGCGCGAAGGTATCGCTCTTCAACGACCACGATCAGCGGCACACGCTCGGCGCGGGGCTTGCCTACCTGTTCCGTGGCGGGGCGTCGGCGGCTGTCACGCTGAACTACGGGAGCGGGCTGGCGAGTAGCCCGATTCCGCCGAGTTCGGAGCGCGTTCCACGCTCCGAGGTGGACCTGCACCTGACGTCGGGCAAGAAGCTGTTCGGCGGCCGGGGCGGGTTCGGCCTGGACGTCGCGAACCTGTTCGACTCGCGGGATGTGATCAACTTCCAGTCGGCGTTCAGCGGCACGCGGTTCCAGCAAGGGCGTCGGATTCTCGGGTCGGCGTTCCTGACGTTCTAGACGATACAATACACCAGTGACCAACCGCCTGCCCATCTTTCGTAGCTACATTTTCTATAGTCTGCGGGGTGGCTTCATCGTCCGCCCTCTGATTATCACGCTGGTACTCGGCGCGTTGGGGGCGACGCTCACCGTGCTCGAATCCCTCTACCCCTGGATGAGCCGGTGGGTGCCCCGCCTGCTGTTCCCCTACCCGCACGACCCGCAGGTAGGCCAGACCATCCTGAGCGGGATAGCGACTTCGATGATGACCGTGGTCTCCATCGTTTTCGCCATCCTGTTGATGACGCTCACGCTCGCTTCAATGCAATACTCGCCGCGCATCCTGGTCGCGTTCGCCCGCGACCGCGTGACGCAACAGACGCTCGGCATCTTCCTCGGCACGTTCTCGTACTGCCTCGCCGCCCTGCCCGCCGCGCGTAGCATCCCACATCCCACCGCGCCCGTGTTTACCATAGTCGGCGCGATGGTGCTCGCCCTGTGTTGCGTCGCCTGGCTCCTCTTCTTCATTCAGCACATCTCGGAGGCGATCAGCGTCAACCAGATCGTGCATAACATCGCAACCGAGACCGAACTGGTCATTGACGAGATCATGCCAAGCCCGTCCCGGCGCAGTCTCGTTCCCTCCATGGAACTGCCCGCCCCGGACTCGGACGAGGCTACCGTTCTGAGCCGGGTATCCGGCTACGTCCGCTTCATCGAAAGCCGAGAGATGGTCGCGCTCGCGAAGGCGAACGGCGTGCGCGTGCGGGTTCTGCGCCGCACCGGACATTTCGTGCCGGAGGGCGTCGCGCTACTCGCCGCGCGCCGCGCGGAGAAACTCACGCCCGCGCTCGCCGCCGCCTTCCACTCGCTGTTCGACATCGGGCCGACGCGCACTCTGCAACAGGACATCGAGTTCGGGATACTGATGATCGTGGACATCGCGCTCAAGGCGATTTCACCCGCCGTGAATGACCCTAGCACCGCGATCAGTTGCGTTGACCAGTTGAGCCGGATACTGATCCGCTTCGCCGCGCGCGAACCGCCGCCGACGGTGATCGAAGACCCGCCCGGCGTGCCGCGTGTTAGTATTCCCTGGCTCGACTTCGACCGTCTCGTCGAGTCGGCGTTCGAGCAGATACGGATGTACGCGAAGAATGATGTGGCCGTTAATCTGCGGATGTTGCGTGCGCTGTCCGACGTCGCCTCGACCCTCCCGAATGCCGGGTCGCGCGAGAGTCTTGTCGCCATGGGGCGCCGCATCGTCGCGGGCGGCGCGGAAGTACTCGGAGACGCCGAAATGGTCGAGATGCGTAGTCGTCTCGTTGCGCTAGAAGGCGTCGCGGCTTCTTGACGCGGGGCGGTGTGTTCTCGGATGGCAGGGGATGCGTCATGACACCCCCAGCACACTCGTTCATCCTCTTCCCTCGTGGCATAGGTCCTGATAAGCACTTGTGTAGAAATGTGTTAGACTGTATGCACTATGCCACGCATCAAAACCGTGACCGCCACGGACATACAAAAAGCGGCACTTATTAAACCCGAATCTTGAGTTGGTTTAGTGGCTCAACAGCCCCGCATGGCAAAAGTTGAGATGAAGCACTTTGAGTTTAACACTATTCCACAAACCGTGG
>JAYUUO010000168.1:0-3718 GCA_043754515.1 Armatimonadota bacterium
GAGCCGCTGCTTCTCGCGATCTGGCGCGCAAGAGCCGCTGCTTCTCTCGCCGGATCGGGGCACTGTTGCGGGCGGTGGATCTGTTCGTGCTGGGCTGGAACCGGTGGCAGCGGTTCCGGCGGGCCTACCCCAATCTCCGGAGCAAACTCACCGATTTCATCACACAAATCTAGACACTCCCAACGGTCGGGGTAGTAAACTACCCCGACGCAATGGCTTATCGTCGAATGCGACGCACCAAACCCAGCAGCCCGACCAAGCCGCTCGTCGCCAGCAATCCTCCGGTCCCCGCTTCCGGCACTGCCGTCACACCGTTATAGATAAGCGTGGCACCGCCGGGGTTGTAGCGTACCGTCCAGTTATGACCCGGCGAGTAGATACTGTCCCACGCCCCCACAGTGTTCGGCGCGGCGAAAAACGCGAATTCTTGCCGGTCGTTTGGGACGTAGCCGTTCAGCAGGCTGATTTCGAGAACACCGCCGAGGGTCGCCGTGCCGCCGAACGTGAACGTGTCGAACGAGGACGCGCCGCCGATACTCACAAGTAGCGTGCCGTTGCCGCTCTGCGTGTACGAACCGCTCCCGCTAAAGTTGCCGATGCCACTTCCACCGCCGCCGTTGCCCCCGAAACCACCGCCCCCTCCGCCCGCGCCGCCGCCACTTCCGCCCGCGCCACCGCCCGAGAGAGTTCCCCCGCCGTTGTTGCTGAAATTACCGTAGAAATTGCCCGTTCCGGTAAACAGACCGCTTTGCAGATTCCACCAGTGCGGCGGGTTTGTCCACTGGATCGTGCCATCATTGACCACAACGCCCCCCCTCTGCTCGTAGTCATCCACAAACGTGGCGATCTCGCCGTTGCCGACGCCGACAACGGTTCCGGCGAACTGACGCAGGGCAACGTAATCCGTTCCACCGGCACGGTCGGCACTCACCAAAATCCCGCCGTTCTCGTTCGATTTGTCCACATTGATGACACCTGACGACGTGTAGCCCGCGCCGAGAAAGGCGTGCAAGTTCGTCACCGCGCCGGTCGCGTTATCCCAGCGAAGCGCGTTCTGCCGGTTCGTCACGGCGTTCGTGCCGTTACCAACCGACTGTTTGACGCCGATCTGCTTCATTGTCGTGTTGGTCAAACCTGACTTGCTAAGCGTCACTGCTTGACTGGTCGCGTAATTATACAACCCCGCGCCGCCCGCCGTATTGCCCGCGATGGTCGTGCCGCTCATGCCAACGACACCACTTAGACCCGGCGTGATCGCGGTTTGAGCATCGGTTGCGATGTCGCGTAGAGTGTACGCGCCATAGGTGTTCTGCAAGATCTTGCCGTCGGACACGTCCACGAACAAACGTTTGTATGAGTTAAACGCTCCGTTGTCCCAGGAGAAGTTCTTCGTTTCGCCGGTTTGAAGATTTACAAGACGCGAACTGTAGACGTCGTAGAACCCATACTGGTTTCCGACGTGATTTTGCTGGTTGCCCCATGCCCAACCGTCACGAATGCCGGTGGTCGCGTTGTCGTAGCCACCGCTTTGACTGCTCGAACTGTATCCCAGCGCGTAGGAAGTGCCGGTGACGAGGTTCACCGCGCTGTACGGGTTGTACGATGTGTAAACGCGGTAGTCGCCGCCGTCTTTAATAGCCCAGTCACCGGAGATGTCTTTGTAAATGGTCGCGCCGTCCGACCCGTACGACGCAACACCGGTGGTCGCGTTCCAGACAATGCCGTCGTAACGGTTGCGGGTGGGACTCGAGCCGTTGCCGCCGACAACACGGTTGCCGCTGATGCCGGACGCCGAGACGGAGTACTCCGCGCGCTGGAGTTTACGGGCGATATATTGCGCGTTCGCCGGGGCGCAGAGTGCCGCGATAAACGCGACGGATATGAAACCGATGATAGGGTGTGTTTTCATGCTGTTTCCTTAATTGTCTCGCCGCTTTCGCGGATGACGACGATAGGATAACAGGCTATCGTTACAGCATCGTTACACGATTTGGACGGCGCGTGATGAAAGAAGAACGGTACATTCGAGAAGTTGCCGGACGGCTTGTGGGCGATTCGCGCCGACTTCCGCGACCGTGACGACACGCTCGCGCTGACCTTCGGCGATACCATCGCCGCCGTGCCTTTGTCCCACATCTATCGCGGCGTCGTCCTGCCCGACCCGGAAACAGACACCACGTTCTAACGTCTGCCCCCTCTCATTCTGATGAGGGAGGGAGGTGGGGACGGGAGAATTACGGGATGAAGAAGTAATATTGCTGTCACAGCGGTTTGCTGGTGTAATTTTTATGCAGTATTACACAATGATGTTGCAAAACTACACACATGTGTAATTCGCTCACCCATCCACCCGGTTGTGCTTGCGGTTGGGGTCCCGCATCCTCCAACGTAGATTACTCGCAATTCGGTTATCAAGGCTCTTCTGCATCAACTATCAAGAACTTAAACGATTTTGCCACACCTAGAAAGTGTCATTTTTGCAACCAATTTATACTTTTTGTCCAGCACAATGGGGGGAGTGTATATTTAGACTTGCCGCCCGGTGCACCGTGGACAAAACACCATTGCTACTACGAGAACTACAAAGTTACACTCGATGACAAAACTGTTGCTGAAGGTATAGAAAAATGGTCGCGCGATTTGGCAGAACCAGTTACAGGAATTGTGTACGAAGTTAGCCACGACAAAGTAGCAAATATCAAATATCTACACGTGCATTGTACCGATGGAAAGTTTCGTGTGATTCCTATCTTCGTCACATTCGGGTTGGACGGGTTTGTGGGCGAGTTTGTCATATTCTCGTTTCGTTGCAATATATTGGTTCGACCATGTCTAAGCCTTAAGTCAGCGTTAGCCATTCACAGCGGTTCCCAGGAGATTAAAAGTGAACTTCGGACGAAGACGGAGAGAACCTCACGCAAATCTACTCGATGATATGCGGTTTCGCTGTCGTAAACGGGCGTTGTTGCCGTGTTTTGGGTCGGTGTATCGTGGAAGCGTTGCATCGCAGCTATTGTACCGGGTTGTCGGGCGCAGGGAAACCGCCCGCCCGCGCCGAATCGTGCGGCAATACTTGGCACGGGGGGCAACATTTTGACAAAGTTTACATTCACCACGCCGGGGCGCGTCGTCATCGAATGGGGCGGCGCGACGAGCGGACGGTTGGCGGACGAAGCCAGGCGGCTCGGCTCACGCCCGATCGTCGTCGTCGGCTCGTCGCTCGCTAGATCGGGAAAACTGGACACGATCCTGTCCACGCTCCACGCGGCGGGAATGACGCCGACCGTGCATACCGGCGTCCCGCCCGAGCCGGATCTCGACTCCCTGCAAGCCGCCATGAACGCGGCGGAGGGCGCGGACTCGGTGATCGCCATCGGCGGTGGCTCTGTTTTGGACGTGGCGAAGGGCGCGGCGGCACTGGCGGGTATGGGGCGTTCGGCGCGAGACTACCACGCGGGGCGTGTCGCGGTTCCCGAGTCGGTCAACCGCCCTATCCTCGCCGTGCCGACCACGGCGGGGACCGGAAGCGAGGCGACCTGGGTAGGCGTCTTTTCGGACAAGGAGGCGGGGCGAAAGGCGAGTATCCGGGGCGGGGCGATGATGCCGACCACCGCGTTCCTGGACGCCGAACTGACCGTCTCCTGTCCGCCGACCGTCACCGCGCACTCCGGCATGGACGCGTTTGTGCAGGCGGTCGAGGCGTACACTTCAAACGGCG
>JAYUUO010000169.1:0-35143 GCA_043754515.1 Armatimonadota bacterium
GGTCGGCCCGCGTCGCCGTAGTAATGTCCCCAGAACGCGCGTGGTCTCCGCCTCGTCGCGGCAGGCGGCGCAATCGGCGAGATGGACGGCGAGCAGAAAACGATCCGCCCCCGTCATAGTCCCGCCCGGCTCCTCGCTCCCGGCTAGTAAGGGAGCCACTACCCGACAGGACAGCGGCTTCGGCAGTCGCGCTAGAAGCGCCCGGCTGAACATGTTTTTCATTGTTGTGTCTCCCCGTCAAACAAACCGACCGCGGCCGAGCCGCCGATAAGAACCCCTTTGAGCCGCTTGCACGCGTAATGCAGTCGTGACCAGACCGTGCCGAGCGAGCAACCGACGATGCCGCTTATCTCTTCGCACGAACGCCCCTCGAAATAATGCAACAGCACGACAGAGCGTTGTTTATCGGGTAGCGCGCGCACCGCCTCGCGGATCACCTGATCTTGCTCCCGCTTGTGCGCGGCCTGGAACGGGTCGCCGCCCCGGAGCGGATCGGAGCTGGGGTCGGCGGGCAGTGCCTCGATGCCGCCCGATCCGCCGTCCTCGCCCGCCGAGAGTGGGATCAGCGGCGCGGTCTCGTTCCTGCGCCGACTCCGGTACTTAATCGCGGTGTTTACGGCGATGCGGTAGAGCCACGTCGTAAACTGCGCGTCGCCCCGGAAGTTGGGTAGCCCCTTCCAGGCGCGTAAAAACGTTTCTTGCAAAATGTCGTCCACATCATCCGGGGACGATACCATGCGCCCGACTAGCGCGGCGGTAGGCCGCTGGTAGCGGTCGAACAGATCGCGAAATGCCGCGCGGTCACCGGCGGCCGCGCGCCGGACGAGGAGCGCGTCGCCGTCCAGCGCGCCGGGCGAGGCGAACGTCGCCGCGCCGCGCTCGCCACCATCGGCGGGCGTCGACGCGGCGTTATTAGTAGCGAGGGCGGTGTTTGTACCGGGCATGGCTAAGGATAAACTCATGATTTCACTACCACGGGGGATGGGAAGCGGCTACCTTATCGTGGTAAAGTCGCCGCTCTCCATCCCATCGCGCGTCGGTGTCGGGATTACCCGTTCGCAATTATTGTACAGCGGAACGGGGTTTCTACGCGTGTGATCTTTTTCATCTCCCGAACTAATCGCGTTCTATCCCTTCAGACCGCGCCGCCAGCCCTATACTTCAATTCGGCTTTCCGATTAGGCGCGTCACCAGAAATAAAATCCCGCGCACTGCAATATCGCCGATACGCACAGCGTGCCGACGAGCAATAACTTCTCCTGCTCGGGAGGCCACGCGCGGGACCCAATCAGAAGCGTGAGTAAGGGATACAGGAAAAGGCACGCCCGCGCGGTTTCGCCGGTGCGGTACGCCCCCGCGAGAAACAGCAGAAGAATACTCCCCAGCCCGCCGAGCAAGATGAGCCGAGGCAGGGGCGGTTCGCGCGGCGTGCGCAGGGCATCCCACGCCGCGAACAGCGCGAACGGGCCGGTAAAGAACAGGATATCCGCGCAGTCGCCCAAGCGGGTCGCGACGTACCCGATCGGGTCAACGGCGAGTCGAAAACCGTCGGGATTCTCGCTCGCCGAGGCGAACCGGAACGCCGCCCCGTAGTGGAATCCCGTCACGAGGTAAACCAATCCGTAAACAAGCCCCCCCGCGACCAGCACCGCGAGTGTGCGCCATGGGAGTCGGCGCCGCGCCGATTCGGCGGCGATCAGGACCGGCACGACCCAAACTACGCCGAACGTCAGGAACGACGCGGCGAGCAGTGCCATGCCGCCGAGCAACATGCCCCATTTCTCCGCGCGACAGAACGCGGCGATGCAGACAAATAACAGCCCCGCGATCACGGCGTCCAGCGTCGCGCAAAAATAGACCTGTACCGCGGGCAACACGCAAAACAGGAGCAGCGCGAACGGCGGGGCATCCGCAAGGCGGAAACCGGTGGCGATCAACGCGACGGAGAACGCGCAGAGGATCACGGCGGCGACACCAGGGCGGTCGCCCGTCATCTGCCGCAGGAGCGCGAATAGGAGCACCGCGCCGGGCGGGTGCGTCCGCCCGTGTTCGCCGAGACGCGGCTGGATCGCCGCGAAGTCGCGGACGAAGTCCGACACCACGCCCGCGCTGACGAGCTGTTCGTTTTGCGCGTCGTGCCAATATTGCGCGGGCCGCGCGTGCGGCTCCCTGCCCGCGACTGGATGGACGAAGCCCCGTTCGATCCCCTGCGCGGCGGTGGTGCCGAGGATTGCGGCGCATCCGGCGAAAGCGGCGGCGGCGTGACGCCATCGCGGGGCGATTCTGGCGAGTAGCGGTAGCACGGCCGCGAAGCCAGCCACGGTCAGCGCGGCAACCAACACCTCCCAGAGGGCGGGCACGCGCGGGTGTCCGTACGAGACCGGGAACCACCTGCCGATGCCGAGGGGGAACGGCGAGAGGGCGCGAGCGGCGCGGGCGAGCAGGTGCGCCAGCACCGCGGCCAGCAGGAAGGACGCGACGAGGAGCGGGGCACGCCGGGCGGGTAGCGGGGGCGGCTCGGGGACGGGGGATAGGGACACGTGCGGCATTGTATCAAAAAGCCGGGCGTGATAAACTGCAACGTTCGGTGCGGGAGTGCCGTACAGGGAAACAGGAATACGTTCCTCCCCCTCGCGCAAAACACGAAAGCGGCGCGAAGAACAGGTGGCTGGGGAACGTTAGGGCAAGTGATTATGCGGTTTCGCTGGCTAAACTCTTTCAACGTGCTGGCAGCAATCCTTCTACTGATCGGGATCGCGGGCGTGCTCTCCGGCGGCAAGATGGTTTTTGATCCGGGGCGTGCGTCGAACGGGCACGAGTGGATCATTTATGTCGTCGCGGGCGGCTTGATGCTGTTTAACGGCATCTTACCCCCGAGCAATCCGCAAGAAGAGGACGAAGAGGGGGCGGACGCGAAACCGGCTCGTAATCCGGCGACGCGCTCTCGCTAAACAGAATAAATTATGGCAGAAACAACAAACCCTTCCGTGGAGGAAGACGAGCGACCCGTCGAAGAGGTACGCTGTACGTATACGGGCGTACCTATCGTGACTATCCCGGCGTGGTACGCCGACGTCAAAGTGAAGTTTTTCTCCGAGGCGTCGCGCAAATCGTCCGCCGCCGCTATCTCGCTCGCCGAACTCGAAGCGGGCCGCTTGCGTGGCGAGGGCGAGGCGGAAGAGGATGAGGGGGCGGATCTTGACGCCGATCTCGAACTCGACGACGTGGAAATCGAGATAGAGGACGAACCGGAAGAAGCCGAACCCGAACCGGTTGCCTGACGCGCGGTCTGACCACGCTACTTGAATGCTGAATTGAGACGCCCCCGCACATCCGTGCCGGGGGCGTTTTCGCCGTTTCTGTGCTAGGGCGACGCCGCTACGGACGGCGTCGCCCTAGCACCCGGCGTCGGGGACGCCGAGGGAGAGGGCGAAGGCAACGCGGCGACGAGGGGGCGAAGACGGTCCGCGAGCACCCTCGCCTCGGCGTAGTCGGGGTTCAGAATCGCCGCCCGCTCCGCTTCGCCGAGCGCGTCGCGCAACGCCCCCATCTTCTCATAAACAACGGCGAGGTGGTAGCGGCACTCCGGCAAATCCGGCGCGAGACCCAACGCCTCGCGCAGTAGGCGCCGCGCCCCGTCGTAGTCGAGTTGGCTCTTATCTCCGCGCTTGAACAGAGCCCAGCCGAAGGAATCCAGGAAACTCGCTTCGCCCGGCACCTTCGCTACCACCGCGCGGGTGAGCTGGACCGCCTCGGTGAAGTCGGCTAATGTGGTGCCTTCCTCGGCGAGCGCGTACCCCAGCGCGTTCGAGACTGTCGGTTCCTGGGGCAAAAGGCGATGCGCCTCGCGGAAGGCGAGCAACGCCCGCTGTGGCTCCTTCGCGTCATCCTTGAAGTATTGCCCCGCTTGCAGGGCGGCTTCCGCGCCCTTGATAGCCGCCGCCGAACCGGGTGCCGCGCTACCGAACCCGGCCACTATCACTCCCGCTTCCCGCTTCGCCCGCGCGTCGTTTTCGTCGGCGGCGCGCGCGTTGCCCGACTTGCGCGCCGCCCGCGCCAGCGTGGCCCACAGACGCGGATCGCCGGAGACGCGCTGGTCGCTGGTCAACGGCTCCAGGAGGCGCACCGCGTCAGCGGGGCGGCCTTTCGCCGAAATCCGCCGGGCGACCTCGAGAAAACCCTCGTCGCGAAAATCGCCGCCCAGCGTCCCGCTGAGGAGGACCACGGCCCGACCGAGCGCGGCGTCCCCCGCCCCCTGGTTGCCTTTGTTGAACGCGGCGACGGCGTCAGTTATCAGATTATCGGCGAGTCGCGTCCGCGCATGGGGGGAGAGCGAGGCGGACAACGTGGCGTCCGCGCTACAGCCCGCGAGCAACGGCAGGGAGAAGGCGATGGCTCCGAGGCGGGCGATGCCACGAAATCCGAACGAGAAGAAGCGCATGCTGACAGAATATCATAAACCCCAACCTCCTACTAAAGGTGGATTTCTGATATGATTGCAACATGCGGCAGACCCCTTCGCCGTCGCGGTCGGAATCCCGAAATTCCCCGCGACCCCGAAAGATGTGACCGCGACAAAGGCGGGAGTGCGAATGCAACATGCGGTGACCATCGAGTTGTTCGGCGGCTTGCGAGTGCGTTACGGGACGCAAGTGATCGAACGGTTTCGTTCCCAGAAGACGGCGGCTTTGCTCGCCTATCTCGCCTGCCACGGCCGGATGCACACCCGCGAGAAACTCGCGGACATCCTCTGGCCCGACTCCCCGCCCCAGGCGGCGCGCGCCAGCCTCTGTGTCGCGCTCTCGTCCCTGCGCTCGCAACTCGAACCGCCCGGCGTCAGCGCGGGAAGCGTTCTGCTTGCCGACCGCAACAGCATCGGCTTACCCGCCGGGGTCGAGATTGATCTGCGGTCCGTGACGGATCTGCTAGACCGCGCCGACCGCCTTGCCCTCGACCCGACCCAGACGGAGAGAACGTCCTCCCTGCGCCGACAGGCCGTCACGCTTTTCCGGGACGATCTGCTCTCCAGCATGTATGAGCAGTGGGTGACGCAGGTGCAACTGGTACTCAACGCGCGGGTCGCCGACGCGCTGGTCTACCTCGCCGGACAGGCCAATATCCAGGGCGATGACCGCGCGGCGGAGGGCTACGTCCAACAGGCATTGAGCCTCCACCCCTGCTGTCAGGTGCCCGCGTCCCTGATGCCGACCGATGCCCCAGATGATACCGCTGGCGCGGGGCCTGGCGGCGCGCCCAGGGAGCAAGCAATGGCGGGCACGCCCCCCCCGCGCGAAAAATCGGGATCAGGGCGCAAAAGCCGCGCCCAATCCGCGCTACCACTCTGGGCCCCGGAAGACGCCACGCCCGCGCCGCCCGCGAGTGTCCTATCCACGCTCCCCCGCTTCTTCGGTCGCCGCGCCGAATACACGGGCCTTTGCGAGCTACTGGCCGACGAGAGCGTGCGCCTGGTGACGCTGACCGGGATGGGCGGCATCGGGAAGACGCGGCTCGCCTGGAACGTTCTGAAAAGTGCCGGCTCCATCCGCCCAGGTTGCCGGACCGTGTTCGTGTCGGCGGCGGGCTTGCGAGACGTCTCGCATCTACCGGCGTGCGTCGCGGACGCCTGGGGGCTACCGGAAACGGCGGACGGCGACGCGGGGGCACCGGGCGGCGGAGGCTCCCCCGCCCGTATCTTCGGGCGGATTGTCTCTCACATTAAAGACGGGAGAAGCCCCGTGCTCCTGATCATGGACAACTTCGAAACCGTGGCGGCGGGCGGGGACACCTTCGTGACGTCGTTACTCGCTGCCACCCCGCTGGTGACCTGCCTGATCACCTCGCGCGTTCCCCTGCAATGCGACGGCGAGCGCGAAGTGCGTCTCGGACCGCTCCCCGTCCCGCCCCCCGATGAGATCGAGCGGATAACGGCTGCCGGTGCCGACACGCCCGAGCGGCTCGCCGTGCTGCTCGACAACTGGCCTGCCCTGGCGTTCTTCGTGGACCGCGCCACGCTCGCCCATCCCGCCTTCCGCTTCTCGGCGCACAATGCGCACAGCGTCCAGGAACTCGTCGCGCGGCTCGAAGGCATTCCGCTCGCGATTGAGCTGGCGGCGGCGCGTTCCCAAACGCACACACCCCGGCAGATGGTGGAACAGCTCGATCAGCGGTTCGCGTTCCTAGTCAACCGACAACGGATGTTGCGCCCGTCCGACCGGCATTCGTCGCTCGGGACGACCATCGCGTGGAGCTACGAGGAGTTGCCGGAAGCCTCCCGCGCTCTGCTCCGCGCCCTGTCGGTGTTTCGCGGCGGTTGCCGCGCCGATGTGATCGCCGGGATCGTCGAGGGCGACGAACTCGCGGATCTTCCGGCCTGCCTGGACACTCTGTGCCGCTCGTCGCTTCTGACCCGAGAGGCCGACCCAGACAACCCCGATAACCCGCGCTTCATACTGCTCGACACAATCCGCGAGTACGCCGAGGCGGAGGTGTCCGCCGAAGACAGCGAGTGTCTGCGAATGCGGCACGCCCGCGCCCTCGCGCGGCTGGCGGAGAAGGCGGAGCCGCAACTGCAGACGCCCGACTCCGCGCGGTGGCTACGGCTTCTGGACACCGAGCAGAGCAATCTGCAAGCGGCGTTCCATTGGGCAAGCGCGGCGCAAACGCGGGCGGGCGCGGAAACCGCGCTGTCTCTCGCCACGTCGCTCCACCGGTACTGGCTATGTCGCGGTCGCATCCAGGAGGGGCGTGAGTGGCTACGCGCCGCGCTCGGGCATCCGTGCGGTGGCAAGTGGGACCCGGCCCGCGAGGCGGTGGCGCGGAACCGCGCCGGGATCCTCGCCTCGAACGCGGGCGACGTGGCGGAAGCCGAAGAGCACTACGAGGCGACCCTGGCCATGCGCCGCGCGGCGGGGAACCGACGCGGTATCGCGGCGACGCTGAACAATTTGGCAATACTTGCTAGTAAAGAAGGTCGGCTCGAAGAGGCATACAAGTATTACGAGGAAAGTCTCGCCATATGGCGTGGGTTGGATGAGGCGCGTAACGTCAGTGTCGTTCTCGCCAACCTCGGTGTAGTGGCTGGAGAACTAGGGTTACTTGACGACGCGATGGCGCGTTTCGCAGAGAGTATACCGCTCGCTCGCCTATCACAGAATCCACGTAGCGTGTCTGTGAGCCTACGGAACTGGGGGGAGGTTGCGTACCGGCACGGTGACATGTCAACCTCCGAATCTCTGTTCTTAGAGAGTTTAGAGACATTCGACGCCATGGGGGATGTGCAAAGTGCCGCCTATTCCCTGCTCGGGATTGGTGCGATTGCGTGGCATCGGCGGCACGAACGCCGCGCCACTCGCCTTCTCTCGGCATCGATCGCCGCGTTCGAAGCGTTTGGTTTGCCTCTTCCCTCCTTCTGCGCGGATCAGGTAGCACGCGCACGTGAAGAAGGATTGAATTTGCCGAGTTCGGACGTAGGCGGAACCATTCAAGGGCGTTCCACCGCTTCAGGCACAAGCGAAGCTTTACAGACCATCAAGGTATTGACGCAGGTTATACTGGACTCGTGGGAAGAGTCCGGCAGTGTCACCCAACGAAGTTCGTCGAACGATACCGCAAGTGGTACGTTCTTGCCAACATACTCCGTTATCAAAGGGTAGATGAAAGACCTTTGAGGTACTTCGGGCGTGGGAAAGATTTTTTCCCGCGCCCAATTTTTTTTGAATCTCTTCTTTGCGGCAGTTTTCGTTAGGTTTCCGTTAGGATAGGGGCTTATGCTGGTAACCAAGACGTCATCGTGGCAAGAGCCACGGGGTGACGAAGGAAACCATCTATGTCCAACAAATCTTCCTCGAATGCTTTCGCGGCGTCCGCCGTGATGTTTCTCGCACTGGCGACCCTGATCGCGTCGCCGACCACCGGCAACTGCCGGATGCAGTACCAGCATATTGACGAGATCGTCGCGCCGCCGGTGGTCCCTACCACCCCGCTGGTCGCGGCGGGCGCGACGCTATCCGCCGCTCTGCTCGCCGTCGGCCTGGGCAAGCATCTCGCCGCGAAAAAGGGACTTTAGGTCCCCGATGTATCCGACCGAAACGACGGCGATGGCGTTCATGCCACGGGACCGGCCCGACATACTCGTAGATGTCGTCGGTCCCCGCCTGATCTGTGCCTGTTTGCGCGACGCGCTACGCCCCCTGCCGGGTATCGGTTGCGTCACGGTCGCCCCGGAACCGTTCGGGGTGCCGGTTGCCGGGAGCGGCGGGCAATCCGTCCTGCTACTCGTTGACGCTTGGCACGATACCTGCAAGTGGTTGCAGGGAGCCATCGGGTTACCCGCGCCGGGGCTGGGCACGCGGTTCCCGTACGCACTACCTCCCGTCGTACTCCTGTCCGGTAAAGACGGGGTGACGCCGACATATCGGAACTTCCTGCGTAGCCACACCGAGCGACTTGTTATGCTCGACTTGGACTGCGACACGTCGTTCCTGCATCAGGCGGTGCTTGAGGCTAGCGGAAATAGCACGGGCCGCGCGTCGGCACCGGAGGTCGCGTGGAGCGGGCCATATCTGCTCTCGGAGCGGCAACGGGAAGTGGCGGCACTCGCCGCCGCGGGTCTGTCGAACGCGCAGATCGGCCAGCGTCTTAGTATAGATGTCACCACGGTGAAAACACACCTGAGTGATACGTATCGCAAAATGGGGGTTCAGCGGCGCAGTCAGATCGCGCTACGACTACCCGTATCGGAATATAGCCATGCCATTGTGTAATTCTCGTGCGATCAAGTATGGGGGCGTCGCGCACGCTCCCGATAAAAGGGATTGCACCGAATGGAAACCGAATGTCCGAACACAAACGCGCGGGGGAATCACGGGGCGTGTCCCCGCTCGATACCGAAATATAGTCACCCCGACTCGATCCTGGCGATGGGACGCCGTCTGCGCGCCGACGAGAATCGTCCCGCCTACCTATCCCCGATGACCGACGACCCCACATCAAATCCTGATTCCGTACGCGAAGGCGGGTCGGACTACGTCACGGAGCGGGAAGAAATCCGTGCGGAAAGGGAGCGTCTAGCACTTCAGCAACAGGAATTACTACGGCAACAACATCTCTTCGTAAAGGACGTTCTCTCCTGGGTGACGGAAGGCAAGCTACGCCTGTGCGAGACGGACGACGAGATACCGGGTGATATTTCTACTCGTTGGGAGTGGGAAACCGTGATGCATAACACCGCCCAACTCTTCGACGTGCGGCAGAACACCCGGGAGGCGGCACGGCAGTGCGGTCTGTCCGATGAGCAGACGGTGAACCTGGTCGCCGCGGTGAACGAGATCACGACGAACGCGCAGAAACACGGTGCTTCCGAACACGGCGCGGTGGTGCGTATCCTGGTCGCCGTCGACGCGAGCGAGATCCAGGTCGTTATCGTGGATCGCGGGAAGGGGATCGTCTGGGAAGAGATACCCCGCGCCACCCTGCTACGCGGCTACAGCACGGCGGGAACATTGGGGCAGGGCTATCACATCACCCTGCAATGCACCGACTGCGTTTTCCTGCACACCAGCCCCGCCGGTACCACGGTCATCTTGCGCCAGTACCGCGACGAACCCACGGTTGCCTGGTAATAGCGATCACGGATTCGGGCGTACCGATTCGGTGAAGGAATGCGCGGGGCCGCCGACTAAATAGTAGGCGGAAAGAGATGCCGCCACGGCGCACATTCCTTATGCCCTTGATCATCTCGCCTACCCCGTGCCTCCTGCGCGACCATTCCATAAATAGCACGCTCGGATAAAGTTACGGCTTCGCGGCAGTCCCCATGTTGCTAGCCGATCCAAGGGCGGCGAGCGCACGGGACGCGAGTCGCGTCGCAGGAGCCTCTTGCGGCTTTTCGTCGGCGAGTGTGTTGCTATACACGATCTTGCCCATCGGATTTATGACTACGACACGCGGGCACGGCTCGGCCTGGTAGAGAACTCCGGTGACATTCAGAGCTTCCGTGTCGCACAGGACAGCCGTGCGTTTCGGATCCAGCCCACACGATGCCGTGCGCTGACGGGCTTCCCCCTGGTCGCTCGTTGAGTAGACGATGACAGTGGCGGCGTTCGGAGGAACCAATCCCGCCTGCTGATATCGCGCCCATTCGGTACCCAAAGCACGGCACGCGGGACAACCACAAAAGAAGAACAGCGCAACGCTACGGGCGACGACTTTCTTGCCCGGACGATGTAGACCGATGATCTTGCTCAGATCACGCGGCTTGCCCGTGAAGGCGTCAGGAAGTGTAAAGTCCGGCGCGGCGTCCCCCACGGCGACGGCATGTGAGGGCGTCGCCCCTTGTCGCGGTGCCGCCAGAACAAAGGGGACAAAAGCGAAGTATAAACACAGCAGGGCGGCTCGGCACAACACGCGACGGGCCGTAGTCACTTCCTCTGCCGTGCCCCTTCCACTTCCCCTGTCACCGGGATGATGATGTCGCGGTTCGCCTTCGGGGAGTGTAACAGTAGCTCGGTGCGAAGTAACATCCCCCTCGGGGCGTTCTCGTTGATCGTCACGGTTAATACAGCCAGATGATCACTCTGTTTTGTCAGGTTCACGAAGAGCCAGGGACTGCCGGAAGCGATACGCATGTTGTCAAGCAAGCCGTCCTTTGTGGACTCCAGCGTGACTTTGAACGTTCGAGATCGGCCTGACACCTGATCCCCCGTGCCCGGTGTCGGGAACACGACCGCTAATGGGGTGAGGTGGATTTCGCCCCGCACGACGGCGGATACCGGGAGACTAAGATCCCCGAGCATGGCACCAGACGTCACGGATTCCCCGCCCGGCTTTGCCGCGAAGCGGAGCGAGGAGTTCGCGATTCCGATCGGTGCCTCCTTGGAAATCGCAACGCCATACTCGACGTAGGAGCCATCGGCGGGTGGGGCAGACCGCCGTACTATCAAGAAAGAGTTGTCCGATTCCAGTGTAAGTTCGGAAGCGAGCCTCGCGCGGAGCGCGGGGTCATCGCAATACACCTTCACCGTCGTAGCGGCCCCCCGCCCGGACGGGACGACCCCGAAGGCGATGCTCTCCGGCACGAAACGGACCGGGGAAGGAACCTTGCCAGTGATCTCCAACGCCACCACCGGTTGCTGCGTCCCTTCGACGTAAACCAGACCGTACTTGCCCCGCGCGACGCCCGCCCCGACCTTGTTCAAATCTAATTCGACCGTGACCGAGATGGTAGCCTGCGGCGCGACGGTGACGGGTGTCGAAGCCGACGCCGCGTTGGCACCCTCCGGTTCGCGGCTTATTCCGGTCACGGCGATGCACCCGCACGAGCCGCCAACCTTACGAATAATCAGGGGCAGAGACGATTCATTTTTCAGCAGGAAGGCGTGCCGCACGACGGACTTCGTCGGGTCCGCGCTCGCGAACAGGTAGGAACCGACGTTTGGTAGGGGCGACGTGACAGCCCCCGAAGACACGACATGTAGCCCGCTGTCGCTGAGCCATGGGAAACTTCTCGCTCCCGGTTCGGGCGGCGTGGGTGCCTCCCCCACTCTTATAGTCGGTACCGGGCGGGTTGTTTGGGTGCTCTGGGCTTGAGGCGAGGCTTCCGACGGAACAGGAGACGAGCAAGAAAGGCGGGCTACTTTGGAGACACTCGCAGACTTATTGGCGGGGGCGGACGTCGCGGGCAGAAGCAGTTGTAGCATGTCATCGAGCGGGGCTTCCTTCGCCAGGACATGCCCGTCAGGACCGATGAGCACGTTGTATGGTAAGGAGTTCACCTCGTACGAGAGCGCGAGTGGATCCGCCCATCCCTTGCCCGACCCCACAGACGTCCAGGTAACGCCAGATTGCTTGATCTTCGCCTTCGCCGGAGCGACGTTACGCCCGGAGTCCAGTCCGATGCTAATCGGGACGAGACGTTGCCCGACCGGGAGTTGCTTCCACTTCTTGATAGTGCCCCAGTCCCGATCACAGACCGGACACCACGTCCCCCAAAACTGGAGCAACACATATTTTCCGTGCAAGGAATTAAGGGTAATGAGTCGCCCCCCTGGTCCCGGCAGCGAGAACTCCGGTGCCATCCGACTCTCACGTACGTTTGAACCGGTGCGAGGCGATCTGATTGGATTCGTAGCCGTTTCGCCTGGAGTAGGCGTAGTAGCGAAGTACGATAGCGGGTAAGTGACGTTGATTCTGTAATTGCTAAACTTTTCAACGTGTTTCAGCGTGTAAGCTCCTCGCGTGACCTCGCGCTCAATTCTGCGTGGTAGCTTATCGCTATCACCGACGAACACGCGCGTGACATCAGAACCGGGGGCAGACTGATCTGCGTTATCGCTTGCCGCGCCACTCGAGGTAGACAACTCGATCACCGCGCAGTAGATTCCCTCCACATTGGAGAATCCTCTCAGCCGAACCTGACGACCGACAGCCGGGGTGAGAGACGACCAATCCTCCCCACTGAAAATGTTTGTCGCGATAACGCTTAGGGCGGGCGCGCCCCGTGAGAGGAGAGTGCGAATACGCTCCCGTCGCATCGGCGGCAGTTGATCTTTGATGTATTTCCCTGCTCCCAGGCGAATGTACATGTCGGATCCGAGTGCCGTCGTCTTCACCGTGTGACCTCCACGGTCAGTCACTGCCGCAAATCGGTCGGGAGCCTCCATGACAATGGATGAGTGCCACGCCGTATTTTGTGGCGAAGACACTGCTCCTCCGAATTGTCCGCGAACCGGTGAATCGTGACCGCGGCCAATGCTGGGCGCAAGCGTTGCGCCCGTGACTGACGTATCCACGTCAAAAGAAATGGAGGACAGCTTGCGTATGCTCCCGCCCATCTCCTCCAATAGAGTGATAGCAGAAGGCAACGGTTGAGCGGTCGCCCGGGCCGGTGGTGTGTTATCTTGATGCATATTTATGACGCGATCCCGTATGGCCTTAATTATTTAGCGTTTCGCTCGTGTCTTCAGCGGTCGCGAGTCTCGATAGGGCGGCTCTCATCCAGCCGCGCAACGCGTGTCAATGTGAGCTTCGTCATTTCGGGGGGTAGGCGAAGCCTTCCTCCGCGGCGAACCGCGCCGCGTCCCACCCCCGGCTGTCTTTAGCCGACTCGTCCGCGCCGGCGTCCCGCAACATCCTCACGATGTCGGCGTAGCCACCACCCGCCGCCCGCATTAGCGGCGTCCAGCCGAATGAGCCGCACCGCGCGTTCACGTTTGCCCCGTATCGGATCAACGCCAAGACCGCTTCCGCTTTCCCCAGGGCGGCGGCAATATATAGGGGTGTCTCGCCGTCGAACTTCTCGTTGGGGTTTGCCCCCCGGACAGCCAAATCCATGATCAGCACCGCGTCATCGGCGAGCGCGGCGTCGTAGAGCGTGACATCCATACCGCGATCGCGTTGCGCACGCAATACCTCTTTCGCCATGCTACGCGCTACGAGGCGCGGGTTGAGACGGGACGGGTTCGCGCCCCGGCCGAGTAGCAGACGAGCCACCTCGCGGTGCGAACTCATCCGCGGGTAGTTCTCGCGGTCCTGTCCGTTCCGCTCCACCGCCCATCCGAGCATGCTATACCCCGGGTGGGAGCGGCGTTCGTTCGCGAACGTGGCGTTTATGTCGGCCCCGCTGTCGAGCAACAACACGCACATGTTCGCCCGTGCCCGGTGGACCGCGAACGCGAGCGGCGTCCAACCCAGATTATCGCGCCTGTTTATCTCCGCCCCGCGGGCGATGAGCCACCGCGCCGTCTCCTCGTCGCCTGCCTCCGCCACCCACATAAGCGGCGTACGGTCACCGAGTGTACGTCTGTTGATGACGTGCTTCAGGTCCTCTCCCTCGTACCGCGCGACATCTCCTCGCAAGCAAGAAACCATAAAATCCAGTTTGGGTAGTCGGGGAGATGGGTCTATAGGCACATCCCACCGCCTCAGTTGTTCGTAAGCTTCGTAGTGACCGTACTCGATCGTGGCTAGCATTGGCGTGCACCCAGCCGCGTTTGTTGCCGTCGAGTTCGCGCCAGCCACGATCAATTCAGAGATGATGTCCCGGTTCTGACTTTCCTTGCGAGACCGCGACGCGGCTAAACAAGCCCTCATGAGCGGCGTGTTCCCCTCTGGATCACGCAGATGCACGTCGGCACCCCGCCTCAGCAGGATCTCGGCGAAGTAACCCTTGTCCTCGTACACAGCGACGATCATCAGGGGTGTCAGCCCCTTGTCATTCCGCGCGTCAACATCGCACCCCCTAGCTATTAACGTGTCAACGATCTTTTCGAGTTCAATGAGTCTCTGCGCCTGATTTCCTGCCATGAAACTGTGCAGGTACTCGCTACCCACCATCTGCGCAAGGATGCAGTCGCCATTGATGTCACGAGCACTGACGTCCGCGCCGAACTCGACGAGCACGCGGAACAGCTCCGGGTTGAAGCCGTCCATCGACCACATCAACGGAGTTTCGCGCGAGGCACTAGATAGCAACACATCCGGGTTAGCCCCTTGCACCAGGAGTTCCCGAACGGCCTCCTCCGTCGGCTGGGTGTCATGGACAAAGAGGTCTTGAAGCCGAGTGTTCAAGACCGCTATGACAGACTTATTAGCCGGCTTCTTCATCCTTTGGATTGGCCTGGTTTACGATGCTTCCTCGACTGCCTTCTGATGTGTTCATCAACTTCTATCTCGGGGCGGACAGGCACGGACGAGAAATGAACTCGTGAATCACCTACTATATCTTTCAACCCCTGTAAAGTCTTGCAGTAGTCACAGGGTATGGCACGTACGCCCGGCGCGATTTGCATGTGTGTTTCGTATCCCGGTCTGGGATTAACCCAGCCAGGGCTGATTATTAAACCAGCCCCAGGACAACCGGCGTCCTTCCAAAGGTAGTAGACCTGAAACTCTGCGCAGTTCCCGGGTTACCAAGGTAGCGTTATATTGTATTTTGCCATGAGCAGATTCGCTCGATCCAACTCAGTTTTCAATACCAATCGGACGGCGGGATCCCTCGACCCTCTCCAACCACTTCTACCCTCGGCGTAGAACACATCGTTGCTCATAACACGTCCATATTCGTCCACGACGTGTCCGACAGCCCCGACTCGCTCTGGGTTGATGCTGAGTACCAGTGAGGGGAGAACGCCGTTCTTGTCCTTGTTGTAGAGATCCACCGCCTTAGCTCTTCCGAGACCAGGCTTAGCAACTATCCTCACCAAGCCTCGCCCAGACCAGATTCGATTCAGCTACAGAGCAGAATGCTATTTCATCTTCTCTGGTAGCGGCGCAACTTTTGGAGGAGTGAGGAGATGGTTGCTCGCTTGTATGAACACATAGTACGGTCCGGGCGGCGACCCCGTGGGCGGGTGCCATAGCACAGGGCTTGAAGCCACGCCGAGGGCGTCTGTTGTTACAGACGGTTGGGCAAGCGAAGCGAAGTCCTGCGGATTTGTCACTGCTACTTCTTCACCTGATAGCTTGTAACGAGCCACTTTCAGTATGGCGACGTCTAACTTTCGACCAGCAACCGGCTCGCCGTGGGAGAGCAACGTGATGCGACAGTTGTTTTGCTGGGTGCTCATGGTCGAGACCCACCCATCGTATTCAAGCAGAGCCACTGGTGCCCTGAAAACAGCGGGTATGTCGAAACTCTGGATTTCGGCACTGTCAAGTGGTCGTACTGTATAGGCACGCAACGTGACGGGTCTGTCTACCTTTGAGTCGGCCTTCAATAAGACACTCGCCTTGCCCATAGCGTCCGTAAGCGCGGAGGCCCGTGGGTGAGATGCGTCGTTGGGTGCCCCTGATTGGCCAATGAGTGTTCCGGCATTAGTTGCGTCGGCATAGATGGATATGAAGTCCACCCGGATGTTCGGCACCGGCTCGCCTGTAAAGTCCGTGACGGTCGCTGTCAGGCGCATCTGCGAAGATAGGTCGGATCCATCGCCAGCCAATATGTCGTCATTCTCCGAGCTTAACTCTATCGCATACAGATCCTATGAGGCGACCTCCGTATCTCGGGCTATCACCTAAAAATCACCAAAGTAGCGCTTGTAATAGCCACTCAGGTAGCCAGAATTGTCCGGATCCTCCCCGGTGGTCTCTAATACGTCATATTCCACGCTGTACCTGCCCGCATGCCCCGTGGTGGGCACGGAGACAGCGACGCCGTGGATGAGGATGGTTGTCGGGTGTCCACGGTGGTGCCAGCCCTCGGGTCGATAGCCTGATTTTGCGCCGCCGCATACCTGGCCGCGATCAACGACACGGAAGCAAATAGAACGAGCGCAGGGTTGCGCAGGTTATTGGAACCCATTTTTGTGCGTCTCCATCCATTTTTCGATGATCGCGGCGGTGCCCGCGTGCCCCGCGTCCCGCGCGAACGACGCGGCGGTGTCGCCGTAGATCGACCGCAACTCCGGGTGCGCGCCCGCCTCCAGAAGTTTCTGTACCAGGTCTTCCTCGCCGCGTTGCGCCGCCCGCATCAGCGGCGTGGTGTCCGACGCGTGGTGGCCCATGTTCACGTCAATGCCGTACCCGATCATGAAGTCAACCGACTCCCGCCGGCCCCACATGATCGCCGCGCCCAGCGCGTCGTTGAAGTAGTACTCGTCCTTGTCGTGGGCGAAGCCGTAGTCGAGCACGTCGCGCAACAGGCCGATCTCGCCCGCCACCGCCGCCTCATGCGGCCCGACCCGCTTGCCGGCGAGCCACATCGGGCGCAGGAACTCACCTAAGCCCGAGCCGGCGACGTAGTGAGACTCCAAGCCCGTCTTGTCCACCCCGGTGTCCCACAGGAGCAGCCCGACCTCCCGGTGCGACCGGAGTTCCGGGTCCTCGCTGTTCCACTTGATCACCGCCTCCAGCACGTTCTGTTTGCTGCCGTTGGGGTTCGCGCCGCGCTCCAGCAGCAGGCGGCAGACGCCCGCGTGCCCGCCCTGGGCCGCGAAGAACAATGCCGTGTTCCCCTCCGGGTCGGTGTTCTCAAGCTCCGCCCCCGAGTCCAGCAAGAGCCGCGCGGCGTCGGCCTGTCCTAGCACCGCCGCCCACATCAGCGGCGTGCGCCCGGTCGCGGTCCTCGCTTCAATGGAGTGGTCGCCCCGTAGTACCGCCTGCAACCGCTCCGTGTCCCCGGCGGCCGCGGCGACGACCGGCTCCAGGTGCCGAAGGCCGGGGCCGCGGATGATGCCCACGTCGCCCGCGTCGAGCAGGGCGCGCGCGGCGTGCGCGTTGCCGGCCTGTATCGCCGCGACGAGCGGCGTCAGGCCGCCGTCGGAGACGGACCGCTCGGGCGACGTCAGGCCTGACAGCAAGGCGACCATCGTGCTATTGCTGTAAGAGTTGTGGTACTCGCCCGCAGCTATGAGTAGGGCGGTGTTCCCCTGTTCATCCCGCGCGCCGGGATCGGCACCGTGCTCCAGCAACCGGCGGGCGAAGTAGGTCCTTGCATGTACTCCCGAGCACAACATCAGCGGCGTGCGGCCGCGCGCGTCGGCCGCATTGACGTCCGCCCCGCTTCGGAAGAGCAGGTCGAGTGTCTCCAGGTATTCGGAGTTCATCGGGTCGTGAATTTCGCTCTCGCGCAGTTCGCTTATCACGAAGGTTGGGAGATCCGTCAGCGTGAGAAACCGCCCCAGGGCCGTGCGCCCTTCGTCATCCGCGCGTTGACGTCCGCGCCGTGTGCGATGAGGGACGCGGCGAGGAGCGGGTCGCGGTGTTCCTCGAAGGCGTACATCAGCGCCGTCATGTCGCGGTGAACACGGACGTCGGGCGAGGCCCCTTTATCCAGGGTAGCATCTATTTTGTTGGGCCATATCTCCTCCTCGAGGAGTAGCCGTTTGAGACGGCGCGTTGCCACTTCATTGGGAGACATTATGATGTGATTACCTCTATATTAGCCAGCATAGGCAGGCGACGACAGCAGATCAAAGATTGTTTACCACAATTGTAGTGCGATATTTAGAAGCAGGGACGGGCTGATCAAAAGGAGGTGTGCGCTTTGAAATAAAGTATAACCCCCCTATTGTGTAAATGCTGTTCACTCTCAATTCGGCAACCCGCCCTCATACGCTGAAGCAAACGCCTTAATTGCAGAAAAATGAACTCCCTTCCAGTTGAGCACACCCACTGGCCTACTAAAACGTATGTGAGTAAACTCGGAGTGAAGGCCACCGAAGGTGTCCGACAAGAATGGAAGCCGTACGCGATGGGTTAAACTCCGGGTAGGCGGAAGAGGCGATGCGCACTGGAGGGTGAAAGCGAGGGGGAGTTTGCTCTTGTGGCTTGCCGACATGCACTTTGGCGACACGCAGAATGTCGGTCGGTAAAAGATTCAGTTTGCCACCGCTGTGCTCGGCGATTATCTGAACAGCACCTCCCGCATAAGCGGAGACGCACAACCCCCATATTATAAGAGCGGTGATAATGCCAGTGCTATTGTTGGGCGTGGCCGAACGACGGGATGATTGCTTCAATTGATTACCTTACATAAAATCTGTTCGGAAGCGACCATTCTGATCGCGATGATCAACGTGGGAGGTTTGGTACTAAACCCGGCTCGCCTTTGAGAAGGATCAGGGAAAGAAGATAACACCGTTCGCCGTGTTCTTTCCAACACATTCGGCTACGGACTCGTTGTTTGGGGGGAAGGAACTACCCCCATGGCTGTATGTGGTTAACCCACTGAGCAGACTTCAACCAATACGGGAACTATGAACACCAGCAGGAGAGTTTCGCCTGCCGCATGTCGGCGTGTAGGCACACCGATTTGGATGTCACAATCGTACTCGCGGCACTCATCTTTGTCAAGCGATGCCTTGATTTATTCAACCACGCGAACGGCAGTCATCACCAGGCCGGATTGATGGAGTGTTCAGGGGTTATCCCGCCGCGCCGAAGTTAGGTGGCCGGGGCGGCATGTTGCCCCCGCTGGTGACTTCAGCACCGCGCGACGTGGTAGTAATCCAGCCTTGGTATGTTGTACGATCCGATAAAGGAAAGCGCGGGGCCGTCGGCTAAATAGGGGGTGAAAGACACGCCGCCACGGCGCACATCTCATATGCCCATTTTGCTCGCCCCGCCTACTCCACCCGCCCCACCACCCGCCCTGGTCGCCCCCGCCGTACGGCGCGAGTTTCGCGGTGTCTGGCTTGCCACCGTCGCCAACATTGACTGGCCGTCCAAGCCGGGACTACCGGTTGAGACGCAGAAGGCCGAGCTGATCGCGCTCCTCGACCGCGTCCGCGCCCTGAACCTGAACGCCGTTGTGTTTCAGGTCCGCCCGATGTGCGACGCGATGTACGCGTCGCCCTATGAGCCGTGGTCCGAGTTTCTGACCGGGCAAGACGGTAAGGCACCCGACCCGCTCTATGACCCGCTCTCGTTCGCGGTGACCGAGGCGCACCGGCGCGGTCTCGAACTGCACGCGTGGTTCAACCCGTACCGCGCCCGTTCCGCCGCCGCGACCACCCCCGCCAGCGCGAAACACGTTTCCCGCGCGAACCCGGCCATCGTCCGCGCTTACGGCAACCAGCTCTGGCTCGACCCGGCGATGCCCGAGACGCGCGAATACTCTCTGAAAGTGATGACAGATGTCGCGACCCGCTACGACGTGGACGGGATACACATTGACGATTACTTCTATCCCTACGCGGAGAAGGACGCGGCGGGCAATAAGATCACGTTCCCCGACGCGGTGACCTACGCCACGTACCAGAAGGCGGGCGGCACGCTCGCCCTGGACGATTTCCGGCGCGACGCCGTAAACCAGTTCGTGGAGCAGTTATACGCCCGCGTCCACGCGGTAAAGCCCTGGGTCAAGGTCGGCGTTTCGCCGTTCGGGATCGCCCGCCCCGGCTCGCCCGCCCAGATCAAGGGGTTTGATCAGCGGGCCGAACTGTACGCCGACGCCGTGAAGTGGCTCAACAACGGCTGGTGTGACTACCTCGCGCCGCAACTATATTGGCCCATCGAGCAGACGCCGCAGTCGTTCCCGGTGCTACTCGCCTCCTGGCTGGCCGAAAACCGGCAGAACCGCGCTGTCTATGCGGGACTTTACACGAGCAAGTACGCCGGGGACGAGATCGCCTTCCAGATTAAAACCACGCGCGGGTACGCGGGCGCGGGCGGCGGGGTGCATTTCTCCATGGCGGCTCTGGTTCCTGACGGTCCCGGCTCCGTCGCGCAGGTGCTGAAAAGCGGCGTATATACCGAACCCGCCCTCGCGCCCGAAATGCCCTGGCTCGCGCCGCCGGGGAGCCTCGCGCCGCCCGCGCCGCTCGTGACACTCACGCCCGAACTCTCGCCGCTCGCGCCCGCGATGGTGCGCTGGTCGGCGGGGCGGGGCAACGCCGAGACATCTCCCGCCTGGCAAATTATCGTGCAGGCGCACAGTACATCGGGGACATGGCGGACCATTCTCGTCCCCGCGTCGTACCCACCTTTAGTTAGCCTCCCGCCGCAAACGAACGCGGTCAGCGTGTTCGCCGTTGACCGGTTCGGTCGCGCCAGCGCGGCGACGCTCCAATCGGCACCGCCCCAACCGGCACCTCCTCAGCGTCCCTAAAAGAATGCGCCTTCCGGGCGCCTGAGTACCGGGTGGGTGGCGCGGGCGACGGGCGGTCGCGGGGTGGACAATTCATCGTCCGCTCCCCCCGGCTTCCAGCCCCGACCGCCCGCGCACGCTCCCAACGATCCGGCTATATCGCGCCTGTATGGAATCGGGGATAAACATCGGAGGTCGGCACCGCGTCTTGTTCCAAAATGACCGTGGTGCCGGACGAGCCGGTGAACAGGTAAACCCGATCCGCCGCCGAGTGCATTAGCGAGAAGCCCAATCCCATCGTGCCCTTCGTCGTGTAGCCCCGCTCCAGCGTCGCCCGGTGCAGTGCTTCCTCCGCGATGCCCCCTCCGTAGTCGGTTATCCGAACCTGTAAACAGCCCCCGCCCGGCGTGCCGTGCAAAGTCGCCACACCCCCGCCCGCGTGGACGATGCAGTTCATGGTCGCCTCGCCCGCCGCGAACATCAGGTTATGCACCCGCTCGCGCGGCAAGCAGACTACGGCCGCCGCTTCCTCAATGTTTCGTCGGAACGCGGCGAGGGTCCGCGGCGTGCTGAGTGCCACCGCCTCGCCCAGCCGGGGAGGGGGCACCGGTAGCTGGCTCGCCTGATGGCACAGCCGGAGCCGCCCCTCGGTGACGTTCGCGAGGATCTCGGTCAGAAACCGGCGCTGGCCGGCGCGGCTTCTCTCGTTCTCGCGCAGGGCGGCTTCGTGCTCGCGTACCGCTGCTTCCCGCTCGCGCAGGGCGTCCTCGCGCTCCTGTAGGGCGACCTCGAGTTCGTGCGAAAGATCCGCCGCGTGCTCGTGCGGCAGGAATTGTAGCCGAATTTCCATCTCCCCTGTGTCTAAAGGAACGCCCGTTACTCGGTATAACACACCGGGCGGCACTATTTCCATCTCGACCGTCCGCAGCTCGTTCCCTTCCCGAACCTCGTGGATGAAGCGATCAAACTCCGTGCCGATGAACGCCGGGAACGCATCCCAAACAGTCCTCCCCAGCAGTTCCGCGACGGCGCGCCCGGTGAAGCGGGAGATATGTTCGTCCACATAGGTGTATCGCCAGTCGGCATCAATGCGCGTCACCATCGCCTCCGAGCCAACATCAACGGTCATGGAGGTAGATGATACAGCATCCCCTGTCGTCTCCGGCTGGTAGCGCGCGAGCAACAGGCACATGTCGTCGCGCGGCTCGACGCCCGCGAACCGCTGTATCGCCGATAACACGGCGTCGCAGATGCCGACGACCGGTAGCGGCGGCGTTGCCGACAGTGCCACCGTCGCCGCGTCCCGAACGGCACTCAGTAGGCGTTCATGTCCGAATATGGGGCTGGCCGCGACATCCGATCTGGGCGGGCGTGCCTCGACCAGCCCGTCGGTGTACAGCAGGAAGCAGTCGCCGGGGCGTAGCCGCGTGCTCGGCTCGTCACCGTCCATCGCCCAAGCGGGTAGCGTCCCGATAGGCAGGCCGCCGACGGTCACGAGATCCACGACCGGCTCCGCGCCGTTCCGCCCCGCGCGGATCACAAAGGGCGGCTCCATACCGGCGACGGCGAAGTGCGTCTCCCCTGTGTTCGTATCCATCACCGCGACCGTCAGGCACACCAGGAAATGGCTCCTCGGGTCGTTCAGAGCGCGGCGCAACACCATTTGACGGTTTAATCGGGCGAGTGCCGCCGACGGCTGGGGCGACTCCCGCAAATACGACCGGAGGAGGAACTTGATCTCCGCCATGTCGGACGCGGCTTCCAGCCCTTTCCCGGCGACATCGCCGACCAGGAAAGCGACTTTGCCGCTAGGGAGTCGGAAGGTGTCGAACAGGTCGCCCCCCACCAGTGCTTCCGAGGACGCCGCCTCGTAGCGCGTGACGACCTCCACGTGCGGGATGCGCGTCGGCTTCGCCGTCTGCAACAAGGAACGCTGGAGCCTTTCGGCGATGCGGGTCTGCTTGCGCGCCGCGTCCGACACTACCGTCTCCCGCCGCTTGCGCGTCGTCACGTTGCGCATGATACCGCGGTAGCCGATCCACTTGCCCGCCGCGTCGTATATCGGCGTCCCGCTACTCTCCATATGGACCTGCTCCCCCATGGCGGAGTACCAGATCCACTCCAAGAGGCTGAATGAGGTTTGTGTCGCCATGATCTGGCGTATGGTGGCCTCCACGGCGACGACGCTCAGCGGCGGCATCATGTCGAACGGGGTTTTCCCCAAGACTTCCTGCGTGTCATAACCAAGCATCTCGACGATCTGCGGGCTGAGGTACGTATAGATCCCTGCCGTGTCGGTCTCAAAAACGCCGTCGGACACCAGGTCTACCAGTGACTGTAGACGGATCACGTCGCGGGTGCCCTTCGTCTCCGCCGCCTCGTCCGCGCCCGTCCGGCTGACGAACACCGCCACCGCGCCCTCGTCGTACGGCAGGGCGCGGACCGAGAACGCATACTCGGACGCGACGCCAGGCACCACGAACGCCCGTGGGAGACGCGTATTGAACACCACGCGCAGTTCGGTGCCGAAACGACTGTCCGGGAATGGGGAAGGGACGTCCCACAGAACGCACCCGACCAGCGCGCCGAGGGGGGGGGCGAAAAGTTCCGTCGCGTCCGTGTTCGCATAGATAACGCGGAAGGCATGGTCGAACACAATAATCGCTTCGTCGCAATCGTTGAGTAGCCGACCCGGCTCATCATAAGTCATTCTTTCTGACACGAAGTTGATACCGTCCTCTAATTCCCAGGGAACACCCGTGACAGGTGGGGGATGTACGCATCCCAGAAAAGCTTCAGCGCGAGCGAGACGCCGATGGCGATCACGACGCGGCGCACGTTTCGTTGCCCGAGACGCCGCGCGATACCCGCGCCCGCGTAGCCGCCGAACAGAGACGCCACCGCCATTAATCCGGCCGCGCGCCAGTCTATCAGCCCGCCGAACGCGAACAGAAGCACCGTCACTCCGTTCACGGCGAGCGTGAAAACCGCTTTAACACCGTTCATGCGGTGTATGTCGCGCATCCCCAGTAGGCCCAGCGCGGAAAGTGTCAGTATCCCTATCCCCGCGCCGAAATAACCGCCGTACACTGCGATGACGAACAGAAACAGGCCCACGGGCGGTGAAAGCCGGAGCGTGTCCTCCGCGCCGTCTTCCCCATATCGGTCTCCCGTGCCCGCCTTGAGCCGCCTTGAAAGCGGTTCCTGCAAAAGAAACAACACCACCGACAGCAATATCAGATACGGGACGATGTGCTGGAATGCCGTTTCACCCGTATGTGTGAACAGTAACGCGCCGGCCGCGCCCCCCGCACATCCGATCGCCAGGAGTTGTAACACGGACGACATGCGCCCCTGTAAACTCTCGTGTACCTCGCGGCGTAGCCCCCAAAGACTGCTCGCCTGTCCAGGCCAGAGCGCGACCGTGGACGTCGCGTTCGCCGCCTTCTGCGTCTGACCGGCGGCGATCAGGGCGGGGAATGTCAGCAGGGTACCGCCCCCCGCGACCGAATTCACCGCGCCCGCCGCGGCGGACGACGCGAAGAGCAGGGTGGAATGTAGCACCGAAAAAAATAACACCGACTATTGTACCTTGCCCACCGCCGATTCGTTGAGCGGGAGGCGGCTCCGCTCCCAGGTTTTGATCGCGAAGAACCCCCAAATCGGCGCGAAAATCAGGGCGACGGTGCCGAGCGACAGGGTGATGTCATCCCACCCACCGTGCCGTCCCGCCGAATGGGAGCGCACCGTGTTATCTAAAACAGCGAAAAGAACCGCAGCAAAGGCGACACCTATAACACTACGGCGTCGGATGCGCGCGAAACCGGCCTGAAGAGCGCGTACGATGAGTAGGGTTAACACGCCGTACTCCACCAGATAAACACCACGTCGGGCGATGTAGACGATGCCGTACATGCTGTCTACTCCCGGCGCGGCGGTTTCCGGCGCGAGGAAGGCCAGCCCCGCGTAAAGGAACGCTACCGAGTTGTCATAACTGCCGAGCGAGGTCGCGAGTGCCAGCGAGAGCGCGATCCACGCGATGAGCGGCCCGTAGTAAAAGCAGAACGCGAGTTGGGCGCGTGTCGGTCGCACGGGTGTCGTCACGGGGCATTGTATCGCGACCGTTCCCGCCGCGATACAATGCCCCGTGATCGTTCCTCCCCCACTGTTCACCTCCCTCGGAGTCGCTTTTTTCGAGGCCCCGACGCTCCTCGTGGCGCGGAGCCTGCTCGGACAGATACTGGTACGCCGCTTCGACGACGGCGAAATCGCGACCGGGCGGGTGGTCGAAACGGAAGCGTACACGGTGGGGGATCCGGCGTGTCACGCGTTTCGCGGCGAGTCCCGCGCCAACGCCGCGATGTTCGGGTCGCCGGGACGGGCCTACGTACACATCAACTACGGCCTGCATTACTGCCTGAACGCGGTGACCGCCGCGCCCGGCGTCCCGGAAGCGGTTCTTATCCGCGCCATCGAGCCGATCACGGGCGGCGCGCGACTGCTGAACAACTACACCGGGCGCGACGACGCCACGGACGCGGAGGCACTGGCCGACCGCCGGATCGGCGCGGGGCCGGGCCGTCTGACACGGGCGATGGCGATAACTAAAGTGGGGTTCGACCATCATGATCTGTGCGACGCGGGCGGCGTGCTGTTTCTAGCGGGCGGCGTGCTTGTCGCGGATGACGCGGTGACGACCACGACGCGGATCGGCATCACGAAGGGGGCTGACTCGCCGTGGCGTTTCTATGTCGCGGCATCGCGCTGGGTGTCGCGCCGATAGGAACGGTAGACACGCGCCAAACTTAAGGCTATACTGGGGCGACGAAATCCATATGAAAGTATGGGTGTCCCGCCGCACCGATTACGATCCAATTGGGAAGGTTTTACATGTTCGCGCTCAACATACCGGATACCGCCCATCTGCTCTTCGCCGCCGTCGCCGCATGTGCTGTCGCCGGGGGCGCGGGCGCGGTCCGCGCCCTTTCCCTGTCCGGCGCGGTCGCTGCGGCAATGGTTGGCTTCGTGGTGTTCGGCTGGGGCGGCTACCCCGGCGCGGTCGCCCTGCTCCTTTTTTTCGTCTCCTCGACCGCGCTCTCGCGCTGGGGCAAGCGGGAAAAGGAGGCGCTGTCTTCCTACGAGAAGAACGACCGGCGCGACGCCGGGCAGGTGATCGCGAACGGCGGCGTCGCCGTGATCTGTGTAGCCTGGGTCGCCGTACAGCCGTGGAGCGCGGCGGCGGTCGCGGCGTTCCTGGGTGCCATCGCCGCCGCGAACGCCGACACGTGGGCGACCGAGATCGGCACGCTACTAGGACCGCGCGGCAAGAAGAAGCCGATCATCTTAGCCACGCTATTCGACGGCGAGCCGGGTCAGTCCGGCGCGGTGTCGTGGCAGGGCACGTGGGCGGCACTGGCCGGGGCACTACTGATCGCGGCGACCGCGACCCTGTGGACAAGCGCGACGTTCCCGCGTACCCTGATCGGCGTCACCGTCGGGGGCCTGATGGGATCACTCTTCGACTCGTACCTGGGCGGTTCTCTGCAAATCCAGTATCGCGACCAGACTACCGGCGACCTGACCGAACGCCCGCGCGACAAAAACGGCCGCGTAAACCCGGTGGATCGCGGCCAGCCGTGGATGAACAACGACGCGGTGAACTTCCTCGCCACGGCGGTCGGCGCGGCGATCGCGGCGATCATCGCGTGAAGCGCAGGTTGAAGAGAGTCAATGGTTACTTGCGCCGTGTCGGCAACATCATGTGCTGAATAACATCGTGCCGCACGAAAGTCGCTATCCCATTGCAACAGTCATTTTTTCGCACGTAAGTATACTAATCCGCCGACAACGAGGCAAGCGCCACCCAGGGTATAGAGTATCCAGAGTTTGTCATGCACTGCCTCCTTTTGAGGAGCGGGGGGGACATTTCGCCGGATCTGTGTCTGATCCGGCAGCCGCCCCGACCAAGCATAAAATAAAGATTTAGTATCACTGTTTCTGCCTGTTTTCATGAAATCTCTAGTCGTCATGTTAGCACCGTGTCTACGATAATCGTTGACAACAGAACCTCTGGGGAAGTCAAGTTGAACTCGCCCGGAACTAGCGATTTTTTGAAGGGTGTACACTCTTTGGCGGCTCAGTATACTGCGGACCGACTCATCCATCTCCATTCTGTAACCTATCCACTGATGATCGAACAACCGAGAATATGACACATCACACCGGGTATTGCTCCTAGGAGATTTCGTCTCGATCCGGCTGACAGCGTTCCCATGATTTCGGTCAACAGTCATTTCTATGGAATACGGGGCGAAGTTGCCCTTTTCGACATCAGACGCCACGACAAAGTCCATAGGGGATGAAGACAAGAGACGCCAGTGACACCCGTGCAACGCGAGTGCCATATTATTGGAAACCACCACGTACTCTTCCGGGGATATATCCAGCCCTTCCTGAAAGGGGCCCCGGTCATATAAAGCACCACCCGGCGTCTTCCATACAAAAAGTGCCGATGAACCTGGTAGAGGAGGCTCCTCATCGTACCGAAACATTACCCCGTACCCATCGCCGTAATACTCTTCGAAGTGGCTTGTCCTCTTAGGCGTTCCCGCATACCCGGTAAGGTAAGCATGCGTTAGATTCGGGTTCCGCTCCACGATCAATGTGGCTTCATTACGTAACTCGTCGCCCTTTATCAGGTTTTCCAACTCCTGACTTTCCTGTGCTGAGCGTATTTTGCCGCCCGATCGGACTGGTATTCGTTCAGGACTTATAAATTTCCTATCGATTGGTATTACTGTGACTCCCTCCCGCATGGTCCACTCGAACCTTAAACTGTGCGAAGTGGATTCTCTCTTCTCGAACGGCGAAGAGACGGACGGAGGCAAGTTCTGCGCTTGGCTTGGCCTAGAGAGGATCAAAGAGAGGGCGAGGAGTGCTAATATGCGACGCGAGTTGTTCATTATCCGCACCTTTCTTTATAGGTCGAAGACCATCTTGCACTTCGTACCTTCAACATCCATGTCTGCGCCCGGCACGTATCTCCAAACGGGATCATCCAGGCTACTGTCACTGCTGTCGGGACACGCGCAGTAAGTATTACCATCACTAGCAGATACCCTATCCTTGCAGGCGGCCCGATACTTGAACTGCTTTACTGTGCCCTTATACGTTTTGCATACACTAGTTTGATTATACTCCGTCGTTATGCAACCGTTGTTCTGCAAGACATACTTTGCGCAACTGCCTCCACACTCGGATCCCGGTGACCGTGAACACGCGGATACGCCGCTTGCGTCAGTCGGTAACAACGCACACACTAGCCTCCAACGGGGGTTGAGGTTAGCGACTTGTTGTTGTGCCTTTGCTAGAGGGAGCAACAAGATGATGAGGCTAGCGGCTAATGCTAGCAGGAAGACGGTTAGGTTCACCCTCACTTTTAAAACAAACCTTTCCACGCAGGACATTACGCAACCATGGCTGATTTAATTGACCGTAAACTGAAACCGCGCGTCTTTCTCTAGCGTATCGGCGTTCGTGATAACTTTGAATGCAACGTATTTCACGGTTTTCCCTCTCGGAAAGCCTTCCGTAGAGATGTTAACGGCTACCCGCGATCCACTGACCTGCCCCCTTATTCTGATCCATTCAAAGCCACGGCCAATTCGCGTCGTTGCCTTCGTCTATTAATTTGTCGAACTCTGCGTCAGTAAACCCCCAACGTTTTTTCAATACGACGTGTGCCTTCTCCGCCATTATATTTACCTCTTTAGTCATGATGTCCGCGTCTTCGCTCTCGTGCCCTTTGTGCCGGCTGAACACTCTGTCAGCGGCGAGATTATTCGACCGGTGCGCCTGCGCATAAATAGCCTTGCGTTGTTCGAGTGAAAAACGCCGCGTCTTTAATCGAATAGACTTCCCCGTGCGGGAATTGTGTCCGCCCGCACGAGGCGCGGACGTCTGCGCCCGCGCCTCGTGCGGCTGGCGCGAGGGCAAGGACGGAGCATATGGCTAGGAATGGTATCGGTAGTTTGTTCATAAACCTAGTGGCTCGAGGGGAACCGCAGCGGTTCCCCTCGGTCGTTCGCCCACAAACATCATATCACCGCCTCGTCTCCTTTGTGAAAGATTTTCAGCGCGTAGTCTGCTGATTCCCCAGGTGCCCGACCTTACGCCAGCGAACCCCCTTAAATGCGAGTTTGTGTAAAAAAACACACGACAACGAAAAGGGAAAAAACCGCCCGAGAAAACCGCCGCAGTTTCTCTTAGCGGGTTTGTTCCGGGGGCACGCTAAAATGACACGTGCGCGATACGAATCCGACCTTCTCGCCGGGCGTCCGGCCCTTTCCGCGCGATGCGCAAAACTGGTAGGCGAGGACGCAGACGACCTCCTGGGGGACGTGTACCTGCACATGTTTTCCAAGGAGAACTGGGAGTCAATATTTTATCCCGTGAATTATGCCCACGGCGTAGCGGATATGCTGGCGCTCAACATGCGCAGAAAGCGAGCACACAGATCGCGTAACAGGACAGCCCTGATCGCGCCGGATCAGGCACCCGACCCCTCGCCAGCCCCCCGGACGTCTTGATCGCGCGTGAGGACGCGGCGGGGAAGTCCGCCCGCTTCACGGACGCGATCGACCGGACCGATCTTCGCCCCAACGAACGCCACATCCCTTAACGCCCGTGCGCGGGGCGAGGAGTACGACGAGATCGCGCGGTCGCTCGGGCTGGAGCGCGAGACGGCCGTGACGTATTGTAGTAATACGCTTTGTAAAGTGCGACGTACCGAGGGGGCGCGACTAGAGAGGTTGGAAACTGCGGCACTCTGACAATCTGGAACGCTTTCCCGATAATCGTAACGGGCAAAACAAGGACAGGCAGAAAGAGAAAATGCGGGTGTTTCTTTCCAAACAAGTTTCTGCCGATTGCGATTCTCGGGAAAATGTTCCAGATTGCAGATGGTTTGTTGGGGAAGGGGGGCGTGTAATCAGATCGAGCAGGGGGGCTGTAGAGGCGGAGCGACGGGGAGTTTTTCGTGGCTACTTGACAAAAATCCGGGCGGGGTGTACCGTCATGCCAACGGCAATCGCGCCGCACCGTCACTTCTGGGGGGTGCCATGAAAAAAGCTAGTTTGCATCTGACGCTCGTCGTCCTTACCTTTCTTCTCGGAGGCTCGATTATACAAGCCGCCAGGGTTCCGACCGAACCGGGGAACAAGCCCTGCCGCGCTCGCGGCAATGCCTACGCCGACACAATCCCGACGGAGCCGGCTTGTTCGGTGAAAAACATCGTAGTCCATCCCGGCGATCGACTCATAGGAGACAAGATCTGAGATGATAAAGCCGAAGAACCGTGCCATCGCGCTGGCGATGTTTCTGCTGATCGCCACATCCGCGTGCGTCACTACCGCTGTCAACACGGTGGCACACGCCGACGGTTGTGACCAGATTGCGAAAGACACGATGCTACTACCCCAGGGGTATCAGCGTAGCACTTCCAGTGAAGTTACAAAAGTGGAGTGGACTCCTACTAAGACGCAATCTTGCGATAACTCTCTCTCTAGCTGTATATATTGTAGTGTGACACCGGTTCCTCTGCAAAAGCGGGTCACTACCTACAGTGGGATTGCCTGCGCTCCCGTTGGGCAGGTGCACGACACGGGGTGGAAGCCTGCTGGTATGGTCAACACAGTAGCGATCACATTCGATATTACCTGCATCTGAAAGGTCAAACACAATCCAGGCTGTGGCTTGGGCTTGCGTGGCGTGGGGTGGATCAAATTCGCCCTGCGTCACGACCTTGGCTCTGTTGCCACGTACATCACTATATTCGCCCCTGAGCGTCAGGCAGTAAAACGTCACCACTTCACTACAAATGTGCATCAATAAGCTAATAAGTATTATAGTATTGTTTTCCCTTGCCTCTTGCTGGTCCCGGCCTGCTACGGCACAGGGTGATGTCGCCCAGTCTTTGGCTAAAAGCGATAAGGTTTTATCTAGGGGGCATTTTGTCTTCGCCCGTACCTTATTTAGCCGTGACATCGTGACGCCTCCGAGCAACCTACCCGCTGGCACAGTCATCACTCCGAGCAAGGAAGATGCGGCTATCGAAACCGATGTCGAAGTAGTGTCTATGGAAGTAGCGTATGTGGGCGAACGGTTCGTTCGGCGAATGGTTGACAAAAAAAGTGGTTCAGGGATCAGGGAATCGTTCGACGGTACCTACTTTTGTCGTCTTGCTACGCCGTCTTCTTCAGATGTCGGGACGAAAACAAGCCTCGCCGTCGAACGCAAGGGTACGTTGCTCGGCGAGATAATCTACCCTAATGCACGTGCCTTCACGGTGTACCCTGGCCCGATGCTGTTCCAGGGGCGCGGCGTCTCGTTGATCCATCCTAACATCATCGTACAAGGTGACAAATCGTCATTCTCGTTCGCCGGGCTTAAGGCGACCGTGATATTTGATCCCGACCATGAGTATCTGGCGAGGTCATTCCGGTTGACGCGGCCCGACGGCAGATGTGTGACGGAGATGGTGATGACGAAGCCCGTCCGACTCAAATCCGGGGTGTGGGTCGCGTCGGATTCCACCCACCGTGTCTACGATGACAAAGGCGGAGTGACGACGGAGACCCGTGTCACGCTTGTCGCGGAGAAAGACGGGGAAGACGTCGCGTCGTTCGCCCCGAAGATTGAGCAGGGGTACCTGATCGATTTCCTCGTGAACGGGCAGGAAGTGGTATTCAAGAAGACGACCACCGACCCCATGACCCTACCCGAGCTTGAGGGGCTAGCGGAGAAGAAGGCACCCCAGGACGTGCGTCTCCACCAGATGATCGAGAAGAAGACGGCGGATGGTTTACGCGCGTCGCGCTTAAATCAAGCGACGCGGATCGGTTACATCATCTGCGCGATAGTTCTTGCTTGCTTGATAGCCGCCCTCGTCCGGCTCCTGATCAAAAAGCGCTGAGGGTTAAATCCTAACCATCCGCCCCAACGTCGCCTGGAACACAGCCCTCAGCGCGTTCCCGGCCAAAATATCGCCCGCTTTGATCGCTCCGGCCAGCACGTCCTTAGCCTTCGCCGCGACCGGTCCCGAACCCGCCGCGATCTCCCTCCACGCGGCCCTCTCTGTTTCGCCGCGTTTCTCCGCAGGCAGATCCCGCCCACTTCTCGTCGAAGGCGGCCTTACCCCGCGACCGTGCCGCCTCGTCAGCCGCCGCGTGGGCGAGGAGCGTGGCTTTCTTCGAGGCGCGGCCTTCCCCCTGTAAGGAAGCGATCAGATAATCTGAGTACAGGTCAAGAAGTTGAGCATTGCGGGGTGTCATGGGGTAAAGCAGAGTGTATCAAATCACCACTGCGTAAGGTGAGTGGGTGAATTGCTCGCCCGGCTCCAAACATTTTTAGAGACGTACTGGCACCGACGGTATCAGGCGCCCGCCAACGTGTCAAGTTTTCGGATAGGGAAACATATGTTTAGCGTCCTGGCACCGATTGAACCGGTGCGAGAGCGGCTACTTGCTCCGCCGCCCCGATGCTCGTGCCCGGTTGAGGCGGGCGATGTCGCCCCCCGCCGCGCCGCTCGTGAGCAGCATCGCCGAGCGCAATCCGCCGCCTGCCATCAGCGAGGTCAGGACTTCGGGCGCGACCGGGCGGGAGAACAGGAAGCCCTGCGCCATGTCGCAGCCCAGCGCGCGAAGACAGTCGCGTTGCGCCTCGGTCTCCACTCCCTCCGCGACCACGAGCAAATCTAAGGCGTGTGCCATTTCGATGGAAGCGCGCACCAATGCCTCGTCTGGTGTGTCCTTGTCCAATCCCGCGATAAAGGCGCGGTCAATCTTCAGGATATCAACGGGGAAGCGGCGCAGGTAGGCGAGCGACGAGTAGCCGGTGCCGAAGTCGTCCACCGAAAGGCGCACCCCAAGGCTACGCAAACCCTGCAACGTCTGCGGGGTCATATCGCCGGTCGTACACAGCGCCGTCTCCGTGATCTCGACGTCGAAAATCTCGCCGGGTAGCTCGAACTCGGCGAGCAGGTCGCGCACCGTTTTAAGCACGGTGCCGTGGACGATATGCCGCGCCGACAGATTGACCGCGACGCGCAGATCGAGGTGCCCGTGACTGCGCCACATCATCGCGTCCACGCAGGCGCGGCGTAGGACCCATTCGCCGAGTTCCACGATCAGGTCGGCTTGCTCTGCCACCTGAATGAAGTGCGCGGGCGGGACGGGGCCGCGCTCCGGGTGACGCCACCGGCATAGTGCCTCGACCGCGACCACGCGCCCGGTCTCGATCTCGATCATCGGCTGGTACAGGAGCGATAGTTCATCCCGCTCGATGGCGCGTCGCAGTTCCGACTCCTCGATCAGACGCTGGTAGTTGTCGGCGTTCATCTGCGGGTCATAGGTCTGGTAGCCGCCCTTCGCTTTCGCCTCGTACATGGCGATGTCGGCGTGCTTAAGTAGCGTCGCCGCGTCGTCGCCGTCCCTAGGCGATACCGCGATCCCGATGCTGGCACCGACCGTGAACTCCTGGTTCTGGATCGAGATTGGGCGCACCAGTGTGCGCTGGAGCATCTGCGAGACTACCGCCGCGTAGTTCGCGGTCGGCAGGTCAGGGATTAGCACCGTGAATTCGTCGCCGCCGATTCGCGCGATCGTGTCTTCCGGGCGTAGCGCACCCGTGAACCGCGCCGCGACCTCGCGGAGCATGATGTCGCCCGCCGCGTGCCCGAGCGTGTCGTTGATCCGCTTGAATCGGTCCAGATCCACGAACAGCATCGCGGCGTTTCCGTACGCTTTTTCTCCTTTCACGAACCGCGTCGCCCGCGCCCTCTCCAATGCCTCCTCGACCCGCTCCAGAAAAAGTGTCCGGTTCGGCAAGCCTGTCAGCACGTCGCATCGCGCCTGACGACGGGCGCGCTCCTCGGCGTCGGAGCGGAGCGTCACTTCGCCCGAGAGCAGGGCGATATGGCGGCGTTGATCTAGCATCGCCATCGCCTGACGCGCGAGCGTCCGGAACGCGGTTACCTGCGCGTCGGTGAACGGGCGCAATTTATCGTCCAGCACGCACAGCGCGCCGATAGCGTGCCCGCCGTCCCCGAGAAGCGGCAGCCCCGCGTAAAACCGGAGGCGCGGCGCGCCGATCACATAGCGGTTGTGCGCGAATCGTCCGTCCGCCCGCAAATCCATGATCACCGCGAGGTCGCCCTGGTCAAGGATGTGGGTCGCGAAAGACTCTTCGAGCGGTATCTGTCCGATATTCCAGCCGACGTTCGACTTATTCCACTGTCGGTGTCCGTCCAGAAATGACAGCAAGGCGATCGGCGCGTCGCAGACCTGCGCGGCGAGCCGCGTCAGATCGTCGAACATAGGCTCGGAAGCGGTGTCCATAACCCGGTAGTCGCGGAGGGTCTCGCGGCGCGACTCCTCAATGTGTGCCGCTTCATAAGAAGGGTCGGGCAGGGCAGGCGCGATGGGATTAGCGGATTCGTTGCCGCTTTGCACGAGGGATAGTTTCATTTCGTTTGCACTCACTAGTTTATTATAACCAAAACGGAGCAAGTTCGCTGGGAATCGCTGGGTAAGAGGAAAAACAGGTGCCGTCGGGGAATTATTCCCCATTATGACACTGCTTCGAGATATAACCTTGCGGACGGTTCCCGTAGTCGAGCCGGGGGCCAGCCTTGCCGAAGCCATCGAGCTGATGCAGGAGGAGCCGCTACAGACCGTGGTGATCGTCGGCGACGGCATGTACTTCGGTGTATACACCCTCGCCGACCGCGACAGCGGGCGTATCCCTGCCGACGCGGTCCGCGAGGATCTCGCGGTGGGGCCGTACGCGAGCGGTCTGCGCTTCGTCGGCGCGCCGGATATGTCAACCGACGACGCGCGTTCGCTGATGGCGCGTCACAGGATTGCCGTCCTTCCCGTGGTCGCGGGGCGGATCTACAAAGGCGTGGTGACGTCCGACGATTTATGAGCCAATATCGCCCGGTCGCCCACCGGGATGTTCGTGTACAACCGAGGCACCCGGCTTGTCAGGTAGCAAGTCGGCTCGTGCGCGGTGGCGTCAATCGAGTCCGCGAACGCGAGCGTTGGGATCATCTCCCCCGCGTCCGTCCCGAGCAGCGTCACCACATCCCCGACAGCGACCGGGATGCGAGCATCCGTCACGTCAATTTGCATCTGATCCATAGACACCCGCCCCACTACCGGTAGCCGCTCTCCGCGCAGAAGCACAGTGCCCCGGTTCGATAAACGGCGCGGGAAGCCGTCCGCATAACCTACCGCGACGGTGGCGACGCGCGCCGGACGCGATAGCGTGTGTGTGTTCCCGTAGCCGACCGTGGCCCCCATCGGCATGTCGCGCGTGAGCGTAATCCGCGCCCGCCACGTTAGTACCTGCCTCAGATCGGGTAGCCCGGTAAACGCGCCCGTGTATGGCTCGATGCCGTAAAGGAGCAGTCCCGCGCGGTACATCACGCCGCGCACGCCGGGCAGGTTGGCGGGAACCGGCGTCCATTCGTCGCGCCGAATCGTGCCGGGCGAGTTGCTGAGCGAGAGCCAGACGCCGCGATTGCCGCGCCCGTCGTCGCCGTCCGCGAGTGTCCCCGCC
>JAYUUO010000170.1:0-3705 GCA_043754515.1 Armatimonadota bacterium
GCCCGCATTGACGCGCGTGGACACACGAACAAGGGCTTAGTCGGGTTCTTCCCCGACCCGGCGCAAGCCACGCGCCCCGAACCGAATGCGCCGGTGTTCGCCCCCGACGGTAAGAACGTCGGGCGCATCACCAGCGCGTCGCTTTCGCCGACGCTCGGCGTGCCTATCGCGCTCGGCCACCTACGCAACGAGTACGCGGCACCGGGCACTGCGCTCTCAGTCGGGACACCGGACGGCGTGGCGGTAATCGTTGCCGCGTTGCCGTTCATGGAAGCGGCGCGATGAGCCTCAACACGATGGGGCAGGACTTGGCGTGCGTTACCTGTGCAATCAACTTGTTCTGGGTGACAAGCGTCTTGTACAACTTCCGTCACCGCTTACGTAGAGGCGAAGGTTTGCCTGAAGCCGCTTCTTTCGGGTTCAGGATTCATCTTATCGCCACGCTGAGCGCGGGTATTACATTGTTGCCAAGCGGAAGACCAAGCCTCATCGGGGTACTAGTCCTCTTCAACGTGCTGATGTGGTACTTTGTCAGCTACTTACGCCGCCGACTCGCGGAACCCCGGAGAGTGGCCCTTCCCGAGCGGGTGCCGAACCGGTGACCGCCGAGGGGAGGGGGCCAGACCAAGCCCTCCTCACACGAAGTCAAACGCCTGATAGGAAGCCGTCCGCGCTACGGGCACCATCGAAGTCGAGGGCGGTCAGCCCGCCCGAATCGTGCGTGGTAAACCCGAGTTTTACTTTGTTGTAGCGGATGTTCATATCGGGGTGGTGATCCGCCGCCTCCGCCGCGCCCGCGACCCGGTTCACGAAGCGCATCGCGCCCGCGAAGTCGGCGAACGCGAACCGGCGAGTTAGCACGCCGCCTATGACGCGCCATTCGGGTACGGTTGGCAGAAGTTCGGCGACCTCGGACTCGGTCAGGCGGGGTGTTCGCTTTTTCATCGTCGGCTCCTTTTATAGTTCCAGATGCCCCGCCGCGAGCCGCAGGTAGGCGACCAGCAGATTCGCGAGGGCTTGCGGCGCGTCCCGGTGCATGATCTCGAAGCCGTGCGAGTTTTCCGCCGCGAACGCCAGTGTCACGGGGCGGGCGCACAGGCCGTGGCTCGCCGCTAGCGTCGCGTCCGACCCGCCGCGCGTCACCGCCTGCGGCTGTGCCCCGCGCCCCGCGTCGCCCGCCGCCGCGTAGACGAGCGCGAGGTCGAGCGGTGCCATCGTCGCGTACGAATCGCTAATCCATACCGTCGGCGTCTCGTCCAGAACCAGCCGCGCGTCTGGGGTGCTCGGCCCGATCTCAAGCGCGACACACACGGCGGGTGGCATCGGGAGCGCACGCAGGGCGAACAGCGCGCCCTCGCCCCCGACCTCCTCCGATACCGACGCGACGAAAAGGACGTCCGCGCCCTCGCCCGCGTCGCGGAGCGCGTACAGCGCGAGTAACCAGGCGACGCAGTCGGCGCGGTCGTCGAGGAAGTATGAGCCGACCCGACCGCCGCCTAGCGGTAGCACCCGCCGCCGCTCCCGCGCCATCACGACCCGGCAACCGGGGACGATGCCACGCCCGGAGATCTCCGCGTCGGATAAGCCCGTCCATAGCGTCGCGTCCCCCCAGGTCAGCGACTTGCCGTCCCGCGACCGTTGCGCCGCCGACTGCACCGCCCCCGTGTGGATCGAGCCGAATCCGAGTACGCCGGGCGTCACCGTCGAGCCATCCAAGGAGAGTATGTCCACCGGCCCCTCACCCCACTTCCACGGATGCACCCCGCCCAGTGGCGTGACCCGCAACTCGCCGTCCCCGGCGTAGCCACTCACCATCAGCGCGATCTCGTCCATGTGCGCAGTGACGACAATGGACGGGCGTTCCGGCACGCTCTCTCCGGCACCCGCCAGCAGATTCCCCTTGGCATCGGCGCGGTGTGGAATGCCCGACGCGGCGAGGCGCGCCGCGAGGTACTCGCGTACCGGTGCCTCCTGCCCCGGTGGACCGGGCAACGCGACCAGCGTGGCGAGCAGTTCCCCCGGCGAGAACGCTTCCCGACCGCCTTCCGGCTGATCGGGCGCGGGCAGGGATTGGCTCGCGCGCGGTGTTCCGGGCGCGTACGTCCTATCGGGCGCGGTTAGTTCATGGATGGGCATCGTTCTCCTTCGCCACGGGCGGCATTATTGTCTCGTGTGTCGCGAACGGCAACTGCGCTCCCAGGCGCGTCGCGGTAAAAAGTCGGGCGATCTTCTCGCCGGGGATGACCCGCACCGGCACTTTCATCAGTTTCCCGACGCGCCCGATGCTAAGGAGCGTGTTCAGTCCGGTGATGTCCAGGTGACCGAGCGCGACCAGGTCAAGAAGCAAGAGCGGCGGGCGCGACCCGATTGCGGTAAATGCCGCGTCGCGGAACGGCAACACGGTAGATATGTCCAGGTCGCCCGCAACCCGCACCAGAATCACACCGTCGCCTGGTCGCTTCTCGCTGGTCACGGTCAGATAGGGTTGCGCGGTGGCGAGCGATCTGCGCTTGTAATCGGGGCGCGTCGCGGCGATAGCGTCCCCGCCGTCCAATAAGGCGAGGAACGATCCGTCTTTAGTTTGTGGTTGGCGCGGTACGGGCACGATGATACTCTGGACTAACCAGGTGCGTTTCGGCGACGAAGCCGACGCGCCCGGACGGGATGTTTTTACCGCGCATAGTATCCACCGCCGCGCCGCCTGTTTCCTGCCTGAACCCGGAGGAACTCTCGGAATTACTGTCCGGGCGGGGGTGAGTTTTTCCACTGCGGTATGCTGGCTCAGGCGGCTCACGTTTTTTCGAGAGCGAGCTTCCCCACGAACGCGGCGCACTCCGCGGATACGGGCGGCCCCAGCGCGATCAGGGCGCGGCGTTCGGCGCGTGTGGCGTCGCCCGCGCGTCCGTACAAGGCGCGATTAGCCCGTGCCACCGTCCAGTCCGGAAAAAATCGTTCCGCGAGGGTGAGGGCATCGCCCGCGCGTAGCATCCCCTCGGCGAGTACGCGGCAGTAGAAGCCGGTGAAGCCGGTCTCGCGCATCCGCGCCGGGAGCCGCGTCGCGTCCCAATGGCGGCGCACGTTCGCGCAAGGCACTCGCGGCTGACAAATCTGTATGGCCGCGCCGGACGGGGCGTGGTAGATGTCCCCGAGGCACGCGCGCTCTTCGGTAAGCCCGATTACGGTCAGGTTCTCGCCGAACGAGCCGAACGGCTGATCGAGGCGGTCGCATTCCGCGCGCCATGCCGGGTAATGTTCGGCGGAGTAGATGCAGACCGCTTTCTCCAGGCCGCCGTGGTGCTTGCGGTTGAACTGCCGGTCGCCGTCTAGGTTTTCTCGCCCCATGAACACCGCGCCAATGACGGGCGACTTGCCGATGGCACTGGTCCACGGCTTGCCGTCGGCATCGGTCCGGGCTTCTGGTAGTCCCACCTGAATCGCGACGATACGGGCACCCGTGTGTTCGGCGGGGGGAGAGCCGGTCGGATGTGTTTCCATGCGTGTGTCTTTTCGACGAGCCCCGGCGGATTACCTGCCCTGGTTCCGCCCGCGCCGCGCGAATAAACTTTAGGAGTTACGCGGTTCGTCAAGGAACGCGGGTTGAAACCCACGTCATCGGCGAAACAAGTACAGTCAAAACTTGTTTTGACGATTGTCTGTCTAGATGCGTTCCGCGCCGGATGTCGGGTACCCGCTTGCGGGTGGGAC
>JAYUUO010000171.1:0-11163 GCA_043754515.1 Armatimonadota bacterium
AAATGCGCCGGGAGGGTATCGACTTGCGCCCACCGCCAGGTTTACGTTGGTATTCTTTGCCTCCCACGCGTTGCCGTTGCGGTATGAGTGGTTCGACCAGTTGCCAGAAATCCTCGGATACTTCCCAAGATTGATATTGTCGCGACACGAGTTAGAACCTCTTTATGGGAATTATACAGGGTTATTTAAGGATAGGTTCTTATTCTACGGGGATGCTTGCCGTGTTTCTATGATGCCCTGCGTTCCTTATGACTGGCAGTTTCGTAACGAATAAGTTTTTATGTCTTCCGCCCGTGGGGAGGGGGTGAATTGTTTCGCTCTTCTTCGTCGGGATAATCATTGTATCGCCCGTATGATGAGTGAGTCGGTCACCGCGCGGTTCATTGTGGAGCAATTCGATGAGTTGTCCTTGTCAGTGGAAAAACCGACCGTGGTCGTACTGGACAATGCCCCGGTTCATCATGGCAAGGAAGTCATAGAGCGCATAGGGATTTGGCAGGAGCGTGGATTGTTTGTGGTGTACTTGGCTGCTTACTCTCCGCAACTCAACATCGTGGAGATATTGTGGAGGAAGCTCAAGTAGGAGTGGTTGCGTGCGGAGGATTATGCGGCCAAGGAGACACTATTTTATGCGGTATGGCAAGCATTGAAGGCGGTCGGCACTCTGCTTGAAATCAAATTCTCGCCGTTCCGACATTGTGAAACATAATTTTGATCCAGTACTTATTGGCTCATGCATTCATTCGCGGATTGATAAGCGTATTACTGGATTCTCCCCTTAGCCCCCAGTACTTCACCCCCCGGTACCCTCTGGGTGCTCCCTCTCCGTGCCGGAGAGGGGGGAGCCGGAGAGAGTAGGGGTTCACAGGCAAGTTGCGCACATTCGCGGATCTGCTCCTCCCTCTCCGGCACGGAGAGGGAGCACCCAGAGGGTACCCGGGAGGTGAGGTACCGGGGGGGTGAAGTACCGCGCGAAGAAAAACGTGAAGGAATCCGCGACGGGCGGTGTCTAAGAAATCGCGAGGTGGGACACGTCGCTCGTGCCCGTTCGTCGCCTTTTTTTTCACACGCCTATGCCAGTATCCCGTTCCCTCTCTTTGCGTCGTGCCGTTACCGGTGCCGCTTTCCCGACCGCGCTCGTCTGCGCCGCCACGCTCGGTGTCGTCACCGCACCCGTGTCCGCGCAGACGCTCTCGCGCCGCCCGATCAACCTGGTCAACACGAAGTTCGCCACGGTCTCGTCCGGCTCGCAGACCGCCGTGCGCGTCGCCGTGCCGTTCGGCGCGAGCGAGGCCGAAACCAACGCCGCCGTGATCCGCAAGCTCAAGGCGACCTGGGCCGCGCAGACCCCCGCCCTCATCCGCTCTCTTGATGTGATGCGGCGCGAGGGGTTGCTCAAGGACTCACGCCTGCGGTTCCCGGTCTCCACCATCGTGCAGGTCGAGACCAACGGCAAGCCCGTCGTCACCCGCGCCTGGCGGGGCCGCGCGGTCGGTGGCGGCGCGCTGACCTTCCGCTACACCGGCTGGTCGGACCAGGATCGCGCCCTGATCGAGCGGCTCATTACCGCGTTCACGCCACGCATTGAGGCCGTTTACGGCAAGCCAGCGGTGTCCGGCGAGGTCGAGATAGTGAACGCCGGCTCGCTCGACAACAGCAAAATCCCCCAGGTTCAGCGTCTGTTCGCCTTCGGCGGCTACAACGCTTCGGGCAACCAGATACTGCTCCCCGTTTTCGTCAAAGACGAGACGTTCGCGCAAGCCCTGCTACTAAATCTGATCCACGCGTATCACGGACCCGCCGTGTTCCAGTACGACGCCTGGGAGCAGGGATTCGCCCGCGCCGCTGCGTCCGTGGTCGCCCGCACCCCTGATTATGGGTTCGCCGACGGCTCCGCGAACAACCTGTTTTCGTTACTGCGCTGGTACGATCTGCTCAACCAGCCGGGCCTCGGAAACCCCACCTTCTTCCCGCCGTCCCAGGCGAATATCCAACTCGACGCCACGTCCGGCGGCTTTACGCTCGGCAAGATGACCTTCCCGCGGATCGGCATGAGCGGCGCGGCGTGGCTCAAGGTCTACATCGAAAACCCGGACTTCTTCCGCCTATTTAACGAGGCTTACTACGCGCGGTTCGACCCCGCCGCGTCACCGTCGCTCGCCGGGAATGTGCCCGAACTCAAAAATATCGCCGCGTTGCTCCTGCCGAACGGCGTAGAGGGCGCGCCGTTCGCCGACTGGTTCGCGCGTCAATACATCCTCGACACGTCGGTGTCGGTCGGGCGCAAGCTGTACGCGTTCGTGATCCCTGGCTCGTTCGATGCCACGAAAGGGCAGTCGAACCTGATCCAGGTGATCTACTACCACACCAAGCCCGACGGCGACGAGGAGTTGCTCGACGGGCAGGTCTACTCGATCTTCCACGACGCGACCGGCGCGACCGTGCGGCTTGGCGTCGCGTCGGAGCAGGTACAGTTGCTGGACGGCGAAGGCTCGATCACCACCCAATCATTCACCATCGGGGAAGGCCGCCTGACGCTCGACTTCTCGGTCGGCACCGAGACCGCCCGCACCTACGTCCCGAGCGGCTTCACGGGGAATCTGCAAGCCGTCGTGCTGGGCGCGAACGCGTCTGGGCGTGCCATCTCCGTTACACAAACTACGCCTGCTTCGTCGGCATCCGACACCACGACCTCCGCAAACGCCGGTTTCGGGATGAATCTGAGTTCCGCGCCGAACGACCTCGCGAAGACCGTGATCACCTACACCGACAGCACGGGCGCGGTGAAAACGTTCAACAAGAACACGGGCGATGGGCAGTCCTATCTGGTGCTACGTACGAACCAGAACGGCGGCGAGTTGTCCACGGTCACCAAATCGTTCGCTGTCGGCCAGTTGCCGTTCTTCGTCTCGTTCCCGCTTCAGCCGCTCGTCACCGGCGTCCCGGACGCGCTCGGCATCGGCGCGGGTGATTTCGTGCTGTCCTATTGGGATGTGATCGGGAACCGCTACTCCGAGGCGACCGCGGACCCCAAAACGAGCATCGGGTCGCTCGCGGCGGGCCGCGCCTACTGGTTCAAGCCGCTTCCCGCCGACCGCTCGCTTAGCTCACTCGCCGTGCGATTGACCGGTGCCCTGCCCGTCACCGACGTTGACTTCCCCGTCGCCGTGCGCTACGGCTGGAACATGATCGGCACGCCGTTCACGAACGACACCCTGATCGTGAAAGACATACGGGTGCAGGACCAGAACAACAACGCGCTGAGTTGGGATGACGCGGTCGCGCAGAACCTGGTGTCCGCCCAGCCGTACCGCTTCGACCGTAGTAGCGGACAGTTCGTGGTCACCGACTCGATCAACGCGCCGGAATGGGAGGGCGTGTTTCTGCGGGTGCTCGTGCCCCGCGGCTTGACCCTGCTGATGAAGGCACCAGACGCGACCACGCGCAAGGTGTCGCCTCGCTCCCGCGCCGCCCTCGCATCGTCCTCCGCGCCGCGCCCCGACTGGGCGGTGACCCTGCGCACGCGCCAGGACGCCGACCCGCGCATCGGGTTCTTCCGGGCGGAGGCGACCGCGACGTTCGGGGTGGCCCGTGGCGCGACTGATGGCTACGATAACCGGCTCGATCAGGAGGAGCCGCCCGCCGTGGTGCCGGGCGTCGGCGTCGTGTTCGACGCGCCGACGCGCGGGATCAAGGGCGCGGGCGGCCGGTTCGTCGCCGACTTCCGCGACGCCGCGAAGCGCGAAAACCAGTGGCAGTTCACGTCGCTCGCCGTCGCGCCGGGTCCCGTGCGCTTGCAGTGGGACAACCTGAACGCGGTGCCGCGCGCGACGCGCCTTCTGCTCACCGACACAGAGACCGGCGAGGTAACGCCACTCCGAAACCGCTCGTCCGTGGTCTGGACCGCGACCGACGCGAAACGCTCCCGCCGCTACACGATCACTGCGCAACCGGCGCGGACGATGCCGCTCATGCTGAGCAACATTCAGATCAGCCGCCTCGGGGGGCGGGCGCAGGGCGGGGCGGGCGGTTTCGGAATATCCTACAACGTGACGTCGAGCGCGGAGGTCAGCGTGGAGGTCAGCGCGCTGGGCGGCAGACTGATCCGCCGTTTGGACAACAGCGGGCGGGCGATAATGGCGGGTCGGCAGTCATTGTTCTGGGACGGGCGGGCGCAGGATGGTGGCTCGCTTCCGGCGGGTGCCTACCTGTTAAAAATCACGGCGCGGCCGACCGACGGCGACGGGCTTCCGGTGACGACGATTCGCCCGGTGCAGGTACTGAATTAAATGCGAGGATACATCATGACGGATCGGGGCAGAGGGCGGAGGGGATTCCTGGGCGCGTGCGCGGCGACGGCGGTCGCGCTACTGGCGGGTTGCGGCGGGGGCGGCGGGGACAAAGGTGGCGGTACGCCCAACACGGTAGTGACGGGAATCGTGTTGAACGCGCTCGCGGGGGACGATAAACTCGGAGGCGCGACGGTGATGATGGGCCAGGTAAAGGCGACTACGCCCACGGTGGACGGCGCGAGCGCGACGAATAATGTCGGCACGTTCCGCATGGAAAATGTGCCCGTCGGTACCGCGACCGCGGCGATCACGTTTCTGAACACGCGGCAGAACGCCACCACGCTCCTGCCCGAAACGTTCATTGACACGCAGACTATCGCGTTCTTCCCGCCGGTGACGCGTGGGAGCAACGGGCCGTTCGAGCTAATCGTCAACATCGGGCAAGTCAGCGGGCGCGTGGTGCTACCGAGCGGCACCCCGGCGAATGGTGCTTTCGTCACGGTGGCACCGTCTGGCTTCACCGCGACCACGGACCCGCTGGGGAACTTCCTGGTCTCCAACATCCCCAACGGTCCCATTCAGGTGAGCGCGGTGATCGGCACCGCGTCCGGCGTGGTAAACGTGACAGTCGGGAACGGCCTTTTAAGCATCGGCGATCTGAAACTGATCGAGGACCTGAACGCGGCGGTTCCGCCCGGCTTCCCGGCGACCGTTGTCGGGAAGGTGACAACGAACAACGGGCAGAGCGGCGCGGGCGCGACCGTGATTCTGCTACGGGACGGGAGCCAGATCGAGGAGACGGCAGCTGACGCGACCGGTAGTTTCGCGTTTTTCGTGCCCGTCGGCAACTACTCGGTGCGGGTGCTCAAGGACGGCTACGTAGAGGGCGACGCGAACGGGACGCTGGCCGACCCGAACGCGCCCTTGCGCCTCGACGTGTCGGTCGCACCGCGCGTTTGAGAGGGGGCAGTGTCTAAGAGGGCGCGGGCAGGGTCTGCAAAGAGGTGGGTATGAATGGGGTAGGGGAAATAGGAATGCCGCGAAGCGCGTATATCGGGCTCGTCGCGGGCGTGCCTCTTTGCGAGGGGCAGGCGGCGCGTAGATCGGAACGCGGAAGGGGCTGGCGTTCAGGAAGTACCAGTGACCGTGGGATCGTTCCCCGATTCAGTAAGCAGTCGGTCAACCAGTACAATCAGTTCACCGGGATTGAAAGGTTTGACAATGGCTTCGATCCTGCGGTTTGGGTGTCTCGCCTGAAGTCGCGCGTTGATGAGACCTATTGGGTTCGGTCTGTCACTCGCTACCGCAGTGAGAACGATTATCGGCATCGTTGCGAATGTTGGTATCTGTTCTATCCAGCCGAGCAGCTGGAAGCCGTCCCCGTCTGGCATCATGACGTCTGTAATCAGAAGATCAAATCTGCCTTCATTCAATTTGGTTAAAGCGGATCGCCCGCTCTCGGCGACTTCGACGGAGTAATCCACCCGCTCCAATCTGACTTGAATCAACCGACGAATGTTCGGCTCATCGTCAACGACTAAGATTTTCGGCGGCGGTTGGCGAGTTTGCCGTGGGTTATCGTCAACGACCGAGGTTTTTGGCGTTGTTTCGCGGACTTGCTCTGGTTTCGTTTTGAAAAAAAGCCTGTTGAAAAGGAGCCTGAACAATTTCATTATCATAGGGGAGCTAGGCGGGTGATCTTCCCCGCGCCACGGCGACCAACAGGGCGATGTCGTCGCGGGCACCTGTCCCGGCGAAATCGTCCACGCCCGCGATCAGGTGGGCCGATATAGCGTCCCCTACCGTTCCCGGAGTGCCGTCACTCCAGACGTCCTGTCCGCCCGCCCGCGTGACCACCCGCCGGAACAGTTCGGCGACGCCCTCGATCCGGAGCAGGTTTTTGTGGTTCGGACCGGCCTCGGTCAAGCCGTCGGTGAACGCGGCGAGCACGTCCCCGTCCGCGAGCGTCACCGACGCCTGCTGGAATGCCGCCGTGTCGAACCCGCCCAATACCGGCCCCGTCGCCGGGAGTAGTTCGACCGTGCCCGTCCCCGCCCGCCACAGAAGGGTGGGTTCCTGCCCGCAATTTACGTACGTCAGAGTGCGCGAACCGGCGTCATATACCGCGACGAACAGCGTGGCGAAGTTCGTCAACAGGTCGTCAACGAGGATGCGGTTCACCTCCGTGATCGTCGCCGCGAGCGGGAGGGGACAGCCGCCTTCGCCGGACGCCGCGGTGCCCGCGTCGGTTCCGCCCGGAATGACGCCCCGCACAGCGTTGCGCAGGGCGTACCGGAGGGAGTTCGTGACGACAGAGACGGTTCGTGCCGCCGCGAGTCCCTTGCCGCTCAGATCGCCTACGCACAGTGCCGATAGGTCGCCCCCCAGACTGTACGCGGCGAGGAAGTCGCCGCCGACCGCGGCTTCGGCGAGCGCGGGCTTGTAAAACCCGCTCAGGGCGAGGCCCGGCACGGTCTCGGGGAGCGGGGGCAGGAGTATGTCCTGGAGTTGCACGGCGATATTATGTTCGCGGGCGTGTAAGCGGGCGGAGTCTACCGCGGCGCGCATCAGTGCCGCCGTCGCCTCGATCAAAACTACCTCGCCCGTGGTCCAGTCGCGCGGCGTGCCCGTTCTGCCCGCCGACATGCCGCCGATGGTATCTCCCGCCGCATTGAGGAAGGGTACGTTCACGAACGCCGTGACCTCCATCTGGGCGAACAACGTCCGCGTGTCGGGCGATAAAGCGGTCGCGTTAGCGACATCGGAGAAAACGCTGGTTACCCCGCGCTCCATCGCCGCGCCGGAAAGGGATCGCCACATCGCCGTCGGGAAGATGCCCGCGAGCGAGGGAAGGCCCTCACGGCGCCAATCATGCGCGACGTGCCAGGCTTCGTGGGCGGGCTCGAAAATGGCGGCGTGGCAAAGGCTGAGATCGAGTGCCTCGCTCAAAAGGGCGGTCGCCTTCGCCTTCATCTCGATGGAATCGTCGGTGGCCCGGACCGCGGCGGAGATCCGCTTTAGTATAAGTTCGTGTTCGGCGACCACGCGTCGCTCCTCGATGAGCCGCTCCCGCTCCTGCTCCCACCGCTTACGCTCGGTGAGATCAATGCCGTGTATCAGGATGCCGGACACGGTGCCGTCCCGGTCACGGAGCGGGAGGTATGCGAAGTCAAGGAAATGCTCTTCCAGCGGTTCCTCCGGGGTCGTTTCAAGCATAACGCGGACGTACTTCGCCGTGAATGGCTCGCCGGTCTGGAACACCGCGTCCAGTTTGGCGATGAAACCCTGCTCGGTAGCCTCGGGGATGGCGACCGCGACGGATCTGCCGATCAGCTCGCGGCCGAGTCCGACCAGACGGTGGTAGGGCAGGTTCACCATCTCAAAGATGTGCTCGCGCCCACGTGCTACGCCCATGAAAGACGGGGTTTGCAGAAAGATCTCCGCGAATTGGGCGCGTTCGATATCGCCGGCTTCCTTCCCGTCCGTGATGTCACGCGCGCTGACGAGCAGTTGCCCATCGGATCCCCCCGCGCCCGCGAGTGGCGTGACGATCACATCCCACCAGCGCGGCTCGCCTGTTCCCGTCGCGCGGGACACCTGGAACCGTCCGCCGTCGCCCGCCCGCGCGGCACGGAGCGCGTCGCGGGCGGCGACCAGCCCGTCACCATCCTGGAACGAGAGCCAGTCCGCGCCGGAAGCCGAGGCGGGGTGAACACCGCCGACCAGGACGCGCCCGCTCTCGTTCAGGGTCAGAATGTGTCCGTCCGCATCCAGCGTCAGGATGCCGTCGGGGCTACCTTCGACGATGCGGCGGGGTGTGTCGCCTTGCTCGCGTGGGCCGGACTCCGGCGGTCGGCGGTCCGAAACGTCGCGGAACACCATCACGACTCCGGACAGGTCGCCGCGTTCGTCGCGAACGGGGGTGCCGCTGTTCTCGATAGCAAGCCGCGCCCCGCCCTGGCGGTGCAGAATCGTGTGGTTCGTCAGACCGACCTCCACGCCGTCGCGCAGGACACGATCCACGGGGCTGTCTACGGGTTTTCGGGATGTTTCTCCCATCAGATCGAGGACGAGTTTCGAGTCAAGGCCGAAAGCCTCGGCGGTCGTCCATCCCGTAAGCCGCTCCGCGACGGGGTTGAGCAGGGTCACCTTGCCTACCGCGTCGGTAATGAGGACGCCGTCACCGACGGACTGGAGAACCGCGCTGAAGGGCGACTTCGGTTGGCTGGCTGGGGAAATCATGCGCCGATTATAGCACGAATTATCGTTCGAGGCTGGATTTTCCGCTGTAGGTCGCCCCCGAGACGCGGTTCTCCAGTCCATCGGTGACGGCGGCCTCATTACCAACGCGGTAGGGGTGGCCGCCTTCGCCGGACGCCACGCCGCCGCCCGCGACAGATCCGACAGGAGGACCGCCGCATCACGGGGGGACTGCCTTCTGCTCAGCCGCCCGCACCGTGATATGGGGGAGGACATCGGTTAAGATCGCGGTTATGTTCTTCCGAATGCCGAAGACGATCGCGGAGATGAAAACGACAATGATCACCCCGGCCGCCACCGCGCAGATGGTCAGTAGGGTTTGCCCTTTTCCGGAGCGCAGGGCGAGAGTCCAGGCGAAGTTCCTCATGGGGTTACATCCTTAGCCGTCTTACCCATATTTTTCGGGTTCCCGCCATCGGAGGCGACCTCGCGCCGGATTCTAAGAGGAGCACCCGCCGTGAACTTGATCTTCGGGTCGGTGACGATCCGCTCGCCGCTGGAGTCCTTCCAGAATAGTTACTTGATCGCCGACTACTTCGCCGGGCAGAACGGTCCGCCAGCGGGCGCGTCCCCCTGCGGCATCTATTATAGAATGGTTGCTACCATCACTGCGCAACGCTACTGTAGAAATAAAATTAGCCTTTATAGACTGACTTTACTCTATAAATATCCTTAATAATTGAAAAACATTAGTTGTTATTGGTTTGGCGTCCTCTCATCAAGGGGACAACTAAAGTGCGCATTGGCGAGGAAGGGGAGACGCGGACGGAACGAACGCTCTCCCTTGAAAATCCAACGTGAACCCTGAATGCCTCCGCGCGGTGCATTAGCATACGGCGGGACATCCTCCGTTGCCCCTATCGCGGGACTCAGACATCGCGACGCGGGGTTTCTTTCACCCAAAGTCTGACTCTCGGGGATATTCATCATGCACAACGATTCGCAACTGCAAAGCGACGTGTTAGCGGAGCTCAAGTGGAAGCCGAACGTGGACGCGGCGCACATCGGTGTCGCGGCGACAGATCATGTGGTCACGCTGACTGGGCAGGTAGCCCACTACACGGAGAAGGTGGCCGCGGAGAATGCGGCGAAGGGCGTCTACGGGGTCCGCGGGGTCGCGAACGACATCACCGTCGAACTCCCGTTCATGAGCAAGCAAACCGACCAGGACATCGCGGCGGCGGCGTTGAGTTCCATGAAGTGGGACTTCGAGGTGCCCAAGGAGCAGGTCAAAGTCATCGTCAAACACGGCTGGATCACGCTCGAAGGCGACGTTGATTGGCAGTACCAGAAGGACGCGGCCAAACGGTGTGTTCAGTACCTGATGGGTGTCACGGGGGTAACGGATTCCATCACGATCAAGCCGAAGGCGAGTTGGATAGATGTCAAGATCAAGATCGAGGACGCGTTCCGCCGCAACGCGGATTTAGACGCCCGCCGCATCGGGGTAAGCACGCACGACGGCAAGGTGACTCTAAGTGGTAGCGTCTCCTCTTGGGCGGAGCGCGACGCGGCGGTGTCCGCGGCCTGGTCCGCGCCGGGCGTGACCGCCATTGTGAACGACCTTACTATCGCGATTTAGGGCGGACTGGTTCGCTTACACCGGTCGGGAGCCGTATCGGCTGGCGGCGCGGCTCCCGACCGGCGCGTACCTAATCGGAAGCCGCCTCGCTGGACCGAGTCCACGCGGGTGGCCACACGGGGAACTTAAAATGACACAAACGACAAGAATGGCATCGATCGGAAAAGACGCGGATCTGATGACCGTAATCAACGATAAGATAGCGGTCGCGGTGTACCGGTCGCATCAGGACGCGGAGAACGCGGTCCGGGACCTCCAGAAGGTCGGATTCGACATGAAGAAACTGTCCATCGTGGGCAGGGACTACCACACCGAGGAGCATGTCGTCGGCTACTACACCACAGGCGATCGGATGATGGCGTGGGGCAACTCCGGGGCTTTCTGGGGCGGCGTCTGGGGGCTGTTCGTCGGCGGGGCGTTCTTCATGATCCCCGGTGTCGGGCCTATATTGATGGCGGGCCCCATCGTCGTCGCGCTGGTCGGAATGCTGGAGGGCGCGTTCATCGTCGGCGGGCTGAGCGCGCTGGGCGGTGCCCTGGTGAGCCTCGGGATGGGACAGGACAATGCCGTGATGTACGAGACCGAGATCGCGGCGGGCAAGTTCCTCCTGCTCGTACACGGCACGCCGGACGACATCGCCCGTGCGCGTGGCATTCTGGAATTGAGCGAGCGCGAGGAAGATACGGCGTACTCGGAATCGGAATCGTCCGCCGCGCGCGTGGTCGGGAACGTCCGTGTGACGGACGGGTGAGCAGCATCCTTACGCACCCGGTGACGCCGCTCCCCCAGAGGTTTGATCGCAGAACGCTACTCAAGATTGCGGCGACGACCGGGGGCACGGCATTACTCGGGGACGCCCTGCTGACGTTCGCGCCTTGGCTCGACTACGAGCGGCAGGCGAACCGGACCTGGACTACGCCGTTCGACGGCAGCGCGGGCGATGGGCAACCATTACGGGGGCTGATCCGCTACGCTACGCTCGCCCCCAGCGGCCACAACACGCAGCCCTGGAAGTTCACCGCGCGGGGG